>NZ_JBEZLW010000002.1:0-402961 GCF_040652395.1 Streptomyces sp. NPDC048269
CCATGAATGTTTACCCGTAATCGGGTGCACACATCACTTAGAGCGGGCACGTCATGTCGGAATAAGACCGACGCGCCACAACGTCCTCGCTGTGTAATTGCCTGCAAGTGCTCCACGAGGAAGCCTCACAGGTCTTTTTCAAAGGAACCTCATCCACCGAAGTGGACGGGGTATCAACTTCTGGCGTTGATTTTTGGCACGCTGTTGAGTTCTCAAGGAACGGACGCTTCCTTTGTACTCACCCTCTCGGGCTTTCCTCCGGGCTTTCGTTCTGTGTTCTTGCGTTTCCGACTCTACCAGATCATTTCCGCGCCGTTTACCGGACTTGGATTTGAATTCAGTGACCGTTGGGGGTCTTTGCCTTTCGGCGCTCCACCACATTAGCGCTTATCCCTTGCGGCTCATAATCGAGCCACTGGCCAGGAATTCGGACATGCCGAATGGAACCCCGCCAGGGGTAAGTCGTAGTGAGTTGGGGTTGGCCGCTCCGGGGGGCTGCTGATGGCAGTGCCCCGTTCAAGCGGCTCGGGCTACGTTAGGCGTCCGCCAGGGGCGAGTCAAGTTGAGCGGCGGCGTGGCGCGTGGGCGCGGTACGGGCTCACCGTCGGGTCGTGGGTGATCCAGAAGCGGAACGGGTGGGTGGCGCCGGCGCCGCCCACTCCCGTGCGCGGGCCGCTGCTGACCTGGTCGGGCGAGGTGGGGGTGCCCGTGAGGAGGGAGAGTGGGGAATCGGGGCCCCCGCAGAGGTCGGTGCCGTCTAGGGAGCGGTCCACGTCCAGGGCGGTGGCCAGACGGGCCGGGCCCTTGGCCAGTTCTCTCGGATATCTGGCGGAAAGTCGCCGTTTGGCAGCCAGGTCGGCGCCCACCGTGATCTCGCCGGCGCGCACCAGGACCCCGCTCGCGTGGTCGGGCGGGCCGCACACCAGGTTGAGGCTGAACCACATGCCGTAGATGAAGTAGACGTACGCGTGTCCGGGCGGACCGAACATCGACGCGTTGCGTGCCGTGCGGCCGCGGTAGGCGTGGGAGCCCGGGTCGGACTCCCCTTCGTACGCCTCCACCTCCGTGATGCGCAGTTCGATGGGGCCGTCCGGCGTACGGCGCACCAGGGTGCGGCCCAGGAGGTCCGGGGCCACGGCAAGGACCGGGCGGTCGAAGAAGCTCCGGGGCAGGGGCGTACGGTCGGGGCGCGCGCTCATCCGGTCGAGCGTAGTGGAACGCGCGCACCTGCAACCGGGGCCTAAGGTTCCGCGTATGTAAGGGGTAGTCGCGGCGTAGTCGCCAGATCCTTCAAGGGGAGTTTGAGCATGGGGTTCAAGAAGCTGTTCGCGAGCCTGGGTGCCGGTGGTGCTTCGGTGGACACGATCATCACAGAGCCGAACGTCGTGCCGGGCGGGATCGTCCAGGGCGAGGTCCGGATCCAGGGCGGCTCCGTGGAGCAGCAGATCGAGGGGCTGTCCATCGGGCTGCAGGCGCGTGTGGAGGTGGAAGGCGGTGACCAGGAGTACAAGCAGGACGTCGTCTTCACCAAGCAGCGCCTCGGCGGTGCGTTCCAGGTACAGGCCGGCGCGCTGCACGTGGTGCCTTTCGGGCTGGAGATCCCCTGGGAGACGCCGATCACCCACTTCGGGGGTCAGCACCTGCACGGGATGAACATCGGGGTCAGCACCGAGCTGGAGATCGCGCGCGCGGTCGACGCGGGCGACCTCGACCCGATCAACGTGCACCCGGTGCCGGCGCAGCAGGCGATCCTCGACGCGTTCCGCCAGCTGGGCTTCTCGTTCCGCAGTGCGGACATGGAGCGCGGGCACATCCGGGGGACGCGGCAGACGCTGCCCTTCTACCAGGAGATCGAGTTCCTGCCGCCCTCGCAGTACCGGGGTCTGAACCAGGTCGAGCTGACCTTCGTCTCGGACGGCCGGGAGATGGACGTCGTCCTGGAGATGGACAAGAAGCCGGGGCTGTTCAGCGAGGGCAGCGACACCTACCGCTGCTTCCAGGTGGGCCTGCAGTCGTACCAGGGCACCGACTGGGCGGCGTACCTGAACCAGTGGATCGCGTCCGTCGGTTCCCAGCGCAACTGGTTCTAGGCTCCTAGGCTCGGAGCGGTACACGTATCCGATCCGAGCAGGAGGGTCAGCAGTGACCGAGCAGAACAGGGCTCCTCTTCCGCACGACTTCCACCCCGAGGTGCACGAGTTCACCGTGACCAGCACGGATCTCGCGCCCGGCGCCGATCTGGGCGACGCCCAGGTGAAAGCGGGCGGGAACGTCTCGCCGCAGCTGCGGTGGGAGGGGTTCCCGGAGGGGACGAAGAGCTTCGCAGTGACGTGCTTCGACCCGGACGCGCCCACGGGCAGCGGGTTCTGGCACTGGGTGCTCTTCGATCTGCCGGCCTCGGTCACGGAGCTGCCGGCCGGGGCGGGCGGCGGGAAGTTCGAGGGGCTGCCCCCCGGGGCCGTGCACGTGCGGAACGACTACGGGACCAAGGACTTCGGCGGGGCGGCTCCGCCGGCCGGGGAGCGGCACCGGTACGTCTTCACCGTGTACGCGGTGGATCAGGAGAAGCTCGGCCCCGGCGAGGACGTCTCCCCCGCCGCGGTCGGGTTCAACCTGCGGTTCCACACGCTCGGACGGGCCCAGCTCATCGGTGAGTACGAGTCCCCCGCGCGCTGATCTCTTCTCCCGCTGTTTGCCCGGTCCTGGTCTAAAGAAGGCCAGGACCGGGCATTTTTATTGCGTTGTCCCGCGTGGCGCGCCCGGCCAGAGTGGTCGCGGGCCCTGCCGCAAGGGTGGTCGCGGGCCTGCACACGGGAGGTGGGCGAGATGCGGGACACGCTGGTGCTGAATGCGAGCTTCGAGCCGCTGTCGACGGTGACGCTGAACCGGGCGGTGGTCCTGGTGCTCCAGGACAAGGCCGTGGTCGAACAGTCGCATCCCGAGTTGCGCGTGCGCGCGGCCACCATGGAGCTTCCGATGCCGCGGGTGATCAGGCTCTGCAGGTACGTCCGGGTGCCCTTCCGAAGACATGCTCCCTGGTCGCGGAGGGGGGTGTTGGTCCGGGACCAACACCGGTGCGCGTACTGCGGGAAGCGCGCGACGACCGTGGACCACGTGCTGCCGAGGGCCCAGGGGGGTGGGGACACCTGGCTGAACACGGTGGCCTCCTGCGCCGAGGACAACCACCGCAAGGCGGCCCGGACTCCGGAGGAGGCGGGGATGCCGCTCCTCCGGAAGCCCTTCGTGCCGTCTCCGGCGGACGCCATGCTGCTCGCCCTGGGGGTGGCCGGGCGCGAGGCGCTGCCGGAGTGGCTGGAGCGCTCCGCGTAGTCGTGTGCCCGGGCTGCCCCCGGTTATCGCGTAGCCGGGGGCGCTGGGCGGCGTAACTCTGCTACGTCGCTCAGCGGACCAGCAGCTGGACGATGGCGATGACGCCGACCGTGACGATGACCGCGCGCAGGGCGGTCGGCGGGAGACGCCGGCCGACCTTGGCGCCGATCTGGCCGCCGATGGTGGAGCCGACGGCGATGAGGACGACGGCCGTCCAGTCGAATTCGGCGACGAACAGGAACAGGACGGCCGCGATGCCGTTCACCAGGGCGGCGATGACGTTCTTCACGGCGTTGATCCGCTGCAGGTCATCACGGAGCAGCAGGCCCATCAGGCCGAGGTAGAGCACGCCCTGGGCCGCCCCGAAGTAGCCTCCGTACGCGCTGGAGAGCAGCATGCCGGACAACAGCGCGGGTCCGCCGTCGGGGTGGCCGGTGTCGCCGCCCGCGGCCTCCTGGCGCCGGCGCAGGGCGGCGGCGAGGCGGGGCTGGAGGACGACGAGCACGAGGGCGAGTCCGATGAGGACGGGCACGATCGTGTCGAAGGAGTCGGACGGCAGGGTGAGGAGCAGGACGGCGCCCGCGAGCCCGCCGAGGAGCGACACCGAGCCGAGCCGGATGATGCGGGCGCGCTGGCCCTGGAGCTCCTTGCGGTAGCCGATGGCTCCGCTGATGGAACCGGGCACCAGGCCGAGGGTGTTGGACACGTTGGCGGTGACGGGCGGCAGGCCGGTGGCGAGCAGCACCGGGAAGGTGATCAGGGTGCCGGAGCCGACGATGGTGTTGATGGTGCCGGCGCCGATGCCGGCGGCGAAGACCGCGAGTGATTCCCAGATGGACATGGACTGGGCCATCCCCTTTGCATGAGTGAGTCGCCTCCCCGCCATGAAGGTCGAGGGGCCTCACTGATCATGCAGGAGGGGATGGGCCGTTCAGTCGATGGGGGGCTGTTCGCGGCGGCCCGCGCCGCCCTTGTCCGTCACGTTGCCGCCGTCCTTGCCGGAGTTCTGCGGGTTGAAGCCGGAACCGCCGCCCATGGGACCGAAGTTGCCCATGGCGCCGGAGAGGCCCTTGAGGGCGTCGCCGATCTCGCTCGGCACGATCCAGAGCTTGTTGGCGTCGCCTTCGGCGATCTTGGGGAGCATCTGGAGGTACTGGTAGGCGAGGAGCTTCTGGTCGGCGTCGCCGGCGTGGATGGACTCGAACACCGTACGGATGGCCTGGGCTTCACCCTCGGCGCGCAGGGCGGCGGCCTTGGCCTCGCCTTCGGCGCGGAGGATGGAGGACTGCTTCTCGCCCTCGGCGCGCAGGATCTCGGACTGGCGGACACCTTCGGCCTGGAGGATCGCGGCGCGCTTGTCGCGGTCGGCGCGCATCTGCTTCTCCATCGAGTCCTGGATGGAGGTCGGCGGCTCGATGGCCTTGAGCTCGACGCGGTTGACGCGGATGCCCCACTTGCCGGTGGCTTCGTCGAGGACCCCGCGCAGGGCGGCGTTGATCTCCTCGCGGGACGTGAGGGTCCGCTCCAGGTCCATGCCGCCGATGATGTTGCGCAGCGTGGTGACGGTGAGCTGCTCGATGGCCTGGATGTAGCTGGCCACTTCGTACGTCGCGGCGCGGGCGTCGGTCACCTGGTAGTAGATGACGGTGTCGATGTTGACGACCAGGTTGTCCTGGGTGATGACCGGCTGCGGCGGGAAGGGGACGACCTGCTCGCGGAGGTCGATCCGGTTGCGGATCGAGTCGATGAACGGGACGACGATGTTGAGGCCCGCGTTGAGGGTGCGGGTGTAGCGGCCGAACCGCTCGACGATGGCGGCGCTGGCCTGCGGGATCACCTGGATCGTCTTGACCAGTGCGATGAAGACCAGAACCACCAGAATGATCAGGACGATGATGATCGGTTGCATGCGGTTCCCCGTGCCCTTCCGGCTGTCTGTGCTGCCCCGTTGAACGGAGTCTCGCAGACCCGCGGGCTGCGAGCAGGCTGCTTGTCACATGACGACGGCGGTCGCCCCGTCGATCTCCACGACGTCGACGGACTGGCCGGGTTCGAAAGTGCTGTACGCGTCGAGGGTGCGCGCGGACCAGATCTCGCCGGCGAGCTTGATGCGGCCGCCACTGCTGTCGACGCGTTCGAGGACGACGGCGCTGCGGCCCTTCAACGCGTCGATTCCGCTGCGGTGTTGGGGCCGCTGGTCGCGGTGCCGGTTGGCGATCGGCCGGACGACGGCGATGAGCGCGACCGACACGATCACGAAGACCAGGACCTGGGCCACCATTCCCCCGCCGACGGCCGCGGTGACGGCCGCCGCCACCGCTCCGACGGCGAACATGCCGAACTCGGGCATCGCCGTCAGGACGAGGGGGATGCCCAGTCCGACCGCTCCGACGAGCCACCACACCCATGCGTCGATGTCGTCCACATGGTCATGGTAGGTCCGGTGGGCGCGGTCGGGACAGGGTGCGGGGGGCTCGCACTAGCCGAGGGGAAGGCCCTGGGCGGTCCAGCGGTCGTTGTCGTTGCGCTCGACGACCAGCGGGAGGCCGAAGCAGAGCGACAGGTTACGGGAGGTCAGTTCGAGGTCGATCGGGCCCGCGGTGACGACCTTGCCCTGGCGGATCATCAGGACGTGGGTGAATCCGGGGGCGATCTCCTCGACGTGGTGCGTGACCATGGCCATGGAGGGCGCGAGCGGGTCGCGGGCGAGGCGGCCGAGGCGGCGTACGAGGTCCTCGCGGCCACCGAGGTCCAGGCCGGCGGCGGGCTCGTCGAGGAGCAGCAGCTCGGGGTCGGTCATCAGGGCGCGGGCGATCAGCGTGCGCTTGCGCTCGCCCTCGGAGAGGGTGCCGAACTTCCGGTCGAGGTAGTCCGTCATGCCGAGGCGGTCGAGGAAGGCGCGGGCGCGCTGCTCGTCGACGTCCTCGTACTCCTCCTGCCAGGTCGCCGTCATGCCGTATGCGGCGGTGAGGACGGTCTGCAGGACGGTCTGCCGCTTGGGCAGCTTGTCGGCCATCGCGATACCGGCGATGCCGATGCGGGGGCGCAGCTCGAAGACGTCCACCTTGCCGAGGGTGCTGCCGAGGATGGTGGCGGCGCCCTTGGTCGGGAAGAGGTAGCTGGAGGCGAGGTTCAGCAGCGTGGTCTTGCCGGCGCCGTTGGGGCCGAGGATCACCCAGCGCTCCCCCTCCTTCACCGACCAGGAGACCTGGTCCACCAGAGCCCGGCCCTCGCGGACCACGGATACGTCCACCAGCTCCAGAACATCGCTCATGAGCGTGTTGTCACCCCTTGCAGTCACGGTTCTCTGTGCGCCGGCAGGCGCAGCCCCAGGGGAAAACCTACGCCACTCGCGGAGGGGTCCGGGGCCGGGGCCGGGCCAGAGGGCGGGTCCGTAGAGTTGGGGGATGCTTTTCGAACCACGTTCAGGGCGGCTGGCCGCCTGGGGGAACGCGCTGCTGGCCGGTCTGGTCTCGCCCGACGAGGCCGTGTTGTCGATCGTGGGCGAGGACGCCGTGCACCGGGTGGCCGGGCTGCCCGGGGAATCGGGTCCGGTGGGTCTCACGCTGGCGCTGGGGCGGATGCGGGCGCTGGGGGTGTCGGGGCTGCGGGTGGCGCTGCCGGCTCCGGGGCATCCGCTGGGGCTGAGCGGGCCGCCGGAGTTCAACGCGCGGGCGCTGGACGCGGAGGAGGCGGTCGTCGCGGTGGGTGCGGCGCTGGGTCTGGTGCCGGAGGTGTACGAGGCCGGGCCGGCCGGGGACGTGCACGTGTCGGTGACCTGGCACTGCCTGCCGGTACGGGAGGCCCCGCCGGCGGACGTGCCGTCGCTGGGCGAGGCGGAGCGGGAGCTGGCGGAGGCGCTGCGCGAGGCGACCGTGGTGCTGACGCGGCTGGACGTGGCGGGGTCGGGCCCGGCGGCGGAGGCAGCCCTGTCGGCGTACCGGGCGCGGGCGGAGGCGGGGCGGGAGGTGCTGGCTCCGGGCTATCCGGCGCGGGCGGTACGGGTGCTGGCGCTGGCGCAGCGGGTGGACCTGATGGTGTCGCTGGCGTACGAGAACGGGCACGGGGGTGCGGTGGCCGCCTCGGAGATGGCGGCGCGGGCCGAGGCCTTGCGGCCGGTGGAGCGGGTGGCCCGGCGGGCCCTTGTCGCGGCGTACAACTCTGCCGTCGAGGAGCGCGAGCGGGGGCGCTAGCGGGGGCGCTAGCGGGGCTCCTGTGCCGGGGCTCCTGGGGCTCCGCCCGGGACCCCGCGCCTCGATCGCCGGCGAGGCGATGTGGCCGGGCGGCGCCGGAATGCCGGACCGCGGCTGCGCCCGGCAGCTGGGGGCTCCGCCCCTGACCCCCGCGCCTCACTCCCCCAGCTTCCGCTGGGAGGTGCCCCCACGGGGGCTGAACGTGCGCCCGGCGCAGGAACGGCGGCGGCCCCGCTTCCCGGGGAGAGGGGGGAAGCGGGGCCGCGGTGTCGGGCCGGGGTCAGGCGTTCACGCCGGTGTTGCCGAAGGCCGGGTTGAGCAGGCCGATCACGGTGACCGAGTTGCCGACCACGTTCACGGGGACGTGGACGGGGACCTGGAGCAGGTTCCCGGAGGCCACGCCGGGCGAGTTCAGGGCCTCGCCCTCCGCCGACGCACCGCCGTGCGCCGAGGAGACACCGGCGCCGGCGGCCACGAGGCTGCCCGCGATCATGGTGACGGCTGCGGCCTTCTTGAAGTTCTTCACGTTCTCGTCCTCCAGTACGTCTGCCACGACCAGCCGTCGCGGCACGCCATGGAGAACGGTCACCCGGCGATCGGGATACGCCATGTGGGCTACATACACCCGACCGTATGAATCTCAGACCGGAACGAGCTGGTCCGATTCTTGCGCCGCTCGGCGATTCCGTGCCTGACCGCCCACAACGCCGCCTGCGTCCGGTCGGACAGGTCCAGCTTCATCAGGATGTTCGAGACGTGGGTCTTGACCGTCTTCTCGGAGAGGACCAGGGCGCGGGCGATCTCCCGGTTCGACCGGCCGTCGGCGATGAGGCCCAGGACCTCGCGCTCGCGGTCGGTCAGTGAGCCCGGCCGGCCGGCGGAGGGGGTCTGGTCCTCCTGGGAGAGCAGGGTCACCGCCACCTCCGGCTGGAGGAGGACGTGGCCGGCGTGGACGGAGCGGATGGCTCCGGCGAGGGCGTCGGGGTCGATGTCCTTGTAGACGTACCCCGCCGCGCCGGCCCGCAGGGCGGGGACCACGGTCCGCTGCTCCGTGAAGCTGGTGACGACCAGCACCCGCGCGGGGTTCGTGAGCTCGCGCAGCCGGCGCAACGCCTCGATGCCGTCGGTGCCCGGCATCTTGACGTCCATGAGGATCACGTCGGGCCGCAGCTCCTCGGCGCGGGCGATGCCCTCCTCGCCGTCGGAGGCCTCTCCGACCACCTCGATGTCGTCCTGGACCTCCAGGAACGTGCGCAGGCCCCGGCGGACCACCTGGTGGTCGTCGACCAGCAGTACGCGGATCCGGCCGGGGGTATCAGCCACCGGGGACCTCCATCTCGATCGTGGTGCCCTTGCCGGGCTCCGAGTGCACGGTGAGCCGGCCCCCGACGCCGCCGGCGCGGTCCCGCATGGAGACCAGGCCCAGGTGGCGGCCGGCGCTGCGGACGGCCCGGGGGTCGAAGCCCTTGCCCGAGTCGACGACCGTGAGGACCGCTCCCCCGGCCGGGCTCTTGGCCAGGGTGACCTCGACCCGGTCCGCCCCCGAGTGGCGCAGGGCGTTGTGGAGGGCCTCCTGGGCGACGCGCAGGAGGGCTTCCTCCTGGGTCGAGGGGAGGGCCCGTACGCCGTCACAGGTGAAGGTGACGTGGGCGGTGTGCGCGCGGTCCAGTACGTGGACGTGGGTCCTGAGGGTGGCGACCAGGCCGTCCTCGTCCAGCGCGGCCGGGCGGAGCTCGGTCACGGCGGCGCGCAGCTCGTCGGCGGCCTCCGCCGCCAGTACGGCGACCTGCTGGAGCTCGTCCTTGGCGCGGGCCGGGTCGCGGTCCACGAGGGCGGCGGCGGCCTGGGCGGTGAGGCGCAGTGAGAAGAGCTTCTGGCTGACGGCGTCGTGCAGCTCATGGGCGAGGCGGGAGCGTTCCTCGGCGATGGTGAGCTCGCGGCTGCGCTCGTAGAGCCGGGCGTTGGTGAGGGCTATCGCGGCGTGCTGGGCGAGGAGGGAGAGGAGTTCCTCGTCCTCGTCGGTGAAGCCGCGCGAGCCCTTCTTGTTGGCGAGGAAGAGGGCGCCGAGGGTCTCCTCGCCGTCCCGGACGGGCAGGCCGAGGAAGTCGGACATCTCGGGGTGGGCGGCGGGCCAGCCCTCGAAGCGCGGGTCCTGGCGTACGTCGGCCAGCCGCTCGGGGCCGTCCTGGTGGAGCATCGCGGCGAGGATGCCGTGCTGGCGGGGCAGTGGGCCGATGCGGCGCCACTGCTCGGCGCTGATGCCGTCCACGACGAACTGGGCGAAACCGCCGTGGTCGTCCGGGACGCCCAGGGCCGCGTACTCGGCGTCCAGGAGCTCTCGGGCCGAGACGACGATCGTGCGCAGGACGTCGCGGGCCTCCAGGCGGCGGCTCATGGCGAGCAGCGCGGTGCTCACGGCGGCCAGGCCGCTGCGGGGTCCGCCGTACATGGGACTACCGGTCATGGCCTCACCGTACCGGCGGCCGTGACCTGCGGGATCGGGCGATGGGCGGAGCGGTGGACGTAGGTCCAACGGACCGGTACGGGTGGGCCGCGCGACCGACGCGGCGGCGGGTGCGGACTTCCTAGGTTGGGGGCATCTGCTGATCGGTACGGAAGGCGAGGGTGCGGTCATGTCGGTGGCGGTGGTGACGGGGGCGTCGAGGGGGCTGGGCCGGGCACTGGCCGGGGAGCTGGCGGAGCGCGGCTGGGACCTGGTGCTGAGCGCGAGGGGCGCGGCGGCGCTGAAGGAGGCTGCGGCCGGGCTGGAGCGGACGGCCGGGGTGCGGGTTGTGGCGGTGGCGGGGGACGTGTCCTCGGGGGAGCACCGGGCGGCGCTGCTGGCGGCGGCGCGGGAGCTGGGCGGGCTGGACCTGCTGGTGAACAACGCGGGGGTGCTGGGGGCGGAGCCGCTGGTGCCGCTGGCGGTCCATCCGCTGGAGGGGCTGCGGGAGGCCTTCGAGGTCAATGTGGTCGGGCCGCTGGGCCTGGTCCAGGAGGGGCTGCCGCTGCTGCGCGCCTCGGCGGCCGGGGCGGTGCTGAACATCAGCTCGGACGCCGCGGTGGTCCCGTACGCCACGTGGGGTGCGTACGGGGCCACCAAGGCGGCCGGGGATCTGCTGTCGGCGGTACTGGCGGTCGAGGAGCCGGGGCTGCGGGTGTGGTGGGCGGATCCGGGCTCGATGCGGACGCGGATGATGGCGGCGGCCGAGCCCGGGGAGGACCTGGCGGGGCTGCCGGCGCCGGAGGAGGTGGCTCCGATGCTGCTGCGGCTGGTGGCGGACGGGCTGCCGAGCGGGCGGTACACGGCCGAGGGGCTGGCGGCGGGGGCCGGCGCGGGAGCGGGAGCGGGGCGGTGAGCGGGGCCGTGAGCGGAGCCGTGAGCGGAGCCGTGAGCGGAGCCGTGAGCGGAGCCGTGAGCGGGCGTCCGGCACTACGGCAGAAGAGTCCCTATATAAGGGACATTCCGCCCGACCTGCTGGCCCGCGTACCGGCCGAGCAACGCGGGCCCGGGCTGGGCCGGGACGCGGTGCGGCTGCTGGCCTCACGGGGCAGTAGCGAGGTGTCGCTGCACGCCTTCCGGGAGCTGCCGGAGCTGCTGCGGGCCGGGGACGTGCTGGTGGTCAACACCTCGGCCACGCTGGCGGCCGCCGTGGACGCCCGGCTGGGCGGCGCGGCGGCAAGGGCGGCGAGGCACTGGTGGTGCACTTCTCGACCCGGGGCGCCGGGGGCCGGTGGTCGGTGGAGCTGCGGACCCCGGCCGGGCGGGGCACGACCGGGCCGCGTGCCGGGGGGCCGGCCGGTGCGGTGGTGGAGCTGCCGGGCGGACATCACCTCGTACTGGAGGAGCCCCTCGCGGCGGGCGCGGACCGGCTGTGGTGGGCGCGGCCCTCGACGGATGACGTGCCCGGCCTGCTGCGGGCGTACGGGCGGCCGATCCGGTACGCGTACACGGAGCGGGACCAGCCGCTGTCGGCGTATCAGACGGTGTTCGCGGTGCCGAGGACCGACGGGGCGGGATCGGCGGAGATGCCGAGCGCCGGGCGGCCCTTCACCGCCGAGCTGGTGGCGCGGCTGGTGAGCCGGGGGGTGCAGTTCGCCCCGCTGACCCTGCACGCGGGCGTGGCCTCGCAGGAGGCGCACGAGCCGCCGTACCCGGAGCGGTACGAAGTGCCGGCGAGCACGGCGCGGCTGGTGAACGCCGCGCGGGCGGCGGGCGGGAGGGTGATCGCGGTGGGGACGACGGCGGTACGGGCCCTGGAGTCGGCCGCGGACGCGCGGGGCGTGGTGCGCCGGGCCGTCGGCTGGACGGACCTGGTGGTGACGCCGGAGCGCGGGGTGCGGGTCGTGGACGGGCTGCTGACCGGGCTGCACGAGCCGGAGGCGTCCCATCTGCTGATGCTGGAAGCGGTCGCGGGGCGTGCCGCCGTACAGCTCGGGTATGCGGAGGCGGTGGCCCGTCGCTGCCTCTGGCACGAGTTCGGGGACGTGCACCTGCTACTCAAGGAGGAGGCCGATCACTGAGTGCGTTGCTTCAGCAACGGATGGTGAGACTGTTACGTGCTCGATGTGAGCCCGCACATAGGACCCACATCACTTACGAAGCTCCCTAGTGGAGGGGTAAAGGTCCTGTCAGCACGGGCGCACGTAGCGCCGAGGCCGGAAATCGGGCCTCGGCGCCCGCCCGTGATCCACTAAGCGGGATCGTACGTCACACCTTTGCCACAGGATTTTGCCGCCGCTAAGAATTGCTCTCGCCGCACAGCGCCGCGGATCCCCGGATCCCAGCGGCGCTTTCCTGCGGCTCCCGCGATTCGAAGAGGTTGCCCCGCCATGTCTGCTTCCAGCACTTCCGGTCACAGTCGTCTGACGAAGGCACACAAGCTGTCCATTGCCGGCGTCGCCACGTTCAGTGCCGCCGCTCTCGCCTTCTCCCTCGTCCCGGCCGACACCGCCGAGGCCGAGACGGTCGCCGTCGCCCCCGTCGCCTGGTCCCAGGTCGTCGCCGGCGCGCAGACGAAGGCAGTACAGCAGCACCTCTCCGTGCAGCAGGTCGTCGCCGACAAGGCGGCGAAGGAGGCCAAGGCCAAGGCCGACGCCGCCGCCAAGGCCAAGGCCGCCGCGAAGAAGGACCGCGAGCAGAAGGCGGCCGCGAGCCGCTCCGCCGCCCGCACCCCCGTCTTCGCGAACAACCTGGACGGCTGGATCAAGGAAGCCCTCTTCATCATGAAGAAGGAAGGCATTCCGGGCACCTACGCCGGTATCCACCGCAACATCATGCGTGAGTCCAGCGGCAACCCGATGGCGATCAACAACTGGGACATCAACGCCCAGAACGGCATCCCCAGCAAGGGTCTGCTCCAGGTCATCTACCCGACCTTCAAGACGTACCACGTCAAGGGCACCAAGTTCGACCAGTACGACCCGGTCGCCAACATCGTCGCCGCCTGCAACTACGCGGCCGACCGCTACGGCTCGATGGACAACGTCAACAGCGCCTACTAGGACGCCGACGGCATCAAGACCCCCCATGCGCCTCAGGGCGGCCCCCGGAGTACCGGGTGCCGCCCTGAGGCGTTCGTGCGTACGGCCGGCGCCAGGGCCGGACCACTACGGCAGGACTACTTGCCGGCCCGCATGACCTCGGGCTCGTGGCGGCGCAGCAGGCGCTGTACCGCGAAGCCGCAGGCGATGCCGAGGAGCAGCAGGATGGTGATGTTCAGGCTCCACTGGCCGACCGTGGCGTCCCAGAGCGGGTCGGTGTTGGTCGGGTTGTCGGCGTCCCACGGCGGCATGAGCTTGCCGAGGTTCAGGGTGGTGCCGGCGGCGGCGATGGCCCAGCGGGACGGCATCAGCCAGGCGAACTGCTCCAGGCCCGGGGAGTCGTACACCTGGAAGAGGATGCCGGTGAAGACGACCTGGACGATCGCGAACATCACGAGCAGCGGCATGGTCTTCTCGGCGGTCTTCACCAGCGAGGAGATCACCAGGCCGAACATCATCGAGGTGAAGCCGAGCGCGATGACCGACAGGCAGATCTCGACGGCCGGCGGCATGACCAGGCCCTCGGTGGGCAGGTCGCGCGGGGTGAAGCCGATGGCGCAGATGATCACGCCCTGGACGGCCGTGATGATGCCGAGGACGATCACCTTCGACATGAGGTACGCCGACCGGGACAGGCCGGTCGCGCGCTCCCGCTCGTAGATGACCCGTTCCTTGATCAGCTCGCGGACCGAGTTGGCGGCGCCCGAGAAGCACATGCCGACCGCGAGGATCAGCATGATCGTGCCGGCGTCGCCGTTGAAGCGGGACGGCGCCACGGGGGGCGCGAGGCCGAACTTGGCGGGGATGACCGTCGAGACCACGCCCAGGACCGCCGGCAGGATCAGCATCAGGCCGATGAAGCCCTTGTCGGATCCGATCACCGAGAGGTAGCGGCGGATCAGCGTCCACAGCTGCGAGCCCCAGGCCTGCGGCTTGGGAGGCATCATCTGCTGCGCGGACGGCATCGCGACGGACTGCGGGGCGACCGCGTCGAGGTCGGCGGCGTACAGCTGGTAGTGCTGCGAGCCCTTCCAGCGGCCGGCCCAGTCGTAGTCGCGGTAGTTCTCGAACGCCGAGAAGACGTCGGCCCACGTGGTGTAGCCGAAGAAGTTCAGCGCCTCGTCCGGCGGGCCGAAGTAGGCGACCGACCCACCCGGGGCCATGACCAGCAGCTTGTCGCAGATGGCCAGCTCGGCGACCGAGTGGGTGACCACCAGGACCGTGCGGCCGTCGTCGGCGAGGCCGCGCAGCAGCTGCATGACATCGCGGTCCATGCCCGGGTCGAGGCCGGAGGTCGGCTCGTCCAGGAAGATCAGCGACGGCTTGGTGAGCAGCTCCAGGGCCACGGACACGCGCTTGCGCTGACCACCCGAGAGCGAGGTGATCTTCTTGTCCTTGTGGATGTCGAGCTTGAGCTCCCGCAGCACCTCGTTGATCCGGGCCTCGCGCTCGGACTCGGCGGTGTCACCCGGGAAGCGGAGCTTGGCCGCGTACTTCAGGGCGGTGCTGACCTTGAGTTCCTTGTGCAGGATGTCGTCCTGCGGGACCAGGCCGATGCGCTGGCGGAGCTCCGCGAACTGCTTGTACAGGTTGCGGTTGTCGTAGAGGACGTCACCCTGGTCCGCGGGCCGGTAACCGGTCAGCGCCTTGAGCAGCGTCGACTTTCCGGAGCCGGAGGGGCCGATGACGCCGATCAGCGACTTCTCCGGGACGCCGAAGGTGACGTCCTTGAGGATCTGCTTGCCGCCGTCGACCGTGACCGTGAGGTGGCGGGCCGAGAAGGAGACCTCGCCGGTGTCGACGAACTCCTCGAGGCGGTCGCCGACGATCCGGAACGTCGAGTGGCCGACGCCGACGATGTCGTTCGGGCCGAGCAGCGCGGTGCCGGACTTGGCCAGCGGCTGACCGTTGACGTAGGTGCCGTTGTGGCTGCCGAGGTCGTGGATCTCGAACCGGCCGCCGGGCATCGAGCGGAACTCGGCGTGGTGGCGCGAGACCTGGAGGTCGGAGACCACCAGCTCGTTCTCCAGCGCACGGCCGATCCGCATGACGTGACCCAGCGAGAGCTGGTGGAACGTCGTCGGGCTGCGGTCGCCTCCGTGGTGCGGGGCGGCGCCCTGCGCCGGGCGGGCCGCGGCGGGGCCGCCCTGCTGGTGCGGGAGGTGCGGCTGCTGCTGCTGCGCGTGCTGCTGCTGTTGCTGCTGTGCCCAGGCCTGCTGCTGGGACTGCTGCTGCGGGGCCTGGTACGCGGGCGCCTGCGGCTGGGCGTACGCCTGAGCCGGGGCCTGCTGGGCCTGCTGGGCCACGGCCGGCTGGGGCGCCGCGGCACCGACGGGATTCAGCCTCGGGCCGTCTGTGGCGTTGCCCAGGTGGACCGGCGTCCCGGGTACGAGTTCGGCCTGCTGCACCCGAGCCCCGTGCACGTAGGTGCCGTTGGTGCTGCCGTGGTCCTCGATGCCCCAACCACGGCCGTTCCAGCTGATGGTGGCGTGCCGCCAGGACACCCGGGCGTCATCGATCACCACATCTCCCTGGGGATCACGCCCCAGCGAGTACGACCTGGACGGATCGAGCGTCCAGGTCCTTCCATTCAATTCCAGTACGAGTTCCGGCACTCCAGCCCCACTTAAGTCCCCCGAGAATCCCCCATGACGTCAGGGAGTCTAGGGATGGCGAACATCCGGGGGAACTATTTCAGGCCCAGGGCCACATGTGGAATCCGGGCCTTGCCAGGGTGTCTACGCCTGCCCGTTGACGGGGGTGAAAGTCACCCGGAGAGTGAGATACGGGACTTCTCGCCCGGCCGTCCGCTCCGGCCGTCCCGCTCCGACCGCTCCGCTCGGCTCGCATCGGGGGACCGCTCATGCGCCGCATCCGTTGGGGAGACGTCCTGCTGTGCGGGATCGCCACCGTGGGCTGGTCGCTGGTGGTGATGGCGGGGGTCGCGGCGCTCGGGCTGCACCTGCTGGGTGCCGGCCGGACGGGAGGCCCCCGGGGGCGATGACCGCGGCGGTGGTCGTGCTGGCCGTGGGCGGCACCGTGACCCCGTCGGGCGATCTGTCGGTCTTCGGCGTGGCCGGGGCGGGCGCCGAGACCTCGCTGGACGTCGTACCGCTCGGGGTGGGACTGGCCGGGGCCCTGGTACTGGCCCGGCTGTTCCTTCGCTCGGTACGCGCCGGGGCGGCGCCCGGTGAGACGGTCGCGCGGATGGTGGTCGTCGTGGCGCTGCTCGTCGGCGCGGCGGGCGCGCCGGCGTGGGTCGGGCACGACGTGGTCACCCTTGACGGGGCCGTGCTGCCGGCGGATCCCGCGAAGGCCGGGCTCCCCGGTGTCGGGGACATCGGCGGGCTGCTCCCCGACCGCATCGGGGACCGGATCGAGACACGGGCCCGGGTGGGGTTCTCGGTGGAGCCGGGGCCGACACTGCTGGGGGCGGGGCTGTGGGCGGCGGCGGTACTGGCGCCGGCCCTGCTGGCCTCACGGCGCGGGCCCGCGTCGCTCGCGCGGCTGCGGCCGGCCGTCTCGGCGGTGGTGGCGATGCTGCTGGCCGCGGCCGCGGCCGGGCTGGCGGCGGCCGTGTGGGCGGCAGAGGGCGACGAGCACCCCGGGCGGGTGGTGGGCGCGGCGCTGCTGGGCGCACCGAACGGGGCCTGGGCGGGCGTGCTCCTCGGGCTCTTCGTCCCGCTGAGCGGCCGGGTCTCGGGTGCGCCGGCCCGGCTGCTGCCGGATCCGCTGGACGCGCTGCTGACGGGCTCGGTGACCCTCGGCACGGGGCCGCTGCGCGGGGCTCCTCCCCGCCCTGCCCTTCCACCGTTCCCCGGGGCGCCGCCCCGGACCCCCGCGCCTCAAGCGCCGGCGGGGCTGGATTGCCCGGAGGGCGATTCCAGCCCGCCCGGCGTTTGAGGGCCGGGTCCGGGCAGAGCCCGGTTTCGGGAAAGGGGCGGGGCGGGGCGGGGGAAGCCCCGCAGGACCCCGGCCCCGGCCCCGGCCACGGCGCAGGGGGGTGCCGGGCTCCGCCCCCGGATTCGACGGACGGAGTCCGGTGCAGCGGCGCGAAGGACAGGCGCGGGGCCGAGCCGTGCGAGCGGCGCGTCGAGAGGGGCCCGCCGGGCCGAGCCGTGCGAGCGGCGCGTTCACGTGGTGGGACGGGGGTCCTGTCCTGCGGGGCGGGAAGATACGGTGAGGGGACCATGAGCGCTTCGCAGACCTCCGACGTCCCCACCCTCCTCGTCAAGATCTTCGGCAAGGACCGTCCCGGGATCACCGCCGGGCTGTTCGACACCCTCGCCGCCTACTCCGTCGACGTCGTCGACATCGAGCAGGTCGTCACCCGTGGCCGCATCGTCCTGTGCGCCCTCGTCACCAAGCCCGCCGACGGAGGCGAAGGCGAGCTGCGGGCCACCGTCCACAGCTGGGCCGAGTCGCTCAAGCTGCAGGCCGAGATCCTTTCCGGTACCGGTGACAACCGTCCGCGCGGCAGCGGCCGGTCCCACGTGACCGTGCTCGGGCACCCGCTCACCGCCGAGTCCACGGCGGCCATAGCGGCCAGGATCACCGCAACCGGCGGCAACATCGACCGCATCTTCCGGCTCGCCAAGTACCCGGTGACCGCAGTGGAGTTCGCCGTCTCCGGCACCGAGACCGAGCCCCTGCGCACCGCGCTGGCCACAGCATCCGCGCAGATCGGCGTGGACGTGGCCGTGGTGTCGGCCGGGCTGCACCGCCGAGCCCAGCGCCTGGTCGTCATGGACGTGGACTCGACCCTGATCCAGGACGAGGTCATCGAGCTCTTCGCCGCGCACGCCGGGTGCGAGGCCGAGGTCGCCGAGGTCACCGAGCGCGCGATGCGCGGCGAGCTGGACTTCGAGCAGTCGCTGCACGCCCGCGTGGCGCTGCTGGCGGGGCTGGACGCCTCCGTCGTCGACAAGGTCCGCGCCGAGGTGCAGCTGACCCCGGGCGCCCGGACCCTGATCCGTACGCTCAAGCGGCTCGGCTACCAGGTGGGCGTGGTCTCCGGTGGTTTCACCCAGGTGACGGACGACCTGCGGGAGCGGCTGGGGCTGGACTTCGCCGCTGCCAACACCCTGGAGATCGTCGACGGGAAGCTGACCGGCAAGGTGACCGGCGAGATCGTGGACCGGGCGGGCAAGGCCCGGCTGCTGCGCCGCTTCGCCGCGGAGGCCGACGTACCGCTGTCCCAGACGGTGGCCATCGGCGACGGCGCCAACGACCTGGACATGCTGAACGCCGCCGGACTGGGCGTGGCCTTCAACGCCAAGCCGGTGGTCCGCGAGGCCGCGCACACCGCGGTGAACGTGCCGTTCATCGACGCGGTGCTGTACCTGCTCGGGATCACCCGTGAGGAGATCGAAGCCGCCGACCTGGCCTGACCCATAACCACGGCGCGAGAGGGCCCCGGCAGCCGCAACGGCCGCCGGGGCCCTCTTCCGGTCCGTGCTCCTCGGTCAGTGGTCCTTGGGGGTCCAGAAGTCGACCAGCGTGCCCACGCCGTGTTCCAGGGACTTCCACGAGCCGGTGAAGGAGACGACGGCGAGCGCCGCGGTGGGGAATCCGGTACGGGTCATCCGTGCCAGGGTGTCGCCCTGCGCGCGCCCGGAGAGGGCGTCGGCGAGGGCGTGCATGCCGGGGTTGTGGCCGATGACGATGAGGTCGGTGACCTCGTCGGAGGTCTCGTTCAGCAGGGCGATGAGCTCGCCCGGCGAGGCGTCGTAGAGCCTCTCCTCGTACGTGGTCTTCGGCCGGTGCGGCATCTCGTGGACGGCGAGCTTCCAGGTCTCACGGGTGCGGGCGGCGGTGGAGCAGAGGGCCAGGTCGAAGGCGATGCCGGTGTCGGCGAGCTTCAGACCCACGGCCGGTGCGTCCTTGCGGCCCCGTTCCGCCAGCGGACGGTCGTGGTCGGACACCTCAGGCCAGTCGGCCTTGGCGTGCCGGAGGAGGGCGATCCTGCGGGTTGTGTCGGCGCTCATGGCTCCCAGCTTCGCATGAAACGGGCCACGGGGCGCAGGGTGTTGAAGGCCCTCATACGGTGGTGGGGGAGCCCCGGCGGCGCACCCCGGCGTACGCGGACGTACGCGGACGTACGCGGTTCAGCCGACGACGCGCAGGAGCTGTTGGGTGACGTGGATCAGCCCGGTGGCCTCGCCGGTGGCGGCATGGGCCCCGCCGGATCCCGCCAGCAGGATCAGCAGGAGACCGAAGGCGAGGGCGGGCAGGGCCAGCGCCCACCAGTGCAGGCGGGCGTCGGCGCCGTGCCGGGCGCCGACGGCGCCCCGGGCGCCGGCTCGGGGGCCGGACGGGAACGTGCGGGTGTGCGTGGGGGCCGTCATGGCCGCCTCCGGGGTGCTGACGGGACTGGCTCGCTCCTTCGAATCTATGGATTCGAGGGGGCCGCTCCCATCCGGGGCGCACCCCAGTTCACCCTGACCCTGGCCCCCTAGGGGTTGGGGGGGATAACCCCACCCGACCTCCCCGTCAGGGGGCGGCGATCGTCGCGATGACGGAGATGATCACGGAAACGACGAGCATCGCGCCGAGCACGAGGCCGAGCTTCTTGTGGCCGTTCTGCGGGTTCGGTTCAAGTACGGGCGACATGCCGCTCAGTCTCGCATGACGCATTCGTCCTCGATCGTGCGGTCCCGTCCGGCCAGGACGCCGAACGCGATCTGCGGGAGGAGGAGTCCTGCCATCAGGCCGAGGGGGAGGTCCCAGCCGCCGCTGTGCTGGTAGAGGGTGCCGATGACCAGGGGTCCGGGGAGGGAGATGAGGTAGCCGGTGCTCTGGGCGAAGGCGGAGAGCTTGACGACGCCGGCCGGGGACTTGGCCCGCAGTCCGATCATCGTGATGACGAGGGGAAAGGCGCAGTTGGAGACGCCGAGGAGGAGCGCCCAGGCCCACGCGCCCGCCGCCGGGGCGAAGTAGAGCCCGAGGTAGCCCGCGAGGCCGAAGAGGCCGAGGGTGACGGCGATGGGGCCCTGGTTCCGCATCCGGCCGGCCAGGCCGGGGATGACGAAGGCGAGCGGGACGCCCATGACCATGGTGACGGCGAGCAGTACGCCGGCGGTGGAGGCGGAGACTCCGGCGTCGCGGAATATCTGCGGAAGCCAGCCCATGGTGACGTACGCGCCGGTGGCCTGGAGGCCGAAGTAGCAGGCCAGGGCCCAGGCGGTGCGGCTGCGGACCACCCGGGGGCCGGTGTCGGCCCGTACGGCCGTCCCCTCGCCGGAACCGGCGGCCGCCTCGGCCCGTGCGGCGCGGCGGGAGGCGCGGGCGATGGGAAGCCAGGGCAGTACGGCGGCCAGTGCGAGCACGGCCCAGATCAGCAGGCCGCTGCGCCAGTTGCCACCGAGGGCTCCGGTCAGCGGGACGGTCGCGGCGGCGGCGAGCGAGGTGCCGGCGGCCAGCGCCATCGAGTACAGGCCGGTCATGGTGCCGACCCGGTCGGGGAAGTAGCGCTTGACGATCACCGGGAGCAGGACGTTGGTCAGGGCTATGCCGGCCAGGGACAGCGCGCTCGCGGCGAGGAAAGCGGCGGCGTTGCTCGCGAAGGGGCGGATCAGCAGGCCCGCGGCGACGGCGGCCATGCCGGCGCAGACGACGGCGGCCGGCCCGAAGCGACGGGAGAGCCGGGGCGCGGTGACGCCGAAGACGGCGAAGCAGAGGGCGGGGACGGAGGTGATCAGTCCGGCCACGGTGCCGCTCATGCCGAGCCCCGTGCGGGTCTCCTCGAAGACGGCGCCGAGGCTGGTGATGGCGGGCCGAAGGTTGAGGGCGGCCAGCACGATCCCGACGATGAGCACCGGACCCAGCCACGTGGGGGCGACGTGGACGGGGGCGGAAAGAGCCTGGTCAGGGGTGGCGCGTACGACCGGCGGGCGGTTCATGGTCTGGATTTCTTCGTCGGACATTCAACCATCATAGAATCATGGGATGATTGGGTGTCCAGTCGGCGGCGGGTCCCGGTGGGCGGGTGTCCCAGTCACCGCCCTCGGCCCTCGCCCTATCCGTCTCACCCCCAGAACGAAGAGGAACAATGCCGCTGACCTCGCCACGGCGCTCCGCGCTCGTCGACCAGGTGATCGCCCAGCTGCGAAACCAGATCACCTCCGGCGAGTGGCCGGTCGGCGCCCGCATCCCCACCGAGCCGGAGCTGGTGGAGCTGCTCGGCGTCGCCCGGAACACGGTGCGCGAGGCCGTGCGGGCGCTCGCGCACAACGGACTGCTGGACATCCGGCAGGGCTCGGGTACGTACGTCATCGCCACCAGCGAGCTGGCCGGCGTGATGCACCGGCGATTCGCCGGGGCCGAGCCGCGGCACATCGCGGAGCTGCGCTCCACCCTGGAGTCCTCGGCGGCCCGGCTGGCGGCGGAACGGCGGACCGAGCGGGACCTCGTACAGCTGGACGCGCTGCTGGCGCGGCGCGAGGAGGCGTGGGCGAGCGGGGACGCGGAGCTGTTCGTGGCGGCGGACGTCAGTCTGCACATGGCGGTGGTCACGGCCTCGCACAACGACGTGCTGGTCGAGCTGTACGCGGACCTCGGCGACCTGGTCGCGGACTGGCTGCGCGCGGACGTCGGGACCGAACTGCACCCCTCCGCCCATCTGGACCACTCGCGGCTGATCGAGGCGATCCGGCGGGGCGACGGTGACGCGGCCGCCTCGGAGGCGGCGGGCTACCCCTTCGTCTGCCTCGGCAAGGGCACCGCCTGAGGGTGGATCACGGCCGCTCGTGGCTGACCCAGGCGGAGCGGACCTCCTTCCAGCAGCGGCTGACGAGTTCGACGCGCCCGGCCGGGCCGACGGCCACGGCCGCGCCGTCGCCGTCCACGTCCCACCAGCGGTCGCACTCGACGTGCAGCCGCACCAGGTCGGTCTCCGGGTAGCCGTTGTGGCAGTGCGCCGTCACCTGCGAGCCGTTGATCTCGGTGTCGCAGTCGGCGCCGAAGAGATCCCGGGCGGCGGGCCGCGCGGGCTGTACGGGTGGTTCGGCGGGGATGTCGGCGAGGTCGACCACGGCGGGGCCGACCGCTTCGGGGGCGACCGCCTCGAGGCCGGGCACCTCGGGGGCGACCGCCTCGGGGCCGGGCGCCGCTTCGCCGCCCGCGGGCTGCGCGAACGCGCCGGGGCCCAGGAGTCCGGTGAGGATCGCCGAGGTGAACAGCAGCGCCAGCGTTCGGCTCGGTCTCGCGCGCACTCCCGTACCTCCTCCCCGCAGGAGCCGGGAAGATCCCGACTTGGCCAGTTTGCAGGCATCTGTCCCGGTTTTCGACTCGGGAAGATCCAGTCAGACGGCGAACATCCGATCGAGTGCGCCGCCGCAGGCCGCTCATAGGGCACGCAAACGGCGGCGGCCGCGCCTCCCGGGAGGGAAGCGCGGCCGCCGCCGTACGGAGTCAGGGGCCGTCAGGCACCCATCGCGTGCAGGCCGCCGTCCACGTGGACGATCTCGCCGGTGGTCTTCGGGAACCAGTCCGACAGCAGGGCCACGACGCCCTTGCCCGCCGGCTCCGGGTCGCTCATGTCCCACTCCAGCATGGAGCGGGAGTTCCAGACGTCGGCCAGCTCCGAGAAGCCCGGGATGGACTTCGCGGCCATCGAGCCGATCGGACCGGCCGAGACCAGGTTGCAGCGGATGTTCTCCTTGCCCAGGTCACGGGCGAGGTAGCGGCTGGTGGCCTCCAGCGCTGCCTTGGCCGGGCCCATCCAGTCGTACTGCGGCCATGCGTACTGCGCGTCGAAGGTGAGGCCGACGACGGCCGCGCCCTCTGCCGGGAACAGCGGCTTGCAGGCCATGGTCAGCGACTTCAGCGAGAACGCCGAGACGTGCATGGCGGTGGCGACCGACTCGAACGGGGTGTTCAGGAAGTTGCCGCCCAGGGCGTCCTGCGGGGCGAAGCCGATGGAGTGCACGACCCCGTCGAGGCCGCCGAGCTCGTCGCGGACGAGGTCTTCCAGGCGGGCCAGGTGCTCGTCGTTGGTGACGTCGAGCTCGATCACCTTGACCGGCTTGGGCAGCTTCTTGGCGATGCGCTCGGTCAGCGTCGGGCGCGGGAACGCGGTGAGGATGACCTCGGCGCCCTGCTCCTGGGCCAGCTTGGCGGTGTGGAAAGCGATGGACGACTCCATCAGCACCCCGGTGATGAGGATGCGCTTGCCCTCGAGAATTCCGCTCATGTGATCAGTGACCCATGCCCAATCCGCCGTCAACGGGAATGACGGCTCCTGTGATGTACGCGGCGTCGTCGGACGCCAGGAAGCTCACGGCTGCCGCGATCTCCTCGGGCTGCGCGTAACGGCCGAGCGGCACCTGGCCCACGATGCCCGCGCGCTGCTCGTCGGTGAGCACCTTAGTCATGTCCGTGTCGACGAAGCCGGGGGCGACCACGTTGAACGTGATGTTGCGGGAGCCCAGCTCGCGGGCGAGCGAGCGGGCGAAGCCGACCAGCGCGGCCTTGGAGGCGGCGTAGTTGGCCTGACCCGCCGAGCCCAGCAGTCCGACGACCGAGGAGATCAGGACGACGCGGCCCTTCTTGGCACGGAGCATGCCACGGTTCGCGCGCTTGACCACCCGGAACGTGCCGGTGAGGTTGGTGTCGACGACCGAGGAGAAGTCCTCCTCGGACATCCGCATCAGCAGCGTGTCCTTGGTGATGCCGGCGTTGGCCACCAGCACCTCGACCGCGCCGTGCGTGTCCTCGATCTGCTTGTAGGCCTGCTCCACCTGCTCGGAGTCGGTGATGTCGCAGCGGACCGCCAGGACACCGAGCGAGGTCAGCGCCTCCGGCGGCTCGCCGGACCGGTACGTGATCGCGACCTTGTCTCCGGCCTCCACGAAGGCACGGGCGATGGCGAGGCCGATGCCCCGGTTTCCTCCGGTGACGAGAACCGAGCGGCTCAACGGATCACCCTTTCGCTAGCGGTCTGAATGCCAAAAACCTATAGGTCGTGTCCCTCGTACGGAGAATCGACCTCCGACAGGGCCTTGCGGCGGGCTCTGTCGAGTCCCTACAGAAAGATGTAGGCACAAGAGCCCCGAGCGCGACATGATCGGGGCGACCGGCTCCGACCCCGGGAGGACTTCCGTGCCCCATTCCATCGACGCGGCCTTCACCGCGCTTCCCTTGCGGGCGCTCGCCGACGCGGCGCTCGCCCGGGCGCGCGCGCTGGGCGCCGAGCATGCCGACTTCCGGCTGGAGCGGATCCGCAGCGCCTCCTGGCGGCTGCGGGACGCCAAGCCCTCCGGCGGGTCCGACACCACCGACCTCGGCTTCGCGGTCCGTGTGGTGCACGGAGGCAGCTGGGGGTTCGCCTCCGGTGTGGACCTGACCATGGACGCCGCCGCCAAGGTGGCCTCACAGGCCGTGGCCATGGCCAAGCTGTCGGCCCAGGTGATCAAGGCCGCCGGCTCCGACGAGCGGGTGGAACTGGCCGAGGAGCCGGTGCACGCGGAGCGGACCTGGATCTCCGCCTACGACGTGAACCCCTTCGAGGTTCCCGACGCGGACAAGGCGGCGCTGCTCGCCGACTGGAGCTCGCGGCTGCTGGCGGCCGACGGTGTCGCGCACGTGGACGCCTCGCTGCTCGCCGTGCACGAGAACAAGTTCTACGCCGACACCGCGGGCACCGTGACCACCCAGCAGCGGGTCCGGATCCACCCGCAGCTCACGGCGGTCGCCGTGAACGCCACCACCGGCGAGTTCGACTCCATGCGCACGATCGCCCCGCCGGCCGGGCGCGGCTGGGAGTACCTGACCGGCACCGGCTGGGACTGGAACGCCGAGCTGGAGCAGATCCCCGGCCTGCTCGCCGAGAAGATGCGGGCGCCGAGCGTGGAGGCCGGGCGCTACGACCTGGTGGTGGACCCGTCCAACCTGTGGCTCACCATCCACGAGTCCATCGGCCACGCCACCGAGCTCGACCGGGCGCTGGGTTACGAGGCGGCGTACGCGGGGACCTCCTTCGCCACCTTCGACCAGCTCGGCAAGCTCAAGTACGGCTCCTCGATCATGAACGTGACGGGTGACCGTACCGCCGAACACGGGCTGGCCACGGTCGGTTTCGACGACGAGGGCGTCGAGGCGCAGAGCTGGGACCTGGTCAAGGACGGCACGCTGGTCGGCTACCAGCTGGACCGGCGGATCGCGAAGCTGACCGGTCTCGGCCGCTCCAACGGCTGCGCGTACGCCGACTCCCCCGGGCACGTGCCCGTGCAGCGCATGGCGAACGTGTCGCTCCAGCCGGATCCGGGCGGCCTGTCCACCGAGGACCTCATCGGCGGGGTGGAACGCGGGATCTACGTGGTCGGCGACCGTTCCTGGTCGATCGACATGCAGCGCTACAACTTCCAGTTCACCGGGCAGCGGTTCTTCCGGATCGAGAACGGCAAGCTGGCCGGGCAGCTGCGCGACGTGGCGTACCAGGCCACGACCACCGATTTCTGGGGTTCGATGGAGAAGGTCGGCGGCCCGCAGACGTACGTCCTGGGTGGCGCCTTCAACTGCGGCAAGGCCCAGCCGGGCCAGGTGGCCTCCGTCTCGCACGGTTGCCCGTCCGCGCTGTTCCGCGACGTGAACATCCTGAACACCACGCAGGAGGCCGGCCGATGAGCACGCTTTCGAACGGACGCAGCAAGCCCCACGAGATCGTCGAGCGGGCGCTGGAGCTGTCCACCGCCGACGGCTGCGTCGTCATCGCCGACGAGGAGTCGAGCGCCAATCTGCGCTGGGCGGGCAACGCCCTGACGACGAACGGCGTCACCCGCGGCCGCACGCTCACCGTCATCGCCACGGTCGACGGCAAGGAGGGCACGGCCTCGGGGGTCGTCTCGCGCTCCGCCGTCACCGCCGCGGACCTGGAGCCGCTGGTCCGGGCCGCAGAGGCGGCCGCACGTGGGGCCGGGCCCGCCGAGGACGCCCAGCCGCTGGTGACCGGGACCCCGGCCTCGCCCGACTTCACGGACTCCCCCGCCGAGACCTCCTCGGCGGTGTTCACGGACTTCGCCCCGGCCCTGGGCGAGGCCTTCGCCCGGGCCCGCGCGGGCGGCCGGGAGCTGTACGGCTTCGCGAACCACGAGGTGGTCTCCACGTACGTCGGCACCTCGACGGGCCTGCGGCTGCGCCACGACCAGCCCAACGGCACCCTGGAGCTCAACGCCAAGTCCCCCGACCGGCTGCGCTCGGCCTGGGCCGGCCGCTCCACCCGGGACTTCAAGGACGTGGACCCGACCGTGCTGGACGCGGAGCTCGCCGTACGCCTGGGCTGGGCGGAGCGGAAGATCGAGCTGCCCGCCGGACGGTACGAGACCTTGCTGCCGCCGACCGCCGTGGCCGACCTGCTGATCTACCAGATGTGGTCGGCGGCGGCCCGGGACGCGGTGGAGGGCCGTACGGTCTTCTCCAAGCCCGGGGGCGGCACCCGGGTCGGCGAGAAGCTGTCGCAGCTCCCGCTGACCCTGCGCAGCGACCCGGCCGCGCCGGGCCTGGAGTCCGCGCCGTTCGTGATCGCGCACAGTTCCGGGGACGACGCCTCGGTGTTCGACAACGGCCTGCCGGTCCCGGCGACCGAGTGGATCCGGGACGGGGAGCTGGCCCGGCTGACCACGACCCGGCACACCGCCGGGCTGACCGGCCTGCCGTTGTCCCCGGCCTTCGGGAACCTGCTCCTGGAGGGCGGCGGCGACAAGTCGCTGGAGGAGATGGTGGCGGGCACCGAGAGGGGCCTGCTGCTGACCTGCCTCTGGTACATCCGCGAGGTCGACCCGGCCACCCTGCTGCTCACGGGCCTGACCCGGGACGGCGTCTACCTGGTGGAGAACGGGCAGGTCGTCGGCGAGGTCAACAACTTCCGGTTCAACGAGTCCCCCGTGGACCTGCTGTCGCGGGCCTCGGAGGCCGGCCGGACCGAGCAGACCCTGCCGCGCGAGTGGGGCGACTGGTTCACCCGGGCCGCGATGCCGGCGCTGCGCATCCCGGACTTCAACATGAGCTCGGTCAGCAAGGGGGTCTGACCCACCTAGACTGGGCTTCGTATTTCCCTACACCAAAGGAGTCGAGAGAACCGTGACGGACATCGTCGACGAACTGAAGTGGCGCGGGCTCTTCGCCCAGTCCACCGACGAAGAAGCGCTGCGCAAGGCGTTCGCGGACGGTCCTGTCACGTTCTATTGCGGCTACGACCCGACCGCCGCCTCGCTGCACGTGGGGCACCTGGTGCAGGTGCTCACCATGCGCCGGCTCCAGCTGGCCGGGAACCGGCCGCTCGCGCTGGTCGGCGGGGCCACCGGCCAGATCGGTGACCCCCGCCCGACCGCCGAGCGGACCCTGAACGATCCCGCGGTCATCGCGGAGTGGGTGAACCGGCTGCGCTCGCAGATCGAGCCGTTCCTGTCCTTCGAGGGCGAGAACGCGGCGGTCCTGGTGAACAACCTGGACTGGACGGCGGGCATGTCCGCGATCGAGTTCCTGCGGGACATCGGCAAGCACTTCCGCGTCAACAAGATGCTGACGAAGGACTCGGTCGCCAAGCGGCTGGAATCCGACCAGGGCATCAGCTACACGGAGTTCAGCTACCAGCTGCTCCAGGGCATGGACTTCCTGGAGCTGTACCGTCGCCACGGCTGCGTGCTCCAGCAGGGCGGCTCCGACCAGTGGGGCAACCTGACGGCCGGCCTCGACCTGATCCACCGGGTCGAGCCGGGCGCGGTCGTGCACGCGATGGCGACCCCGCTGATGGTCAAGGCGGACGGCACCAAGTTCGGCAAGACCGAGGGCGGGGCCGTCTGGCTGGACCCGGAGATGACCACGCCGTACGCGTTCTACCAGTTCTGGCTGAACGTGGACGACCGGGACATCTCCACCTACATGCGGATCCTGTCCTTCAAGAGCCGTGAGGAGCTGGAGGCACTGGAGGCGCAGACCGCCGAGCGGCCGCAGGCGCGCGCCGCGCAGCGGGCGCTGGCGGAGGAGCTGACCACGCTGGTGCACGGCGCCGGCCAGTGTGCCGCCGTGATCGCCGCGTCGAAGGCGCTGTTCGGTCAGGGCGACCTGGCCGAGCTGGACGGCGCCACGCTGGCCGCGGCCCTGTCCGAGCTGCCGCACGCCCGGGTGGCGGAACTCGGCCTGGTGGTGGACCTGATGGCGGAGACCGGTCTGGTCGCGAGCAAGTCGGCCGGCCGCCGGACCGTGAAGGAGGGCGGGGCCTACGTGAACAACGTGAAGGTCACCGCCGAGGACGCGGTCCCCGCCAAGGAGGATCTCCTGCACGGGCGGTGGCTGGTGCTGCGCCGCGGCAAGAAGAGCCTGGCCGCGGTCGAGGTCACCGGCTCCTGACGCCTGACAACGCCTCGCGGGGCGGCACGACACGAGCACGGCGGAGGGGCCGGTTCGGACATCACGTCCGGCCGGCCCCTCCGTCATGCCCGGGGCCCGACTAGGCCGTCCGCCGCCTGTTGCCCCGGAGCGAGGCGTAGACCATCTCGCCGAGACCTACGATCACGATCGCTCCGGCAAGCTGCAGCAGGTGCCGGATCCAGTCGATGCCCCTGGTCTCCTCGACGCCGATCCAGCTGGCAACGGCATTGCCGAGGACGGCGCCGATGATGCCGAAGATCGTGGTCAGCCAGAGGGGCTGGTGCTGCTTGCCAGGCAGGATGGCCCGGGCTATCAGGCCCAGCACGAAACCGACGATGATCGCCCACAACCAAGACATGTCGAGCCTCCTCCTGGCGCGTTGTGCGCACGTGCGCCCAGTCTCGGCCCGTGCGACGTACCGCGCATTTCGGGCACCCCGTTCGGAGGACACCCCCTCTCCTCGCGGTCCGGGCGGCGGCGTACGGTGGGAGGGTCCGGGCCGGGGAGCGTCCGGCGGGTGATCGGGTGGTGGAGCATGGAGCGGACGAAGCGACAGAAGCGGAACGGGACCGAGGTCTTCCGGATCACCGGCGCGCGGATGGGTCTCGCCGAGGATGTGCGGGGCCGTCAGCGACGTTACGTGGTCTCGATGGTCATCAGAACCCTGTCGGTCATCGCGACCGTGCTCTTGTGGAACGTGCAGCGCCCGGTGGCGGTCGTGACGCTGATCGCGGGCGCCCTGCTGCCCTACGTCGCCGTGGTCATCGCCAACGCGGGGCGCGAGTCGGCTCCCTCGCTGCCCTCGCACTTCATCCCGGCTCCCGTGAGGCCCGCGCTGGAGGCGGGAAACCTCAAGAAAAGCTCAGATCAATCATGAAGTTCCAGTGCACCGTACCGGGTCCTGCGTGACATACTGCCTACGCGCTCCGCATCCCCCGTCGGAGCGACGGACCGACGCCGGGCAGCTCCCCCCGTGGCTGCTCGGCGTCGCCTTTCCGTAGGGTTGAGGCGTGACCTCCCCTGATACCGAGACCCCCACATGCTCCGCCAAGGGCTGCCGCGACGCGGCCGTCTGGGTGCTGGCGTGGAACAACCCGAAGCTGCACACGCCGGAACGGCGCAAGACCTGGCTGGCATGCGAGGAACACCGCGAACACCTCTCCCAGTTCCTGGGGGTCCGCGGTTTCCTCAAGGACGTCGTGAAGCTCGACGAGTGGGTTCAGCCGGAAGGCTCGGAGCGCGAGCGCTAGCGCCGACGGCAGCGCTACCCCTTAGCCCCCGATCGCCGACATCGGGCGGTCGGGCTGCAGGAAGGACGGGTCGTCGAGACCGGACCCGGCCTTCTTGCCCCACATCGCCACCTTCCAGAGCCGGGCGATCTCTTCGTCCGGGGCGCTCGAGCGCAGGGCGGCGCGCAGGTCCGACTCCTCGGTGGCGAACAGGCAGGTGCGCACCTGGCCGTCGGCCGTGAGCCTCGTACGGTCGCAGGCTCCGCAGAACGGGCGGGTGACGGAGGCGATGACGCCGACGGTGGCCGGGCCGCCGTCGACCACCCAGCGCTCGGCCGGCGCGGAGCCGCGTTCTTCGGCGCCCTCCTCGGTGAGCGTGAAGCGGGTGCGCAGGGACTGCAGGATGTCACCGGCGGTGATCATGCCGTCGCGCTTCCAGCCGTGCTGGGCGTCGAGCGGCATCTGCTCGATGAAGCGGAGCTCGTACTCGTTCTCCACGGCCCAGGCCAGCAGGTCGGGGGCCTCGTCGTCGTTGAGTCCCGGCATGAGGACCGCGTTGACCTTGACGGGGGTGAGGCCGGCCTCGCGGGCCGCGGCCATGCCGTCTATGACGTCCTTGTGGCGGTCACGGCGGGTGAGGGTCTTGAAGACCTCGGGCCGCAGGGTGTCCAGGGAAACGTTCACCCTGTCCAGGCCGGCGGCCTTCAGGGCCTGCGCGGTGCGCTTGAGGCCGATGCCGTTGGTGGTCAGGGACATCTTGGGCCGGGGCTCCAGGGCCGCGCACTGCTCGACGATCCCGACAAGGCCGGGGCGGAGCAGCGGCTCGCCGCCGGTGAAACGGACCTCGGTGATCCCGAGCCGGGTGACCGCGATGCGGATCAGCCGCACGATCTCCTCGTCGCTCAGCAGATCGGACTTGCCGAGCCACTGCAGGCCCTCCTCGGGCATGCAGTAGGTGCAGCGCAGATTGCACCGGTCGGTGAGCGAGACGCGCAGGTCAGTCGCCACGCGGCCGTACGTGTCGAGAAGCACTGTGGGCCCCCTCCCCTGTCCGGAGCTGTAGAGGTTCGATAAATCGAGCCTACGCGACGCCTGTGTCATGAAGGGGTCCCCAAATGAACGAGACGTAACGCGGCCGCGTCGTAGGGAAGTACGACGCGGCCACGCACGGTGTTCGGCCGAACTCATAGAGCCCGCTAGTGAGCCCCTGTGCCCGTGAGGGAGCGGACTTCCAGCTCGGCGAACTTCTGGGGGTCCGCCTTCTCCTTGGACAGGACGGTCCCGAGCCAGCCCAGCAGGAAGCCGAGCGGGATGGAGATGATGCCCGGGTTCTCCAGCGGGAACCAGTAGAAGTCCGCGTCCTTGAACATCGAGGTGGGCTTCCCGGAGACCACCGGGGAGAACAGCACGAGGCCGACCGCCGAGATCAGGCCGCCGTAGATGGACCACAGCGCTCCCTGGGTGCTGAAGCGCTTCCAGAAGAGGCTGTAGAGGATCGTCGGCAGGTTGGCGGAGGCGGCGACCGCGAAGGCGAGGGCGACCAGTCCGGCGACGTTCAGGTCGCGGGCGAGGGCGCCCAGGCCGATGGCGACGGCTCCGATGACCACGGTCGACCAGCGGGCCGCGCGCACCTCCTCCTGCTCGGTGGCCTTGCCCTTGCGGATCACGTTCACGTAGAGGTCGTGCGCGAAGGACGAGGAGGAGGCCAGGGTGAGGCCGGCGACCACCGCGAGGATGGTGGCGAAGGCGACCGCGGAGATCACGGCGAGCAGGATGGCGCCGCCGGTGGAGCCGGCGCCGCCGCCGATCTCCTGGGCGAGCAGCGGTGCCGCGGTGTTGCCGGCCTTGTTGGAGGCCAGGATGTCGGCGCGCTTCAGCAGGGCGGCGGCGCCGAAGCCGAGGGCGATGGTCATCAGGTAGAAGGCGCCGATGATGCCGATGGCCCAGTTCACGGACTTGCGGGCGGCCTTGGCGGTGGGCACGGTGTAGAACCGGATCAGGATGTGCGGCAGTCCGGCGGTGCCCAGGACCAGCGCGATGCCCAGCGAGATGAAGTCCAGCTTCGTGGTCGCGTCCTTGCCGTACTTCAGCCCGGGTTCCAGGAACTTGGCGCCCTGGCCGCTGTTCTCGGCGGCCTTGCCCAGCAGGTCGGAGATGTTGAAGTTGAACTTCAGCAGCACCAGGAAGGTGATCAGCAGGGCGCCGGCGATCAGCAGGACGGCCTTGATCATCTGGACCCAGGTGGTGCCCTTCATACCGCCGATGGTCACGTAGACGATCATCAGGACGCCGACGAGGGCGACGACGGCGACCTTGCCGCCGTCGCTGGTGATGCCCAGGAGCAGCGAGACGAGCACGCCGGCGCCGGCCATCTGGGCGAGCAGGTAGAAGATCGAGACGACGATGGTGGAGGTGCCGGCGGCGGTGCGGACGGGCCGCTGGCGCATCCGGTACGCGAGGACGTCGCCCATCGTGTAGCGGCCGGAGTTGCGCAGCGGCTCGGCGACGAGCAGCAGGGCGACCAGCCAGGCGACGAGGAAGCCGATGGAGTAGAGGAAGCCGTCGTAGCCGAAGAGGGCGATGGCACCGGCGATGCCGAGGAAGGACGCGGCGGACATGTAGTCGCCGGAGATGGCCAGGCCGTTCTGGAAACCGGTGAACTGGCGGCCGCCCGCGTAGAAGTCGGCGGCGTCCTTGGTCTGCCGGCCGGCCCAGATCGTGATGATCAGGGTGGCGACGACGAACAGGCCGAAGAGGGTGATGATCAGCGGGCGGTGCTCGGTGGCGCCGGCGGCGACCGTCGTCAGGTGGAGCGAGCCGCTCATTCGCCGGCCTCCATCCTCGCCTTGATGGCAGCGGCCTTGGGATCGAGCTTGGTGGCGGCGTGCCGCGAGTACAGCCAGGCGATCAGGAAGGTCGTCGCGAACTGGGCGAGGCCGAGCACGAGGGCGACGTTGATGTTGCCGAAGAGCTTGGTCCCCATGAAGCCGCCCGCGTAGTTGGACAGCAGTACGTAGAGCAGGTACCAGGCGATGAAGGCCACGGTCAGCGGGAAGGCGAAGGAACGGTAGGAGCGGCGCAGTTCGGCGAATTCGGCGCTCTGCTGGACGTGTCCGAAATCTTCGGCCGTGGGGACCGCCGGGGGCGTTCCCGCGCTGCCCGGTGGCGGCGCTGCTTCGGTGGTCACGGGGGGTTCTCCTTGCGATGCGGGCGCGGTGGGGACGACGGACATGACAACCTCCGTGTGGGGGGACGGTGGTGCTGAGCCCCCCTGTCAACGGCACGGCCGGCGCGTCGGGACGGTTCAACACCCGTTGTTGCTTCAGAGACTGATTTCTCGAACTGATGGCGGAGAGGCGAACGCCGGCACTAGGTTCCACATGTCATGAACCCGTCCGTCGTGACCACGACCGGACGGCTTTTTCAAGGATGATGTGGAGAACCCATGGCGCATCTGGGGTCGCGTTCCGACCGGAAGCACAGCCGAGCTCTCGCCGTTCCGGTCGGCCTGGCACTCACCGCCTCGCTCGCCTTCCTGCCCTCGGTCGCGGCCTACGCCGCTCCGCTGGGCAACACGGCGGACGCGGCCACGGCCTCCAAGGCCGAGACCACCGGGCCCAAGCTGTCGTACGTGGCGAACCTGAACTCGTACGCCACCGTGAAGGCCGCGAAAAAGGCCGTCGAACGCGCCGGTGGAACGGTGGTGACGGCGCATGAGCAGATCGGCGTCATCGTCGCGCACTCCCAGAACCCGGAGTTCGCCAAGCAGCTGCGGGCCCAGCGCGGACTGTTCGTGTCCGTCGGCGCCACCCGGACGGCCCCCCTGCAGACGGTGCAGACCACCGAGGAGGGCACCACGCAGAAGCTCAGCGCGGCGGACGCCGCAAAGGCGGCGGCGAACGCGGCACCGGACCAGGAGCCGCTGGAGTCCAACCAGTGGGACCTGCGCGCGATCAAGGCCGATCAGGCTCACAAGATCAACGATGGCAGCCCCGACGTCACGGTGGGCATCATCGACACGGGTGTGGACGACACCCACCCGGATCTCGCCGCGAACTTCTCCAAGGAGCAGTCGGCCAACTGCGTCGGCGGCGTCGCGGACACCTCCGAGGGCGCCTGGCGCCCGTACGTGGACGGCAGCGACCACGGCACGCACGTGGCCGGCACCATCGGGGCTCCGCGCAACGGCGTGGGCGTCAGCGGTGTCGCGCCGGGTGTGAAGCTCGCCGCGATCAAGGTGAGCGAGCCCGGGACCAGCCTGTTCTACACCGAGGCGGTCGTCTGCGGCTTCATGTTCGCCGCCGAGAAGGGGATCGAGGTGACCAACAACAGCTACTACGTCGACCCCTGGTACTTCAACTGCAAGACGGACGACGACCAGAAGGCGCTGGTGGAGGCCCTCACCCGGGCGAGCAACTACGCCCAGCGCAAGGGCGTGCTGAACGTCGCCGCGGCGGGCAACGAGAACTTCGACCTGGCGTCCGACTCGATCGTCGACGAGACCAGTCCGAACGACACCACCCCGTCGCCGCGCACCATCGACCCGCGCGTCTGCCTGGACGTGCCGACCCAGCTGCCGGGTGTGGTCACGGTGACCGCGACCGGCGACAAGGGCTTCAAGTCGTACTACTCCAGCTTCGGCCTGGGTGTGGCGGACGTCGCGGCCCCCGGCGGCGACAAGTGGCAGATCCCGGCCACCCCGGACGCCAACGGCCGCGTGCTGTCCACCGTCCCGGGCGGCGGCTACGGCTACAAGCAGGGCACCTCGATGGCCACCCCGCACGTCGCGGGCGTCGCGGCCCTGCTCAAGAGCGCGCACCCGTCGGCCACGCCGTCGCAGCTCCAGGCGATGCTCAAGGGCCAGGCCACCAAGACGGCCTGCCCGGCGCAGGTCTACGACGCGACCGGCGCTCTGATAAACGCCACCACCTGCGTGAGCAAGTGGGGCCAGACCGGCTACTACGGCTACGGCGTGGTCGACGCGCTCGGGGCCGTGAAGTAACTGGCATGTGAGAGGGCCGGGCGGGGGTCATCCCCGCCCGGCCCTCTCAGCTGTCCGGTGCCCCGCTGTCAGGGCGTGATCAGCACCCTCGCCGTCAGGGCTTGATCAGCACCTTGAGCGCGCTGCGGTCGTCCATCGCGCGGTAGCCGTCCGGGACCTCGTCGAGGGAGACGGCCCGGTCGAAGACCGGCGCGGGGTCGATGGCGCCGCTGAGGATGTCCTCCAGCAGCTCCGGGATGTACGCCCGGACGGGGGCGACGCCGCCGCGCAGGGTGATGTTGCGGTCGAACATGACGCCGAGGTCAAGACCGGTGCCGCTGCCGTGCGGGACGCCGACGTAGCCGATGGCCCCGCCGTCGCGGGTGATGTTCACGGCCGTACGCATGGACTGCTCGGTGCCGACCGCCTCGATGACCGCGTGGGCGCCCTGCCCGCCGGTGAGCTCGCGGACGGCCGCCTCGGCGGCCTCCCCGCGCTCGGCGACGACGTCGGTCGCCCCGAAGAGCTTGGCGATGTCCGTACGGACGGCGTGGCGGCCCAGTGCGATGATCCGCTCGGCGCCCAGCCGCTTGGCGGCGAGGACGCCGCACAGGCCGACCGCGCCGTCACCGACGACGGCGACGGTGGAGCCCTTGCGCACGCCCGCGCCCAGCGCCGCGTGGTGGCCGGTGCCCATGACGTCGGAGAGCGCGAGGAGCCCGGTCAGCAGGTGGTCGTCGGAGACGGCCGCGGCGGGCAGCTTCACCAGGGTGCCGTCGGCGTGCGGTACGCGGACCGCCTCGCCCTGGCCGCCGTCGTGGCCGACCGAGCCCCAGAAGCCGCCGTGCACGCAGGAGGTGTACAGGCCCTCGGAGCAGTAGTCGCAGGTGCCGTCGGACCACATGAAGGGGGCGACGACGAGGTCGCCGGCCTTGAGGCCGGACACGGCGGAGCCGGTCTCCTCGACGACGCCGAGGAACTCGTGGCCGATGCGCTGGCCGGGCTGACGCTCGGCCTCGCCGCGGTAGGCCCACAGGTCGCTGCCGCAGATACAGGCACGCAGGACGCGGACGACGGCGTCCTCGGGGCGCTGGATCGCAGCGTCGGGCACCTCCTCCACGCGGATGTCGTGCGGGGCGTGGATGACGGTGGCGCGCATGGTGGTGCAGTCCTCCGGCTCGGGGATCGTTCAGTCGTGGTCGTGCTGCCCTTGTGGGGCTCCCCTACCGTACGCCTGTTCGTGGGCGGGGCTGCCGGTGGCCAGGAGGTACTGCGCGGCCAGATAGGTGGCCATGATCCAGAAGTCCGGCCGGGGCAGCTGGGGCCACTCGGCGACGCCGGTGGCGATGAGCGTGTCCGAGAGCAGGAACAGCGCCCCGCCGGCCCCGGCCCGCAGGCCGAGGGCGCTGGAGCGGTAGGCCATGGCGGTGAGCAGCAGGCTGTAGCCGGCGACGGGGATGCGCAGGCCGGCCGGGAGGTCGCCCCAGAGGAACGCGACGGTCCCGATGAGCGCGAGGGCGTACGCGCCCCCGAGCAGGGCGTTGGTGCCGCGCCGGCCGAAGAGCACGAGGTAGCACACGTGCCCGGCGGCGAAGGAGCCCATGCCGATCAGGAAGGCGGGCTCGGCGTCGAAGAGCAGGGCGAGGTCCCCGCCCCAGCCGAAGAGCAGGGCGGCGACCAGCAGGCGGGGGGCGCCTCGGGTGACCACGTACGCCACCAGCAGCGGCATCAGCAGCGGCTTGGCGAGGACGTGCCCGAGGTGCCAGCCGGCGAGCAGCGAGCCGAGGTCCAGGGCGGTGGCCGCGGCGAAGGCGCCGATCAGCACGCGGCTCGCGAGGCCGCCGGCGGCGGGAGCGGTGCGGGCCGCCCAGGACGGCGTACGGGATTCGGTGGCGCTCACGCGGCGTGTTCCGCGGCGGCCGCGTCGGCCTTCGGGGTCGCGGCGGCGGACTCTGGCTTCGGGCCCGCGGCGGCGGGCTCGGCCTTCGGGCCCGCGGCGGCGGGGACAGGGGCGGCGGGCTGCCAGCCCGGTCCGCGGAAGACCCGGCCGGCGCGCTCGCGCCAGCTCGTGGCCGCCCGAACGTCACGGGCGATGGCCGCGTACTCGTGGGTGGCGACGCGCAGCGGGTTGTGGGTGCCGATGTTCTTGGTGAGTCCGTAGACGGGGCGCTCCGTCTCCCCGACCCAGGAGCCGAACATCCGGTCCCAGATGATCAGGATCCCCCCGAAGTTGCGGTCCAGGTAGCCGCCCTGGGAGGCGTGGTGGACGCGGTGGTGGGAGGGGGTGTTGAAGACGTACTCGTAGGCGCGGGGCAGCTTCCCGATGCGTTCGGTGTGGACCCAGAACTGGTACAGGAGGTTGATCCCGTAGCAGAACGGGATCGCCGCGGGGTGGACGCCGAGGGCCACCATCGGGAGGTAGAACCACCAGGTCGTGGCGCTGGTCCAGGGCTGGCGCAGGGCGGTGGTGAGGTTGAACCGCCGGCTGCTGTGGTGGACCACGTGGCAGGCCCACAGGATGCGGCTGACGTGGTGGAGCCGGTGCTGCCAGTAGTAGAGGAAGTCCTGGGCGAGCAGCATCAGCAGGGCGGTCCACCACAGGAACGGCACCCGCAGCGGGGTGAGTTCGTAGACCGCGGTGAAGACCGCGACGACCGGGATCTTCCACAGCAGGTCGAAGCCGATGCTGCCGAGCCCCATGGTGACGCTCGTGACCGCGTCCTTGGTGTCGTACCCGGCTGCGTCCTCGTCGGGATGGAGCCGGTAGCTCACCAGCTCGATGACGGTGAGCAGCACGAAGGCGGGTATGGACCACAGCACGACATCGGGCAGGTTCGGCATGTCCGCACCATAGAGGCGGCTCCCGGGATGCCGCTAGAGGTTGTTACCGATCGGTATCCATCTGGGTTACCGACGGTTCGGGGAGGGTGGGGAATGACGGGTTTCGAGACGGTTCTCTTACGCGTGGCGGGTACGGCGACGGGCGCGCTGGTGAAGTCACTCCTCGGGCGGACCCCGGGGGCGGGACTGGCGGCCGACCCGGCCCGGCCGGCCCCGCGATGGCGCCGCCCGGCGGAACTGGGCGACGACGAGGTCCGGCGCCTGACCGAGACCCTGGCGGCCCGCCTGGGCGAGGCCACCGCCCGCCTCCCGGAGCACGAACGCCTGGCGGCGGTGGAGGCGGTCGGCGACGCCTTCGCCGCGCTGGGCTCCCTGGACGCGGAGGCCCTGTTCGCCGCGGACCTGGACCCGACGGCGCTGGCGTCGACCGTGCCGGCTCCCCCGCCGGGCCTCGGCGAGGGCGCCCAGGCCCTCTACCGGCGGCTGGTACGGCTGTGCTGCGCGCACGCGGTGGAGTACGTGACGACCCTGCCGGGCTTCGGGGCCCGGGCGGACGTGGAACTGGTCCGCCGGACGGGTGAGCTGACACGCTCCCTGAGCCGGCTCGGCTCCGCCGGGGGCGGGGCCGCGTACGCCTTCGAGGAGCGGTACGCGCGGTACGTCGCCGAGACGCACGGCCGCCTCCAGCTCTTCGGCATCACCCTCAGCCGGCCCCGGCAGGAATGGCCTCTGGATGTTGCCTACATCAGCCTGTCCGTGAGCGGTGAGCAGCAGCCGATGCCCGGCGAGCCCGGCATGCACCAGACCTCCGTCCGGGCCGAGCAGGCGCTCGGCGCGGCCGACCGGGTGCTGCTGCGCGGCCCGGCGGGGTCCGGCAAGAGCACGCTGGTCCAGTGGCTGGCCCTGAACGCGGCCCGGCAGGCCGACGGGCCGTGGAGCACGTGCGTGCCGTTCGTGCTGCGGCTGCGGTCCTTCACGTCCGCGGAGAGCCTGCCGCTGCCGGAGGAGTTCCTGCGGACCTCTGGCGTCCCGCTGTCGGCCCCCGCCGGATGGGTCGAGGAACTCATGGCCTCGGGCCGGGCGTTGGTCCTGGTGGACGGTGTCGACGAGGTCCCCCAGCGGCTGCGCACCCGCACCGAGACCTGGCTGCGCTCGCTGATCTCCGCCTTCCCGAGGGCGCGGTACGTCGTGACGACCCGCCCGTCGGCCGTGCCGGAGGACTGGCTCGCCGGGCAGGGTTTCACGCCGCACTCCCTGCTGCCGATGGAACGGGACGACATCCGGGCCTTCGTCACGCACTGGCATGCGGCGGCGCGCGCGGACGCCGGCCCCACCGGGGAGGGTCTCGCCCCGTACGAAGCCTCGCTCCTGAAAGCGGTGCGGTCCCGCCGGGACCTGGCCCGGCTGGCCACCAACCCCCTGATGTGCGCCCTTCTCTGCGCCCTGAACCGGGACCGGCGGATGCAGCTGCCGCGAGCGCGCAAGGAGCTGTACGACGCGGCGCTGGACATGCTTCTGGTCCGGCGCGACACGGAACGGGAGATCAGCGGGGTCGAGGGCGTCTACCTCACCCGGGACGAACAGATCCTCCTGCTGCAGCGCTTCGCGTACTGGCTCATCAGGAACGGCCAGGTGGAGGCGAGCCGGGACGAGGCCGTCGAAATGGTCGGCGAGTGGCTGGGCGCGATGCCGCAGATCCGCGAGCAGGGCAGCGCCGAGCAGGTCTTCACTCACCTGCTGATCCGCAGTGGCCTGCTGCGCGAGCCGGTGAAGGGATCCGTGGACTTCGTCCACCGAACCTTCCAGGACTACCTGGGGGCGAAGGCGGCGGTCGAGTCCCGCGACTTCGGCGTGCTGGTGAGGAACGCGCACGACGACACGTGGGACGACGTGGTCCGCATGGCGGTGGGCCACGCCCGTCCTGACGAGCGCACCCGCATCCTGCGGGGCATCCTCCGACGGGCCGACAAGATCAAGGGGGCCCGCAGCCGCCTGGTCCTCCTGGCGGCCACCTGCCTGGAACACGCCCCGGAACTGGACCCGGACCTCCGCTCGGACGTCCAGACGCGTACGGGCGAGCTGCTGCCGCCCCGCAGCATGCGGCAGGGCACCGAACTGGCCAAGGCCGGCGAACTGGTACTGGAGCTGCTGCCGGACCCGGCCGGGCCGAACGACGCGGAAGCGGCGGCGACCCTCCACGTCGCTGCGCTGGTCGGCGGGCCCCGGGCCCTCGGGATGCTGGCCGGATCACGGGAGGACACGCGCTTCTCGGTCTGCCACGAACTGGCAGCCGCGTGGGGCCGGTTCGACGCGAAGACCTACGTGGACGAGGTGCTGAGCGGTGCCTCGCTGGGGGACGAGGCCTTTCTCCCCGTCCACACACGGGAGCAGCTCGCGCTGCTGGGCCGTTTGCGCCACCGGCGCATCCGGTTGGAGGGCGACTACGGCGTCCCTCCGGAGCTGCTCGCCCGGCCGGATCTGGAACGGATCTACTTCGGCCTGAACCACCGGCTCTCCGACCTCGGGGCCTTGTCCACGCTGCCCGAGCTGCGATTGCTGGGCCTGGAAAAGTGTCGCGGCGTACGCCTCGACGGACTGCGCCACCTCGCTCTGGAGACCCTGTACCTGTATCGGCTCGACGCGACGGACCTGCGGCCGCTGGCGGACCTGGGAGCGCTGCGGCACCTCGGGCTGGACCTGCCACCCGGTCAGCGCTCGGTCGCCGATCTGCCGGTGGGCGGAACGTTGTCCGGACTCGGACTCTACGAGCGGGCGGCAGGGGTGAGCCTGGACGGGCTGGAACGGTGGCCGGATCTCTCCTGGCTGACCGTCTCCGGCACCACGCAGACATCGCAGCTGGGACGCATGCCCGTGCCACCGCCACTGGTCGTCCTGCAGATGCTCGCGCAGCCGGAGCTGGACCTGACCAGCCTGGTGCGTTACCAGGGGCTGAAGGAGCTCTACCTCGGTTCCTGCGAGCTGGCGGGCGGGGTCGAGCCGCTGCGTGAACTGCCTGAGCTGACGCACGTGAGCCTGGCCGACTGCCGACCGGTCGTGGACGTCGGGCCGCTGGCCGACCTGCCCGGTCTGCGCGTCGTCACGGCGGGCACCACCCGGCTGACCGGCACGGAGGGGTTCCCGCCGGAACGGCTCACGGCCTACGACGCCTGAACCGCCCGGCGGGAGCCGGGCGTCACCAGACCCGGACCGACCCCCCTCGGGCGAAGGCCGGGCTGGTGGCTTCCGGGGGGACCTCCGTCAGGGGCTCGGCGATCTCGGAGACCAGGGGACCGTGCTTCGCCGCCACCGCGTCCAGCATCCGCAGGTCGAAGCCGTAGACGCGGGCCGCGTTGCCGCCGACCATCGCGGCGACCTCCTCCGGCGGGAGGCCCGCGTAGGCGATGCGCAGGCCTTCGCGGGAAAACGGCGTGGTGCCCTCGTCGTGGGGGTAGTCGCTGCCCCACATGATCTTGTCGAGGCCGATCCGCTCCCGCAGCGGGACCTCGTGGGGGCGCATGAAGCTCGCTCCCACGAAGCAGTTGTCCCGCCAGACTTCGCCCGGCCCCTTGCCCATGGACTCCGCCAGGCCCGCACCGAACTTGGACTCGGCCGTCGAGGAGGCCGCGACCAGCCGGCCGTGGTAGTAGTCCAGCATCTCCATCACGCCCGGGATCCAGCCGGAGCCCTGCTCCGTCAGGACCAGCTTGAGCCCCGGGTGGCGGCGGAAGGCGCCGCCGAAGATGAGGTGCCACAGGGCGCGGTGCGAGAACCAGGTCGTCTCCACCATGAACACGGCGCGGGCCGCCGGTTCGTCGCCGAGCGGCGGGGACGCCGAGCCGCCGTGGTGGTTGACCGGTACGTCCAGCTCGTCGCACACCGCCCAGATCGGGTCGTACGCGGCCGAGTAGAGCTCCGGGACCGTCGAGCCGGGCGGGACTCCGGGCAGCAGGATGCCGCCCGTCAGGCCGGCCTCCTTCGTACGGCGGATCTCCTTCACCGCCGCGTCCACGTCGTTCAGCAGGATCTGGACCACGCCCGCGCGGCGGCCCGGCGCGTCCGCGCAGAAGTCCGCCAGCCAGCGGTTGTGGGCCTGCAGCCCCGCCCAGCGCATCGCGTACTCCGCGGCGGTCGGTTGCTGCGCCATCAGGGAGGCCTTGGGGAAGAACGGCGGGATGGTGTTGGGGAAGACGACTTCCGCGACGATGCCGTCCGCTTCGAGCTCGGCGAGGCGGCGCGCCGAATTCCAGTTCCGGTCCGCCGTGTCCGCGAGGAGGTCCTCGTACGGGTTCACGTAGGTGGCGGCCCAGGCGTCGAAGTCGTCGTGGTACCGCTTCTCCAGGTACGGCTTGTAGTCCAGCAGGTCGGCGCCCGCGTGGCAGTCCGCCGAGATCACGGTGTACCGGTCGCCGGTCATTCCGAGACCCCCAGGACCGGGAAGTCGTGCTCCGTCAGCCAGTGCCGGCCCACCTCGCGGGAGCGCGCCCAGGAGGCCTCCACCGCCGCCTGGTCCGGGGACTGGCCCAGCTCGGCCGGGGTGGGGCCGATCCGGCGGGCGATCGGTGCCAGTTTCTCCGTGTCGAAGCCGAAGACCTCGGCCGCGGCCAGGCCGAGCATGCGGCGGGTCTCCTCCACCGGGATGTCGTGGAAGGTCTTCTTCAGCCAGTTCCGGGTGGCCGGCCAGGTGCCCTCGGGGTGCGGGAAGTCCGAGCCCCACAGGATGTTGTCCACGCCGATCTCGTAGCGCTGGGCCAGTTCGCGCCGCTTGGTGTTCGTCGCGCAGATGAAGACCTGCCGGTCCAGGTACTCGCTCGGCGGGCGCTTCAGCTCCTCGAACGGCGAGAGCTTCTTGCCGCCGTGCGCCCCGAGGTAGAGGCGGTCCATGAACCAGAGCTGGTTCGGCAGCCACCAGCAGCCCGACTCCGCCACGCCGAACCTGAGGCCGGGGTGCCGCTCGAAGACCCCCGACCAGAGCAGGAACCACAGCGGGCGGGCCGGCCACCAGGTGACCTCGGAGACGAAGATGCCCAGGTGGTCGCCGTACTCGTGGCGCGGCGAGGACCCGGAGTGCGTGACGATCGGCATCCGCGTCTCGGCCGCAGCCGCCCACACGGGGTCGTAGCGCCGGTCGTGGTAGGGCGCCTTGTCCACCCACATCGCCGGGATCATCAGCGCGCCCAGCCCGGACTCCTTGGCCCGGTGGATCTCCGCGACGACCTCTCTCGGCTCACCCGTGATGGGGAGCAGGGCGACCCCGCAGTGGCGTGCTGCGTTCTCGGCGTTCCCGTCGGCGACGAACTCCGCCAGCCAGCGGTTGTGCGCCTGCGCGCCCGCCATGCCGAGCTCGGGGTCCTGGTCGCCGGAGAGCCCCAGGCCCACCCCGAAGGGGGCCGCGGTCTGGCTGTCGACGGCGTCCGCGTCGGGGAAGACGACCTCGCCGGCCACGCCGTCGCCGTCGAGTTCCTTCAGCCGCTGTCCGGTGTCCCAGCCGCCCTTGAGGCCTTCCTCGTGGTCGTGGAACCACTTCTCGGCGAAGGCTTCGTTGCGGACGCCCAGGCGGGTGGCCTCCGCGCGGCGGGCGTCGCGCTCGCCGAGGAACTCGTCGAACTGGCGGTGGAATCGGGAGTCGAGGTAGGGCCGGTACTGCTCCGTGGGGAGGCCCGCGTGGCAGTCGGAGGAGATGATCAGGTACGGGTCTTCGTACGCACTCACTACAACGCCCCTCAGTCGAGGATGAAGCTTTCCAGGTAGGCGGGGTTGGCCCGGTCGAGCATCGACTGCGACCGGGCGCGGATCTGCCGGTCGCTGTGCTCGCTCGCCGGGAGCATCCAGAACCGGTCGGCGCGGATGCCGTCGACGACGTGCTCGGCGACCTCCTCGACCGGGGTGAAGTTCACCTCGTGGCCGGCCTGCCGCATCGCGGCCTCGTACTGGTCGAGGCTGCGGTACGGGGACTTGCGCGGGCGCTGCTTCGCGTACCGCTCGGGCCGGTTGCGGTGGGACTCCCACAGTCCGGTGCGCAGCATGTGCGGTCCCGGGAAGAGGACAGAGGCGCCGACGGCCGCGCCCTCCGCCTTGAGGTGGGCGTACAGGGACTCGGTCATGGTGACCACGGCCGCCTTGGTGACGGCGTAGACGGAGGCGGTGGGCAAGGGGGCGATGCCGCCGTCTCCGGAGGAGGTGTTGACGACGTGGCCGGGGGCGCCGGAGGCGATCATGCGGGGGACGAAGGCCTGGATGCCGTGGAACACGCCCCACACGTTGACGGAGAAGGCCCACTTCCAGTCGTTGGGCTCGTGCTCCCACATCCGGCCCTCGGCGCCCGAGCCGACGCCCGCGTTGTTGCAGAGCACGTGCACGGCGCCGAAGGTCTCGTACGCGGCGTCGGCGAGCGAGACCACCGAGTCGCGGTCGCTGACGTCGACGGCCTTGGCGAGCACCTGGGCGCCGTCCGCGGCGAGCTCGTCGGCGGCCTTGCGCAGGGCGGCTTCCTCGACGTCGGCGAGGACGACCTTCATCCCCTCGGCGGCGAAGCGGCGGCCCATGGCGAGGCCGATGCCGCTGGCGGCGCCGGTGACGACGGCGACCTGTCCCGGTTCGAGTCGCACGTCACACACTCCCCTCGGGCGGCCCGTCGAGGATCTGCATCGGGTCGTCGTAGCGCTGGTGGACGTACGGGAGCAGGGCCTGGGCGCTGACCCGCTCGACCACCCTGCCCTTCTGGTCGGTGGTCTTCTCGCCGATGGTGATCTCCACGAGCCGGCGTACGGGGAGGTCGGCCACGGGGTCGAACATCGACTCGCGCAGCACCACGTCCCCGGTGATGTGCTCCAGCTTGCGGACCTTCTCGTTGCGCGTGCAGTGCACGAGGACCGGATCGGCGTCGAAGCCCGAACCGTCCACGGCGGGCAGGAACTTGAAGTAGAAGTCGGTCTTCTGGGTGGGCTCGGGCACCGGCAGTTCGCGGTCGACCGCCCCGCGCACCTCCACGAAGGCGATACCGTGCCGGGCCAGCGAGGCCCGTACGACCAGCCCCTCGCGCTCGACGGTGACCTCGCCCAGCTTCTTCGGCTCGCCGAAGACCTCGCGGCCGCCGATCAGGGCGCGCTCGTGGGTCATCGGCATGACCAGCGGGTACCAGCCCTCGACCCCGCCGTGCTGGGCGGCGACGGCCACCGAGCCCGCGCCGAGGGGGTAGCCGGGCAGGTCGACCTTGCTGATGTTGGCCCGCACCAGGGGCCGGTCGGCGGGCTTGAGCGGCGGTGGCAGGACCGCCGCCACCACGTCCGGGTCGCTCTCCCAGACGGCCACCACGCCGGTGGACCAGATGTCGGGAAGCTTGGAACTCTTCTCGCGCGACGCCGCGATCTCGGCCTCGGTGCGCGCTCCGTACCGTACGCGTGCCATGTCTCGCACCACCCTTCTGGGCCCCTCCCAGCGGTAGCGGGGGAGGTTCTGTAACACAGTTACACCGACGCCGATGAAGGGTAAAGACCCCTGCACCCACCAGAACTGACGTTCCGACAGATTGGCGGCCGCCGACATGGCCAGATCCACGCTGACCCGCCCGGAGGTGCTCGACGCCGCCGCGTCCCTGGTCAAGCGGCACGGTCCGGCAGCCCTGACCATGCGCAAACTCGCCGCGGAGCTGGGCACCGCCGTGACGTCCATCTACTGGCACGTCGGAAACCGCGAATCACTGCTCGACGCCCTCGTGGAGCGGACCGTCGAGGAGATGGGCGCCATCCGCCCCACCGGCCGTACCCCCGGCGACCGGATCCTGTCGGTGGCCCGGACGCTGCGCCGCGAACTGCGCGAACGCCCGCACCTGATCGCGATGGTCCACGAACGCGGTCTCACCGACCGGATGTTCCTGCCGGCGCAGCAGGCCCTCGTGCACGAGGTGCAGGCCGCGGGTCTGCGCGGCGCCCAGGCGGCCGACGCCGTGCGCGCGATCCAGTTCCAGATCGTCGGCTTCCTCCTGGTCGAGCGCAATCGCGAACGCTCGCCCGCCCAGTCCCCGGCCGAGAGTGAACTCTGGGATCCGGCCGCCGCCCCCCACGACCCGGCGCTCGCCCGCGCGCTCGCCCGCCCGGCAGATCCGGAGCGGATCTTCCTGATCGCCGTACGGGCCCTGACGGCCGCCCTGCTGAAACCCGGCGGCCAGGGGCTGTCCGGCGGACCAGGACCGGGCCGGCCCGCCCTGTCCGACCCCGACCCGCAGGACAGCCCCTAATCGGCTTGCCCCTGCTCGCGGGCCCGTGATGGGATCAGCCGTGCGGGGGCGGCTCCGCGGCGTGCATCCTTCTCATCCTTTATGAAAAGAACCCGCGCGCCCACTCTCCGCCCCCGCTTTGTCGTTCGCGGAGGGGAATCCACCAGTGTCTGCCATCGAGTCCATCCTGCTGCGCCGGCTCCGGACCGTGTACGTCGACCAGCCGCCGGCGGCCGCGTCGCCCGGCCGCGAAGGGGTGCGGCCCCTGGAGGGCGAGCTCCTGGAGCGCGGCCACGGGCTGAGCCCGGAACTGCACGCGGCGCTCTCGGTCCTTGCGCCGACCGACCTCGCCGAGGAGCGGCTGCGGCTGCTCGCCCTGGTGGACGAGCCGATGGGCGCCGACCGGGTGCACAAGCCGCTCTTCCGCCGCTTCCCCTTCTCGATCCCGCACGACACCGAGCGCTGGTACGTCAGGCGTGTCTTCGCCCTGCTGCTCCAGGAACCCGAGCAGCCGTGCGTACTGTGCGGCGAGACCCGCACGGTCCACCCCGTCGCCCCCTGCGCCCACCTCGTCTGCCGGGCCTGCTGGGACGGCGCCGACTACACCGGCTGCCCCGTCTGCCACCGGCGCGTCGATCCCGCCGACCCCTTCCTGCGCCCGGACCCCGACGAGCACACCGCCCGGTCCGACCGCACCACGCGGGGCGCCCGCAAGGTCAAGGGCCTGCCGTCGGGCCCGCTGCGGCTGCTCCGGCTCGGCACCGACCTCCCGGACGACTGCGCCCGGGTGGTCGCCTCGCTGCTCGCCCGGCAGACCCCGCTGTCCCCCGAGGACCGCGACGACCTGGCCGTGCTGCTCCCCGCCGCCCCGGCCGGCCTCGGCTGGCTCCCCGAGGAGATCCCCGTACGGGAGACCAAGGCGCAGGTGCTCGGCACGCTGCTGGGCAACCGGCGGACCCAGGACGCGACGCGTTCCCTCCTCGCCGGGCGCCTCACCACGGCCACCGACGTGCTTCGGCTGCTCGCCGTGATCTCGGGCGGGGATGCGGGCCTGCTGCCGCTCCCCCGGTTCGCGAACATCGACCGGCCGCTGCGCCGGGAACTCCTCAGCGTGCTCGACGCGTTGAACCCGGAGTACCTGGTCGAGGACCTGCTGCGGCACCCCGTCGCCTGGAAGCGGGTCGCGGAGCGCATGCACCCCTTCGAGCGGCACACCCGGCACCCGAGGGCCGCGCTCGCCTTCGCCGTGCTGCGGGGCACCACCGTGTCCGCCGCCACACCCCTCGGTGCCGCGCTGCTGGGGACGGCCGCCGCGCACCCGGGGGCCGTCCGCGTGGACGGGGACCGGATCCGGCCCGCCACCTGGGCCGGCCGGGTCGAAGAGGCCCTGGCGCAGGGGGACGCGGGGGCGGCCGCCGCGCTGGCCGGGCAGCGGCCGGGTGAACTCGTACGCCGCCTCGACCATCTGCTGCGCCTGCATCCGGGCGAGGACCTCGTCCCCGGGCTGGACGAAGCACTCGCGCGCGGGCTGCCCTCGGTCGGCGCGGGCCCGCTGCTGTCCGCGCTCGGCGCGCTGCGCGTGCGCGCCGAGGACCGCACCGGAAGCCGGCGCGTGTTCTTCCCGCGCGGCCAGGTGGCGTCCGCGCAGTCCGTCACCGAGGCCCGCCCGCCGCTGCCCGCGCCGCTCGTCGCGGCGGTGGTGGCCCGGCTGGAGGAGGAGGTGCTGCGGCGGTTCGGCGCCGCCGGGGAGGAGCCGTACGACCTGGCCGTCCTCGATTCCGGGCTGGCCGACCTCACCGTGCCCTTCGGCGAGCGCACCGCCGCCAAGGCGCTGGTGGCCGTCCCCCGTGGCAGCACGCAGACGCTGCCCGAGGGCGAGGTGCTGCGGCTGTTCCTGCACTGGACGGAGCCCGCGGGAAACCGCACCGACCTCGACCTGTCCGTCGCCTTCTTCGACGCCGACTGGAAGTTCACCGGTCTGTGCGACTACACCAGCCTCCGGCACGGGCCGCGCGGGGCCGCCACCCACTCGGGCGACCTCACCTCGGCGCCCGCGCCGGACGGCGCCACCGAGTACGTGGACCTCGACCTGGCCGCTCTGACGAAGAACGGCGACGCGTACGCGGTCCCGCTGGTCTTCAGCTACAACAACGTGCCCTTCGACGAGCTGCCGGACGCCTTCGCGGGCTTCATGGCCCTGGCGGCGGACGGGCCGCGCGACTCCTCGTACGACCCGCGCACCGTCCGCCAGCGCTTCGACCTCGCCGGGCAGTCACGGGTGTGCCTGCCGATGGTGGTGGACCTCACCTCCCGCCGGTCCCTGTGGGCGGACGTCCACCTGCCTGCGTCGGGCGGCTTCCAGAGCGTGGCCTCGCACGGGGAGCGGCTGGCGGCCGTGGCCCGCGACGTGTGGGAGCACTTCGGCTCCGGCGCCCGTACGAGCCTGTGGGACCTGGCGGTGTGGCGGGCCGCGGCCCGCTGCCGCGAAGTGGCCGTCATACGCCGGGCCGCGCGTCCGGCGCTGCCCGACGAGCTGTGGCTGTACCGGGCCGGGGACGGCGAGCCGGTGGCCGTCTTCGCCGCCCGGGTCTCGGCCCTGGCGCCGCCGCAGGAGCGGCGCGAGGCGGCGGACGCCGACGCGGACGCCGCCGAAGTGGCGGCGGGGAAGCGGGTGTTCCTCGCCCTGGTCCACGAGAGCGTGGCCCCGCCCGGGGCTTCGGGGACGGCGTACCGGCTGTTCCCGGGGCCGGTCGAACTGCCCGGGGACTTCGACCGGGTGAACGCCGGGGAGCTGGTGGCGGAGCTGGGCTGAGCGGGCATCGCGGCCACGGCTGTCAGTCGGGGCCGATATCCTCTGTGACCATGCTCGACGACCGTACGACCGCAGAGACGATGTGGCCGACCGCGTACCCACAGGGGTACGCGGTCGTCGACGTGGAGACCACCGGGCTCGCTCGCGACGACCGGATAGTCTCCGCCGCCGTCTACCGGCTCGACGCGCAGGGCAACGTGGAGGACCACTGGTACACCCTGGTCAACCCGCAGCGGGATCCGGGTCCGGTGTGGATCCACGGGCTGACGACCGAGGTGCTCGCCGACGCGCCACTGTTCAAGGACATCGCCGGGGAGTTCGCCGGCCGGCTCGCGGACCGGGTGCTGGTCGCGCACAACGCCATCTTCGACTGGCAGATGATCGCCCGGGAGTACGCGCGGGCCGCCGAGACCGCGCCGGTCCGTCAGCGGCTGTGCACCATCGCCCTGTCGAAGGAACTGAACCTCCCGCTGCCCAACCACAAGCTGGAGTCGCTCGCCGCGCACTTCGGCGTGGTCCAGCAGCGCGCGCACCACGCGCTCGACGACGCCCGGGTGCTGGCGGAGGCGTTCCGTCCGTCCCTGCACGCGGCCGCGCGCGACGGCGTACGGCTGCCCCTGCTGGAGTGCCGGCCGCTGACGGAGTGGTCGGACTCCCCCGTCACCCCGCGCGTCGGGTACCAGGCCTCGTACGGGAGCGGCAGCTGGCGGCCCTCGCGCAAGCGGCCGCCGTGCCCGTACCCGAACCCGGGGCGCTTCGAGGACGGCGAGCCGCTGAAGCAGGGCATGCGGATCGCCTTCTCCGGCGACACCTCGGTGGACCGGGAGCTGCTGGAGGACCGCGCGGTCGAGGCGGGCCTGCACGTCGCGACGAGTGTCTCGCGCCTCACCAGCCTGCTGGTGACGAACGACCCCGACTCGGCGACCTCGAAGACGGTAAAGGCGAAGTCGTTCGGCACTCCGGTCGTCGACGAGGCGGCCTTCACCCAGCTGCTGCGGGACGTGGCGGCGGCCGAGGACCAGGCCGGGTCCGACGGCTGAGCACGGGCTGAGCCCGACCCCGAGCACGGGCCCTAGGCCCGGACGTTGCGCCGGGCGGGTGCCGGCGCGGCGACTCACCCCGGTGGATCTTGTTCCGGTCCCCCGTCGTGCGGAGCATGCGGCGCATGGCACGTTGTGAGGTCTGCGGAAACGATTACGGCATGTCGTTCGAAGTGCACGCGCAGGGCGCCGTGCACGTCTTCGACTGCTTCTCCTGCGCCATTCACCGCATGGCGCCCATCTGCGAGCACTGCCGCGTCCAGATCATCGGACAGGGCGTCGAGGTCGAGGGGCAGTGGTTCTGCGGGGCGCACTGCGCCCGCGCGGAAGGGAAGGTGGGCATCAAGGACCACGCCTGACGACCACGCCCGGCACCGCGTCCCCGTACCCCGTGACCCCGTACCCGTGACTCCGGACGGCCACCCGGCCGTCCGGGGCCGATCCGCTGGGGGTACCGTCGTGGGCGTGTACCGCTTTGTGCTGACCCGGCAGTGGGTGTGCCTCACCCTCATCGCCCTCGTCCTCATCCCCGCGATGATCAAGCTGGGGTTCTGGCAGTTCCACCGCCATGAGCACCGGGTCGCCCAGAACGAGCTGATCGCCGCGAACCTGTCGGCGAAGCCGGTACCCGTGACCGAGGTCACCTCCCCCGGCCACCAGGTCCCCCGCGCGGACTTCTGGCGGACGGTCACCGCGACCGGCACGTACGACACCGCGCACGAAGTGGTCGTACGGATGCGGACCTCGGCGGACGACAAGGTCGGCTTCCACGTCGTGACCCCGCTCGTCCTGGCCGACGGCCGGGCGGTGCTCGTGAACCGCGGCTGGGTGCCGGGCGGCGACGACCCCCGCGCGTACCCGCCGGTGCCGGCCGCCCCCTCGGGCCAGCTCACGGTCACCGGCCGGCTGAAGGCCGACGAGACCAGCGGCGGCAGCGGCATCAAGGACCGCAAGGGCCTGCCGGACCGCCAGGTGATGCTGATCAACAGCGCGCAGCAGGCGGAGTACCTGGGCAGGCCCGTCCTCGGCGGCTATCTCGAACTCGACCGCCCGGCCGCCCCCGACGGCAGCCCGGAGCCCATCGCCGAGCCCGACCACGACTCGATCGGCCCCCACATGGCCTACGCCGTCCAGTGGTGGCTGTTCACGGCCGCGGTCCCGGTGGGCTGGCTGGTCCTCGTACGGCGGGAGAAGCGCGAGCGCGAGGAGGCGGCGGCGTCGGGAGAGACGGCCGGCCCCGGATCCGGGGCCGACCGGGAACCGGCGACGGCGTAGCGTGTCGGCATGGATCTTGGACTGAAGGACCGTGTCTACATCGTCACCGGGGCCACGCGCGGCCTCGGATTCGCCTCCGCCCGGGAACTGACCGCCGACGGCGCGAAGGTCGTCGTGACCGGCCGGGACGAGGAGCGGGCGGCCGACGCCGCCGCCTCGCTCGGCCCGAACGCGGTCGCAGTGGTGGCCGACAACGCCGACCCGTCGGCGGCCGGGCGCCTCATCGAGACCGCGCGCGAGCGCTTCGGACGCTTCGACGGCATCCTCATCAGCGTCGGCGGCCCGGCCCCGGGCCTCGCGGCCGACAACACCGACGAGCAGTGGGCGGCCGCCTTCGAGTCGGTCTTCCTGGGCGCGGTCCGCCTCGCGCGGGCGGCCGCCGCCGATCTGGGCGAGGGTGGGGTCATCGGCTTCGTCCTGTCGGGCTCGGTCCACGAGCCGATCCCCGGCCTGACCATCTCGAACGGCCTGCGCCCGGGCCTGGCCGGCTTCGCCAAGTCCCTCTCGGTGGATCTCGGCCCGCGCGGGATCCGGGTCGTCGGCCTGCTCCCCGGGCGGATCGACACCGACCGCGTGCGCGAGCTCGACGAGCTGTCCGGGGACGCGGAGGCGGCGCGGGCCGGGAGCGAGTCCCGCATCCCGCTGCGGCGTTACGGCACTCCGCAGGAGTTCGGCCGCACCGCGGCGTTCGTGCTCTCCCCGGCGGCCTCGTACCTGACGGGCGTCATGGTCCCGGTCGACGGCGGCTCCCGGCACGGTTTCTGAGCCGCCGTCCCCCTACGCCTACGTCACCCGCCGGGCCGGGTGCGACGTCACCTTCAGGCGTGCCTCCATCGGCAGTCCGGCGAGGCCGGCGGAGGTGCGGGCGTGGGTCAGGACCGGGCCCGAGAGCGCGGCCAGGGCGTCGGCCGGGACGGCGTGGGGTTCGAGTTCCAGCGCGACCCGCAGCGCGGGCGACCCCCGCCTGCCGCGCAGCGCGACCCGGCAGCGGGCGACGCCGTCCAGGGCGCCGGCCTCCGCGGCCACCGCCTGCTCCAGTGCGTGGCCCCGCAGCAGGGCGAACGCCCCGTCCCCGGTGTCGACGGCCACCGCCCGCAGCCGCGAACGCCTCAGCTGGGCCAGCAGCCACCACAGTGCCAGCAGCACGCACAGCGCGAGGCCGGCGAGCACCGCCCACCACCACCAGCCCTCGGCGTGCCAGTTCCGGCGCCGGGCCGCCGCCGTCAGCAGCGGGGCGTGCCGGCCGCCGAGGGGCCAGGACGCCGTGAGCACCGCGGCCCCGGCCGCCATCAGGGCCAGGCCGGCCAGCGCCAGCAGGACCCGGTTCACCACCCCGAGCATGCCGCTCACCTCCTGACCCGTACGCGCGGCCGCGGTGGGTGCGCGAGGCCCAGTTCCTCGATGCCGACGGCGACCACCGCGTCCAGGTCGGCCCGTACCTCGTCCAGCTCGCGGAAGTGCGAGGTGGCCCGTACCCCGATGCGGGATCGGCCCACCTTGACCCGGACCGTCCGCACCCCGGACACCTCCATGGCCCGGTCCCGCAGTACCTGCGCGGCGTCCTTGCGACCGAGCCCGGCACGTACCCCGGCGGCCTGGTCCGGGGGCAGCATCGGGAGGATCCCGCGCTTCCCGGGGGCCAGCGCCAGCAGCAGGAGCACTGCCCCGGCCACCGCGAGGGCCCCGCCGCCCAGCATCACGCCCAGGTCGGCCGGGGTGTGCCGGGCCAGCTGGTCGGCGAGTTCGCGGCGCCACCGCATGCCGGGCCGGCCGGCCCGTACGGCGGCCAGGTCGTACAGGAACAGCCCCGCCACTCCCAGTACGGCGAGGGCGGTGAGGGCTGCCGGGACGCGGCGGGCGGAACGGAACCGGTGCGCCCGGGGCGCGCGGGGCGGCCGGTGGGCCTGGGGGGCCTGGGGGGCCTGGGGGTCGTCGGTCACCGCAGCCGCCGGTCCCGCCCGGCGGTGGTGGGCCGGACGTGCGTGGAGTGCAGGTGCTCGATGTCGATGTCCACTTCTGGTACGGACATCCCGGCGTACTCCTCGACGCGGAGGGCGACCTGACGGCGTACGGCCGCGCACTGGGCGGCGAGGTCGGAGGGGTAGTCGAGCTCCAGACTCACCCGTACCCGGGCGATGTCGTGGTGCACGGTGACCGTGGCGTGCGGGGCGGCCGCCTGCTCGGGCCGCGCGACGAGCGCCTCCCGGGCCGACTGCGCGGCGATCTTGGCGACGACCCGGTCTGCGATACGGGTGGCCCCCCGGTCGGCGGGCGCCACCCGGGGCGGGGTGGCCCGGGGCGACGTGCTCACCGGCGCCTCACCCGCGCCGGTCGTCACGGCGACGGATCAGGTCACCGGGTTCCAGGTCCCCGTCCAGGAGCCGGCCGACGACGAAGCCGACGGCTCCGAGCGCCGCCACCAGCAGGAAGGCTCCGAAGCCGCCGAAATACCCGGCGAACGCCAGGGCCATGCCGGCGAACAGGCCGGCGACCGCCATGCTCATTGCGGGGCTCCTCTCGGCTACTGGAGCCGCGACTCCGGCTCCTCGTCGGGCTCATCGGGCAGCTTGACGTCGCTGACCGCGATGTTGACCTCGACGACCTCCAGGCTGGTCATCCGCTCGACCGCCGAGATGACGTTCTCACGGACAGCCCGTGCCACGTCCCGGATCGACACGCCGTAATCGACGACGATCTCCAGGTCGAGGGCGGTCTGTGTCTCGCCGACCTCCGCCTTGACGCCGCGGCTGACGGAGGCCTTCGCGCCGCCGGGGACGCGTTCGCGGACGGCGCCGAAGGTACGGGAGAGTCCGCTGCCGCTGCCCATGGCGTGTACGCCGACCACCTCACGGGCGGCCAGCCCGGCGATCTTCTCGACCACGCCGTCGGCGATGCTCGTGCGGCCCCGGTCGGCGGGCGCCTTGCCGGCGCTGCCCGATGCGGATTCGGTCATCGCATGTCCCTTCGCGCGTACGGACTCCCTCCGCACCACGGTAAGCGCGCGAAGCCGCCGCCGCCCCGGGACTGCGCCGCTCGGCCGGAACCGTTTCCCGGGCTCCGCCCGCACCCGCGCGTCAATCGCCGGCGGGGCTGAAAGACCTGGGGCTCCGCCCCACAGACCCCGCGCCCCTCGAACGCCGGCGGGGCTGGATTTGGCTGATGCCGCCCGCCTCGCGGCTGGATGGCCCCCAGGGCAATTTCAGCCTTGCCGGGGTACGTCCCAGCCCCGCCGGCGTTCGAGGCGCGGGGCGCCGGGGGCGGATCCCCCGGCAGTGGCGCCGTGGGTTAGTCGGACAGGCCTGCCAGGTCGCGCAGGCGGCGGGCCTGGGCGGCGCGCTCGGCGGCACGCTGGTCGTCGTACGGCCGCGACTGCGCGTCACGCAGCAGCGCCTTGGTCTCGACGACGGCGTCCCGCGCCGGAGCCAGCAGCGCCGTGGTCAGGTCCTGGACTGCCGCGTCGAGCTCGTCCGCGGGAACCACGAGGTTGGCGAGGCCGACCCGCTCGGCCTCCTCGGCATGCACGAAGCGGCCCGTGGCGCAGATTTCCAGCGCGCGGGCGTACCCGACCAGCGAGGTGAGGGGCTGGGTGCCCGCCAGGTCGGGGACCAGCCCGAGGCTGGTCTCGCGCATGGCGAACTGGACGTCGTCCGCGACCACGCGCAGGTCGCACGCGAGCGCGAGCTGGAAGCCGGCGCCGATCGCGTGCCCCTGTACGGCGGCGACGGAGACGATGTCGTTACGCCGCCACCAGGTGAATGCCTCCTGGTACTCGGCAATGGTGGAGTCGAGCAGTTCGTCCGAACCGCGTGCCAGATCGAGGAAGGACGGCTCGCCCTCGAAACCCTCGGGGGTGAACGCCTGCCGGTCGAGCCCTGCGGAGAAGGACTTGCCCTCACCGCGCAGCACGACGACCCGGACGGTGCCCGGCAACGACCTTCCGGCCTCCGCCAAAGCCCGCCAGAGCGCGGGGGATTGGGCATTTCGCTTGGCCGGATTGGTCAGTGTCACCGTGGCGACCGCGTCGTCGACGGTGAGTCGTACGCCGTCCTTGTCGAGCAGAGTCATCCGTATGCCTCCGGTGTGCAGTCGGCCGCGAACCCGGCCTAAGTGACTGCACAGTAACCACCCAGCCGACCGCAAGGCCGACCGGGGGTCACCGAAGGAACCGTTTGACCATGTTGAAGCCTTTTGACGCCTTGAAGCATTCAACCGTTGGAACCGATGGGACCGGGGTCAGGCCGTAGCCGCCTTCTTGCCGCGTGTCGCGCCACCGCGACCGCGCAGCGAGACCCCGGACTCACTTAGCATCCGGTGGACGAATCCGTAGGACCGGCCGGTCTCTTCGGCCAGCGCCCGGATACTCGCACCGGAGTCGTACTTCTTCTTCAGGTCTGCCGCGAGCTTGTCGCGCGCGGCGCCGGTTACCCGGCTGCCCTTCTTCAGAGTCTCGGCCACCCGTGCCTCCTCGTGGGAAGTGCGCTCTGGACTTCTCATGATCACCCCTCCCACGCTTCCTGGCCACCCATTCAGCAAGGTCGGTACGGCGGCATTTCCCGAGGGGTGGACACCCGCGCAGAACGGAATCTCCTCTTCCGCCACATGACGTCCGTCACACTTCGCCGCCCTCACCGGAAATCACCAGGTCAGGGGCAGGGCGACGGAAAACGGGCGGCCCCGGTCACGCCCCCTCGGGGGCGCGGCCGGGGCCGCCGTACGACGCGCAACGGTACGAGACCGTCTCACTCAGATGATGGATCACCCCTGAGCCGAATGATCCATAAGGAATTGGATCAGGCGAGGGCGACCAGGTCCCGGTAGTCCGGGCCCCACAGATCCTCGACGCCGTCCGGGAGCAGGATGATCCGCTCCGGCTCCAGCGCCTCGACGGCGCCCTCGTCGTGCGTGACGAGGATGACCGCACCCTTGTAGGTGCGCAGTGCGCCCAGGATCTCCTCGCGGCTGGCCGGGTCGAGGTTGTTCGTGGGCTCGTCGAGCAGCAGCACGTTCGCCGAGGAGACGACCAGCGTGGCCAGGGCCAGGCGGGTCTTCTCGCCGCCGGAGAGCACCCCGGCGGGCTTGTCGACGTCGTCCCCGGAGAAGAGGAAGGAGCCGAGCGTCTTGCGCACGGCCACCAGGTCCAGGTCGGGCGCGGAGGACCGCATGTTCTCCAGGACCGTGCGCTCGGGGTCCAGGGTCTCGTGCTCCTGGGCGTAGTAGCCGAGCTTGAGGCCGTGGCCGGGGGTCACGACGCCGGTGTCCGGCTTCTCGGTGCCCGACAGCAGACGCAGCAGGGTGGTCTTGCCGGCGCCGTTGAGGCCGAGGATGACGACCCGGGAGCCCTTGTCGATGGCCAGGTCGACGTCGGTGAAGATCTCCAGCGAGCCGTACGACTTCGAGAGGCCCTCGGCGGTCAGCGGGGTCTTGCCGCAGGGCGCCGGGTCCGGGAAGCGGAGCTTGGCGACCTTGTCGGAGACGCGGACGGCCTCCAGGCCGGACAGGAGCCGCTCGGCACGCTTGGCCATGTTCTGCGCGGCGACGGTCTTGGTGGCCTTGGCGCGCATCTTGTCGGCCTGCGAGTTCAGGGCCGCGGCCTTCTTCTCCGCGTTCTGGCGCTCGCGCTTGCGGCGCTTCTCGTCGGCCTCGCGCTGCTGCTGGTAGAGCTTCCAGCCCATGTTGTAGACGTCGATCTGGGCGCGGTTGGCGTCCAGGTAGAAGACCTTGTTGACGACGGTCTCGACCAGGTCGACGTCGTGGGAGATCACGACGAAGCCGCCGCGGTAGTTCTTCAGGTAGTCCCGCAGCCAGACGATCGAGTCGGCGTCGAGGTGGTTCGTCGGCTCGTCGAGGAGCAGGGTGTCCGCGTCCGAGAACAGGATCCGGGCGAGCTCGACCCGGCGGCGCTGACCGCCGGAGAGGGTGTGCAGCGGCTGGCCGAGCACCCGGTCGGGCAGGCCGAGGGCGGCCGAGATGGTGGCGGCCTCGGACTCGGCCGCGTACCCGCCCTTGGTGAGGAACTCGGTCTCCTGGCGCTCGTACTGCCGCAGTGCCTTCTCCCGGGTGGCGCCGGAGCCGCTGGAGATGCGCTCCTCGTTCATCCGCATCTTCTTGAGCAGGACGTCGAGGCCGCGCGCCGACAGGATCCGGTCGCTGGCCAGGACGTCGAGGTCGCCGGTGCGCGGGTCCTGCGGGAGGTAGCCGACCTCGCCCGAGCGAGTGATGGCACCGGCGGCGGGCTGTCCCTCGCCCGCGAGGCACTTGGTGAGGGTGGTCTTGCCGGCTCCGTTGCGGCCGACGAGGCCGATGCGGTCGCCCTTGGCGATGCGGAAGGAGGCGGACTCGATGAGGACGCGGGCGCCGGCGCGCAGCTCGACGCCGGTGGCGGTGATCACGGAAATACTCCAGGGCGGGGGGACGGCGGAAGGGGGGCAGGACGCGATGCTTCGACGCCGCTAATCCGCGAGGAGATTTGCCATGGGAGTCATTCTACCGGGGGTGCGCAACTACTTATCGGGCCGCCGGTCGGCCGGGCCGCCCACTCCCCCGTCCCCCGTTCGGCTCATGGCCGTACCGGCGGGCCCCGGGCACGTATCAGGATGAACGGGTTGATACTCGCCGCAGGGACGGACACGTGGGCCCCTGGCTTCACGGATTGAGGGCGGTGCGGGATGCAGTTCGACGACGACGCCAATCTGGACACTTCCGAGGTCGAGGACCGGCGCGGCAGCCGCGTCCCCGGCGGGCGGGCCACCATCGGCGGCGGCATCGTCGGGCTGATCGCACTGGTCATGGGCCTGCTGTTCGGGGTGGGGCCCGAGCAGCTGGGGCTGTCCGACGGAGACCAGGAGCCGACGCCGGTCTCGTCGTCCGTCGACGAGGTGAAGCGGGCCTGCACGACGGGGCGGGCGGCGAACGCCCGGGAGGACTGCCGGCTGGTCGCGGTGGTGAACAGCACCCAGGACTTCTGGAGGCAGGAGTTCACCAGGCGGGGCGGCACCTACACCCCGGCGTCGACGGTCTTCTTCACCGGCCGCGTGAACACCGCCTGCGGGGCGGCCACCTCGGCGGTCGGCCCCTTCTACTGCCCCGCCGACCGGAAGGTCTACCTGGACCTGGACTTCTTCGAGGACCTGCGGACGAAGTTCGGCGCGAGCGGCGGCCCCTTCGCGCAGGCCTACGTCGTCGCCCACGAGTACGGGCACCACATCCAGAACCTGACCGGGACCCTCGAGCGCGCCCAGGACGGGCAGCAGGGCGCGAACAGCAACGCCGTCAAGGTCGAGCTGCAGGCCGACTGCTACGCCGGGGTGTGGGCGCACAACGCGACCAGGACCCCGGACGAGTCCACCGGCCGGCCGCTGATCACCAGCCTCACCGACCAGGACATCAGGGACGGGCTGGACGCGGCGGCGGCGGTCGGCGACGACCGGATCCAGGAGAAGTTCCAGGGCAGGGTGACCCCGGAATCCTGGACCCACGGGTCGGCAGAGCAGCGCCAGCAGTGGTTCTACCAGGGCTACCGGACGGGCGACATGGCCCAGTGCAACACCTTCCGCTGACTGTCGGCGGCGCCTGCCATGCTGTGACGTGGGTCACCGTCACGAGAGGGAGTGATCGTCATGGCAGGCGTTCCGTCCATCTGTCCCACCCTGGTCTACCGCGACGCGAAGGCGGCCATCAAGCTGCTGACGGAGGCCTTCGGCTTCAGTCAGGTCGCGGTGTACGAGGGTGAGAACGGCTCGGTGGTGCACGCGGAGCTGGCCTACGGCAACGGCCTGGTGATGCTGGGGAGCAAGGGCACCGGCGGGGTGTTCGACAAGGCCATGGGCGACGCGGGACCGGCGGGGGTCTATGTCGTGGTCGAGGACGTGGACGCCCACCACCGGCGGGCCGCCGAGCACGGTGCGGAGATCCTCATGGAGCCCACCGACCAGGACTACGGCTCCCGCGACTACATGGCCCGGGACGGCGAGGGCAACATCTGGAGCTTCGGGACGTACGCGCCGCAGGTCTGAGGCCCCCGGCGGGTAGTCCGCGTACGTCCGCGTACGTACGGGGGCTACGCGCCGCCGGTGTGGACCTGGAAGGCTGCCCGGCGGACCGCCTTGGCCAGGGCCGGGTCGGGGTGGGCGGCTGCCAGCGCGACCAGCACCTGCACGGTGCGCGGGTGGCCCACCGCCCTGACCTCGTCCAGCAGCCGCGGGACGGTGGTGCGGACGGCCGAGTCGAGGTGGCGGGCCAGCAGGTCGGCTTCGCCGTGGTCGGCGATGGCGGCCGCGGTGTCCACCCAGAGCCAGGTCGACTCCTCGGCGGTGAGGACGTCCTGCGCCTCGTCGGGGTCGACCCCGTCGTGCTCGGCGAGCCAGAGCAGGGCGTAGGGACGCAGGGCGGGCTCGCGTACGGCGGCGCGCACCTCGGCCTCGGCGGGGGCGCCGACCACGCGCAGCGCCTCGAAGGCGAGGCCGCGCAGCAGGGCGTCCTCGCCGCGGGCGGCGTGCAGCAGCTCGGCCACGGCGTGGCCGACGGGCCGGGCGGCGAGCCAGGCCTGGTACTCGGCGCGGGCCGGGCCGGGGGTGAGCCGGGCGCAGCCGTGCAGCATGGCGGCGGCGGACTGCTCGATGTTCCCGGCGGGGCTCTGCGCGGCGACGCAGATCTGCTCCAGCTTGACCCAGACCGCCCAGCTGCCGAGCGGGGTGAGCGCGGCCTGCGCGGGGCCGAGGGTGACGGCGTCCACGGCGGCGAGTCCGCCGAGCGCCCAGCGCAGCAGCCGGGCGAGCGGGACGGGCGGCGCGGGGGCGGTCGCCTGCGGGGCGGCCGGCTGCGCGGCGGACGTCGGCTGTGCGCTCGCGGCTGACGTCGGCCGTGCGCTCGCGGCGTCGTGCGGGGCGTCTTCCTGCGGGCCGCCGTAGGGGACCTCGCAGCGCTCGTCGCGCAGTTCGGTGACGCGCTGCCCGAGCAGGTCGAGGAGGTCGGGGACGGTGACCGGGCCTGCGGACAACTGGAGGAGGGAGAGGAGTTGGGGCATCGCCTCGACGACCTCGGCGACGACCGCGGGCGCGATGTCGGCGGGGGCGGGGTGGACGAGGGACCAGGCGTCGAAGAGGGCGACCCAGCCGCGCAGTACGGCGGTGTCGTCGCGGTCCCAGGCGCGCAGCCGCCAGCCGGGCCGGGCGTGGCCGCCGTGGACCTCGACGAGTCCGGCGAGCCGGGCGCGGTCCCAGCCGACTCTGATCTGGCCGTGCGTCAGGTTCAGCTCCGCGGCGGCGCGTTCGACGTCGGTGGCGGGCAGGGCGCCCGCGGGGGCGGGCCGGCCCCCGTCCCCGGCACCGAGGTGGAGTTCGGCCCAGCGGGTCAGGCGTACGGCGTCGGCGAGCGAGGCCCGGGCCCGGTTCGCGAGGTCGGCCGTGGCGGGGGTGCCCGCCGGAGGCCTCGCGGCGGGCCGGGTGCGCCGGTCCGTCACCGCTTTGCGGGCCGTGGCCACGGAACGCGGGGAGACGAGTCGGAGTCTGGAGTCGCGAGCCAACTGCTCATCAGGCTTTCGGGACGTCACGGAAGCAGTCTCGCCCGTCACTGGCCGAAAGCCCAAACGGAACCGTCGGTTACCACGGCGCCCCGGGGTGCAGACCAGGGCAAGTCACCCGGAGGACTCACCCTGCCCCATCCCTTTCCCGTGACAGGGCCTCACCTCAGGCCGTTTCAGGTCGTCTCAGGTCACATGAGGGGCGTGAGGAAGCGGCGCAGGGATTCCTCATAGCCGGCCGGGTCGGCGTTCCACATCGCCCCGTGGCCGGCCCCGCGCACGGTGTGCAGGGTGACGAGGTCGGGGCGGGCGGCGGCGAGCCTGCGGGAGGGTGCCCAGGGGGCGAGCGTGTCGTCCGGCCCGTGGAAGATCAGTACGGGGACGCGCAGCGCGCCCGGGTCCGAGCCGGGCGCCCGGTGATCGGCGCGCAGCCCCGCGCGGCCCTCGGCGGCCCGGACCGCGAGCGGCAGCACCGCGGCCGGGGTACGGCGTGCGGCGGCGAGCGCCCGCAGGGTGGTGTGCCAGTCGAGCACGGGCGAGTCCAGTACGAGCCCGGAGATCCGGTCGGCGAGCGCCGAGCGCTCGGCGGCGCGCAGGGCCATGGTCGCTCCGGTGGACCAGCCGTGCAGGACCACGCGCCGGGCGCCGTAGCGCAGGGCGTAGCGGATGGCGGCGTCCAGGTCGCGCCATTCCGATTCGCCGAGGTGGCCCAGACCGTCGGGGGAGGCGGGCGCGCCGAGGTCGCCGCGGTAGGCGAGGTCCAGGACGGGCAGCCGGTGCCGGTGCATGAAGGGCATGACGGCCATCGGGTGCTCCCGGCTGCTGCCGAGCCCGTGCACGGTGATCACCCACGTGTCGCGGGCCGCGGGCACGAACCAGGCGGGCAGGGGGCCGAGCTCCCCGGGGACGTCCACGTCGGCGTGGTCGAGCCCGAGGGCGGTGCGCGGGTTGCCGAGGTGGACCTGGGGGGTGAGGGTGACCCTGGTGCCGGGGTCGAGGCTGCCGTGGGTGACGGCGAGCAGCCTGCGCACGACGGTGTCCGGGTCGTGCGCGACGTCCGGGAGGACGGGGCCGACGACGGCGTGCACCCCCGGGGCGTCGAGTCCGTACGTACCGGGGCGCAGGGAGCCGAGGGAGCGCGTCAGCGCGACCCGGCCGTCGGCGGCGGAGTGGACGCTGAGGCGCGGTCCGCCGGGCAGCGGGTGCCCGGGCCGGGGCCGCAGGGCCGCGTCGGCGGCGTACCGGCCGGCCGCGACCGCGGCCGCGGCCGCCCCCAGGAGGGTCGTGGTGACGGCCATTGCCGTCGCTGTCGCGGTACGCACCGCTCCAGTGTCGAGGCGCGAGCTGCGGCGGGCCACCGGAGCAGATCGTTCCACCTGCGGTGCGGAGGGGGTGATCTAGGTCACTTTCGGTGCTGCGGAGCGGTGGGCCGGCAGGCCGGGAGTCCCCGGCGGAGTGGTCCGTTCACCCGACTTTGACGTGCATTAATCGATATATCTACGACAGAATCGGGACGAATGACCTGATCGCATGCCGCGCCAGGACACCGGTCCGCCCGAGCCAGTTCACCTTCCGTTCATCCAGATTGCCTACGGTCGCCGAGCCACTGACGTCAAACAGAAGCCTGGGTAAATGGAGCACATAACGCTTCTCCTCGGGATCGTGATCATCACCGCTCTCGTGTTCGACTTCACGAACGGTTTCCACGACACGGCCAACGCGATGGCCACCACCATCTCGACCGGCGCCCTCAAGCCCAAGACGGCGGTGGCCATGTCCGCCGTGCTCAACCTCGTCGGCGCGTTCATGTCCGTGGAGGTCGCCAAGACGATCTCCAAGGGTCTGATCAACGAAGAGGGCATCCAGCCAGAAGTGATCTTCGCCGCCCTGGTCGGCGCGATCCTCTGGAACCTCGTCACCTGGCTGGTCGGCCTCCCCTCCAGCTCCTCCCACGCCCTGATGGGCGGCCTGATCGGTGCCGCGGTCGCCTCGGCCGGCATCGGCGCGGTCAACGGCAGCGTCGTCGTCACCAAGGTGCTGATCCCCGCGATCGCCGCTCCGATCGTGGCGGGTGTGGCCGCGATGCTGGCCGCCAAGGTCACGTACAAGCTCGGCAACAAGGTCGGCGAGAAGACCTCCACCAAGGGTTACCGCGCCGGCCAGATCGCCTCGGCGAGTCTCGTCTCCCTCGCGCACGGCACCAACGACGCGCAGAAGACGATGGGCATCATCACCCTGGCGCTCATCGCGGGCGGCGCGCTGCAGTCGGGTGCCAACCCGCCGGTCTGGGTCATCGTCTCCGCCGGCATGGCCATCGCGATGGGCACCTACCTGGGCGGCTGGCGCATCATCCGCACCATGGGCAAGGGCCTGACCGACCTGCAGCCGCAGCAGGGCTTCGCCGCCCAGACCTCGGCCGCCAGCGTCATCCTGGCCTCCTCCTCCCTCGGCTTCTCCCTCTCCACCACCCACGCGTGCTCCGGCGCCGTCATGGGTGCGGGCCTGGGACGCAAGGGCGGCGTGGTCCGCTGGTCCACCGCCACCCGCATGTTCATCGCGTGGGGCCTGACCCTGCCGGCCGCCGCCCTGGTCTCCGCGGGCGCCGAGCTGGTCATGCGCTCCGGTGACGTCGGTGTCGCCGCCGTCGCGGTCTTCCTGGTCGGCGCCTGCTTCGCCATCTGGGTCATCTCGCGCCGCCAGGTCGTCGACCACCACAACGTCAACGACGTGCAGCCGGCCGGCGCCGAGGAGCCGGGTGTCGTCACCACGGCCATGGCCGCCGTCACCGTCCCGCCGACGGCCTCCGCCGCGGCCGGTACGACCGCCGCGGTCACGGACGACGCCCTCAAGGCCACCATCCCGGCCGCGACGACCACCCCGGCGGCTCCGGCCGCCGCGGTCTGACCGAGACATACAGAGGAACGGCAGTATGAAGATCGACTGGGAAGCACTCGGCTCCGTCTTCGGGGTCAGCCTCTCCGCCACCGTCGCCCTCGTGGCCCTGTTCACCCTGGGCCTGGTGGGCCTGTCCAAGCACGAGGCCGCCACCGAGCAGGGCGGGACCGCCACCCTGGCCCGCAGCGGTGCGTACGCCTGCTTCGCGCTCGTCACGGCGGCCGTGGCGTACGGGATCTACCTGATCGTCTCCTGACGCCCGGGACACCACGTGCGAAAGCTCCCCCCGGGTTTCCCGGGGGGAGCTTTCGCACGTCCGGGCGCTGCCCCGGCGCTGCCCGGGCACTGCCCCGACGCAGGTCAACGGCGAGTTGACGGGCGTTCTCGGTGCGTGGTGGACTGCCCGAGCCAATACGGCGGCATGGAGAGGAAGTCCGGTGCGAATCCGGCGCGGTCCCGCCACTGTCACCGGGGCACTCGGCCGAGTGCCACCCGGGAGCCAGGAACTCTCGCCGCCGGACACGTCGAACCAGGGCGCGGACCCTGAGTGAGGACATACCTGCCACCATGCGTGCCGATCGCGTCTTCGCGTACGGCGCCACGGCGGGCCTGATCGGCGACCGGATCCTCGGGGATCCGCGCCGAGGGCACCCCGTGGCCGCCTTCGGACGAGCCGCCGCCGCCGTCGAGCGCGCCCTGTGGCGCGACGACCGCGCCCGGGGCATCCTGCACACTCTGGTGTGCGCCGGGGGCGCGGCCGCCGTCGGCGCGCTGGGCGCCCGCGCCGTGCGCTCCCGGCCCGCGGTCGCCCGTATCGCCCTGACCGCCGCCGCCACCTGGGCCGTCGTCGGCGGCACCTCGCTGGGCCGGGAGGCCCGCGCCATCGGCGGCGCCCTCGCCGCCGGGGACGCCGAGGTGGCCCGTGAGCGGCTGCCACACCTCTGCGGACGCGACCCGCACTCCCTGGACGAGCAGCAGATGGCCCGCGCCGTCGTGGAGTCGGTCGCGGAGAACACCTCCGACGCGGTGGTCGGCGCCCTGGTCTGGGGCGCCGTCGCCGGGGTCCCCGGGCTGCTGGCCTTCCGCGCCGTGAACACCCTGGACGCGATGGTCGGCCACAAGTCCCCCCGCTACCTGCGCTACGGCTGGGCCTCCGCCCGGCTCGACGACGTGGCGGGCTGGCCCGGGGCCCGGCTGACCGCGCTGGCGGCCGTGGTCGCGGGCCCGGACCGCCGGGGGGCGGCCCGGGCCTGGCGCGCGGACGCCGCCAAGCACCCGAGCCCCAACGCCGGGCCCGTGGAGGCCTCCTTCGCGGGGGCGCTCGGCGTCCGGCTGGGCGGGACCCTCGCGTACGGCGGCCGGGTCGAGCACCGGGCGGTGCTGAACGGCGAGACGGGGCGGCCCGTCGAGGTCGCGGACATCGAGCGGGCGGTCCGGCTGTCGCGGCAGGTGACCTGGCTGACGCTGGGCGCCTGTGTCGCGGCCCGGCTGCTGGTCGCCCGTACATCAGCGCGTACAACACGGAAGGGGCGCGCATGAGCGGCTCGAAGCGCGGCGGCGGGCTGCTCGTCGCGGGCACCACGTCGGATGCCGGCAAGAGCGTGGTCACGGCCGGCATCTGCCGGTGGCTGGCCCGTCAGGGCGTGAAGGTGGCGCCCTTCAAGGCGCAGAACATGTCGCTGAACTCGTTCGTCACGCGCGAGGGCGCCGAGATCGGGCGCGCCCAGGCCATGCAGGCCCAGGCGGCCCGGGTGGAGCCGACCGCGCTGATGAACCCCGTGCTCCTCAAGCCGGGGAGCGACCGCAGCAGCCAGGTCGTGCTGCTGGGCAAGCCGGTGGGCGAGATGAGTGCCCGTGGCTACCACGGCGGGAGGCAGGAGCAGCTCCTCGGCATCGTCACGGACTGCCTGGAGCAGCTGCGGGGCACGTATGACGCCGTGATCTGCGAGGGGGCGGGAAGTCCGGCCGAGATCAACCTGCGCCGGACCGACATCGTGAACATGGGCATCGCGCGGGCCGCGCGGTTCCCGGTGGTCGTGGTCGGGGACATCGACCGGGGCGGGGTCTTCGCGTCCTTCTTCGGCACGACGGCGCTGCTGTCGCCCGCGGACCAGTCGCTGATCGCGGGATACCTGGTCAACAAGTTCCGCGGGGACGTCTCGCTGCTGGAGCCCGGCATGGAAATGCTGCGCGGTCTGACCGGCCGTGCCACGTACGGGGTGCTGCCCTTCCAGCACGGGCTCGGCATCGACGAGGAGGACGGCCTGCGGGTCTCGCTGCGGGGCGCGGTACGGGAATCCGTGGTGGCGCCGCCGGTCGGTGAGGACGTGCTGCGGGTCGCCGTGTGCGCGGTGCCGCTGATGTCGAACTTCACGGACGTCGACGCGCTCGCGGCGGAGCCGGGGGTCGTGGTGCGGTTCGTGGACCGGGCCGAGGAACTGGCCGACGCGGACCTGGTCGTCGTACCGGGTACGCGCGGCACGGTGAAGGCGCTGGAGTGGCTGCGCGAGCGCCGGCTGGCGGACGCGCTGGTACGCCGGGCCGCGGAGGGCCGCCCGGTCCTGGGCATCTGCGGCGGGTTCCAGGTGCTGGGCGAGCACATCGAGGACCACGTCGAATCGCGGGCCGGTTCGGTGGACGGCCTGGGGCTGCTGCCGGTGCGGGTGCGCTTCGCCGCGGAGAAGACCCTGGCCCGGCCGGTGGGTTCGGCGCTGGGTGAGCCGGTCGAGGGCTACGAGATCCACCACGGGGTGGCCGAAGTCCTGGGCGGCGAGCCGTTCCTGGACGGCTGCCGGGCCGGGTCGGTGTGGGGCACCCACTGGCACGGCTCGCTGGAGTCGGACGGCTTCCGCCGGGCGTTCCTGAGGGAGGTGGCCTCGGCTGCGGGCCGCCGGTTCGTTCCGGCGCCGGACACGTCGTTCGCCTCCCTGCGGGAGGAACAGCTTGACCTGCTGGGCGACTTGATCGAGGAGCACGCGGATACGGATGCGCTGCTCCGGCTGATCGAGTCCGGCGCCCCGACGGGTGTCCCGTTCCTCCCCCCGGGCGCACCGTGACGGGCCTGGCCCTGCGGGGCTGTCCCCCACCCACCCCCTTCCCGAAACCGGGGCTGGGGGGCGGAGCCCCGGGGAACGACGGAAGGGCGGGCAGGGGACAGCCCCGCGCAGCGGCAATCCGCCGCGGGCCCGCACACCACGCCCGGCCCGCGGCCGCCCCGCACGCCCGTAACAGCCCGCGCACGCACACCCACACCCGCGCCCGTACAGAAGGAGTTGGCTAGGCATGAGCACGCCCTATCCGTTCACCGCAGTCGTCGGCCAGACCGACCTGCGGCTGGCGCTCCTGCTCAACGCCGTGAGCCCGGCGGTCGGCGGCGTCCTCGTGCGCGGCGAGAAGGGGACCGCCAAGTCCACCGCCGTGCGCGCGCTGTCCGCGCTGCTGCCGCAGGTCGACGTCGTCCCCGGCTGCCGGTTCTCGTGCGCGCCGACCGCGCCGGACCCGGCCTGCCCGGACGGCCCGCACGAGCCCGGCCCGGGCAGTGCCCGGCCCGCCCGCATGGTGGAGCTGCCCGTCGGCGCTTCCGAGGACCGCCTCGTCGGGGCCCTCGACATCGAACGGGCCCTGGCGGAAGGCGTGAAGGCCTTCGAGCCCGGTCTGCTCGCCGACGCGCACCGCGGGATCCTGTACGTCGACGAGGTCAATCTGCTCCACGACCACCTGATCGACCTGCTGCTGGACGCCGCCGCGATGGGCGCCTCGTACGTCGAGCGCGAGGGCGTCTCCGTCCGGCATGCCGCCCGCTTCCTGCTCGTCGGCACGATGAACCCCGAGGAGGGCGAGCTGCGGCCGCAGCTCCTCGACCGGTTCGGGCTGACCGTCGAGGTCGCCGCCTCCCGCGAGCCCGCCCAGCGGGTGGAGGTCGTACGCCGCCGGCTCGCCTACGAGGACGACCCGGCCGGTTTCGCTACGCGCTGGGCCGATGACGAACGGGACGTACGGGCCCGGGTGGTGGCCGCGCGGGCCCTGCTGCCGAAGGTGGCGCTCGGCGACAACGCCCTGCTCCAGATCGCCGCGGCCTGCGCCGCCTTCGAGGTCGACGGGATGCGGGCCGACATCGTGATGGCCCGGACCGCGACGGCGCTTGCCGCCTGGGCGGGGCGGACCACCGTGCTGAAGGAGGACGTGCGGCAGGCCGCGCTGCTGGCCCTCCCCCACCGGCGGCGGCGCAACCCGTTCGACGCGCCGGGCCTGGACGAGGACAAGCTGGACGAGATCCTGGACCAGTTCGAGGACGAGGACCCGCAACCGGAGAACGAACCCGACCCGGAGCCCGACCCCGAGGGCCCGGACGACGGCGGCCCCGACGGCGGGGGCGGCGGCGTGCCCCCGCAGGGTGACGGGCCCGAGGGCCCCGAGACCCCCGAGGCATCGCCCGAAGCCCCGTCGGAAGTCCCCGAGGCTCCCGAGGCCCCCGAGGCCCCCGAGCCGCAGCCCGCCCGGGGCGACGGCGGAGCCGGCGGGCCCGAGCAGGCCGCCGTACGGGCCGCCGAGCCGTTCCGGACCAAGATGCTGAGCGTGCCGGGGCTCGGCGAGGGCGCCGCCGGGCGGCGTTCGCGCGCCCGCACCGCCCACGGCCGGACCACCGGGGCCCAGCGCCCCCGGGGCCAGCTGACGAAGCTGCACCTGGCGGCCACCGTGCACGCGGCCGCCCCGCACCAGAAGGCGCGCGGGCGCAGCGGGCCCGGCCTGGTGATCCGCAAGGACGACCTGCGCCAGGCCACGCGGGAGGGCCGCGAGGGCAACCTCGTCCTCTTCGTCGTCGACGCCTCCGGCTCGATGGCCGCCCGGCAGCGCATGAGCGCGGTCAAGGGCGCCGTGCTGTCGCTGCTCCTGGACGCCTACCAGCGCCGGGACAAGGTCGGCCTGATCACCTTCCGGGGGGCGACCGCCGAACTGGCGCTGCCCCCCACCTCCTCGGTGGACGCGGCCGCGGCCCGGCTGGAGCAGCTGCCGACCGGTGGCCGCACCCCGCTGGCCGCCGGGCTGCTGAAGGCCCACGAGGTACTGCGGATCGAGCGGCTGCGGGATCCGAGCCGGCGCCCGCTGCTGGTGGTCGTCACCGACGGGCGGGCCACCTCGGCCGGCGGCGTGGTCGGCGACCCGAGGGAGCTCGCCGGGCGCAGCGCCCGGCTGCTGCAGGCCGGGGGCGTCGCGTCCGTGGTCGTGGACTGCGAGTCGGGGCCGGTCCGGCTGGGACTGGCCGGGGTACTGGCCACCGACCTCGGCGGGCCCGCCGTCACCCTCGACGGGCTGCGGGCCGACTCGCTGGCCGGGCTCGTGAAGAACGTACGTACCGCAGTGACATCCGAAACCCACAGGAGGGCCGCGTAATGCCTCAGGGACAGCCGACCGTCGTTCCGGACGACGGGCTCACGACGCGCCAGCGCCGCAACCGTCCGCTCGTCTTCGTCCACACCGGTCCCGGCAAGGGCAAGTCCACGGCGGCCTTCGGGCTGGCACTGCGCGCCTGGAACCAGGGCTGGCCCATCGGGGTGTTCCAGTTCGTCAAGTCGGCGAAGTGGAAGGTCGGCGAGGAGAACGCGCTCAAGGTCCTCGGCGCCTCCGGCGAGGGCGGCTCCGTCGTCTGGCACAAGATGGGCGAGGGCTGGTCCTGGGTGCAGCGGGACGCGCAGCTCGACAACGAGCAGGCTGCCAAGGAGGGCTGGGAACAGGTCAAGCGCGATCTGGCCGCCGAGACGCACAAGCTGTACGTTCTCGACGAGTTCGCTTACCCCATGCACTGGGGGTGGATCGACGTCGACGAGGTCATCGAAGTGCTGCGCGACCGTCCCGGCACCCAGCACGTGGTGATCACGGGGCGCAACGCGCCGGAGAAGCTGGTGGAGTTCGCGGATCTCGTCACCGAGATGACCAAGGTCAAGCACCCGATGGACGCAGGCCAGAAGGGCCAGAGGGGCATCGAGTGGTGACGTCGTTCAACGTTCCCCGGCTGGTCGTCGCCGCACCGTCGTCCGGCAGCGGCAAGACCACCGTCGCCACGGGCCTGATGGCGGCCTTCTCGGAGCGCGGCCTCGCCGTGTCCCCGCACAAGGCCGGGCCCGACTACATCGACCCCGGCTACCACGCGCTGGCCACGGGCCGCCCGGGGCGCAACCTGGACGCCTTCATGTGCGGGCCGGAGCTGGTTGCTCCGCTGTTCGCGCACGGGGCGGCCGGGTGCGACCTCGCCGTGGTCGAGGGCGTGATGGGCTTGTACGACGGGGCCGCGGGCCGGGGTGAGCTGGCGTCGACGGCGCAGGTCGCGAAGCTGCTGCGGGCGCCGGTGGTGCTGGTCGTCGACGCCTCGTCGCAGTCGCGGTCGGTGGCGGCGCTGGTGCACGGCTTCGCCTCGTTCGACCCGCAGGTGCGGCTGGGCGGGGTGATCCTGAACAAGGTCGGCTCCGACCGGCACGAGGTGATGCTGCGGGAGGCGCTGGAGGAGGCGGGGATGCCGGTGCTCGGCGTCCTGCGGCGGGCCCCGCAGGTCGCCGCGCCGTCGCGGCACCTGGGGCTGGTGCCGGTGGCCGAGCGGCGCGCCGATGCGCTGGCCGCGGTGGCGGCCCTGGCCGACCAGGTCCGGGCCGGCTGCGACCTGGACGCCCTGATGGCCCTGGCCCGCACGGCCCCGGCGCTGGCTTGCGAAGCCTGGGCTCCGGAGCGTGCCCTGACGGGCACTCGGGGCTCCGCCCCGAACTCCAGCCCGCCAGGCGGACGGCAGCAGCAGCCAAATCAAGCCTCGCCGGCGCTTGAGGCGCGGGGTCCCGGGCGGAGCCACGGCAACGGCGCCGCACCCGCGGACCTCGGCCGGCGGCCGGTCGTCGCCGTCGCGGGGGGACCGGCGTTCACGTTCTCGTACGCCGAGCACGCCGAGCTGCTGACCGCGGCCGGTGCCGACGTCGTCACCTTCGACCCCCTCAGGGACGAGGCGCTGCCCGAGGGAACCACCGGGCTGGTGATCGGCGGAGGCTTCCCGGAGGTGTACGCGCCCGAGCTGTCCGCCAACGAACCGCTCCGCAAGGCCGTGGCCGCCTTCGCCGCGGGCGGCGGCCCGGTGGCCGCCGAGTGCGCCGGGCTGCTGTACCTCGCACGGTCCCTGGACGGGAAGCCCATGTGCGGGGTGCTCGACGCCGACGCGCGGATGTCGGAGCGCCTCACGCTGGGCTACCGGGAGGCGGTGGCGGTGTCCGACAGCGCGCTCGCGCCCACCGGCACCCGGCTGCGCGGCCATGAGTTCCACCGGACGGTGATCGAGCCGGGCGCCGGAGCGTCGCCGGCGTGGGGGTTCACGCACCCGGAACGCCGCGTCGAGGGCTTCGTACAGCAGGGTGTGCACGCCAGCTACCTGCACACGCACTGGGCGGCGGAGCCGTCCGTGGCGCTCCGGTTCACGGAAGCCGCGGCTGCGGGGCGGTGAGCTCAGTCCGCGATCCCCACCACGAGCCAGATCCCGGCCACTCCGGCCACCGTGCACATCAGCGTGGACAGGGCGGGGTGTTCGTGGTGCGCCTCGGGCAGGATCTCGGCGGCCGCCAGGTACAGCAGGACCCCGCCGAAGAAGCCGAGGTAGGCGCCGAGCGGTTCCTCCGGAAGGGTGAACAGCAGAGTGGACGCCGCGCCCACGACGGGGGCGGCGGCATCCGCGAAGAGCATCATCAGGGCCTTGCGGCGGTCGTTCCCGTAGAGGCTGGTGAGGGTGTACGTGTTGAACCCGTCGGCGAAGTCGTGGGTGATGACGGCCAGTGCCACGGCCACCCCCATCCCCCCGCCGACCTGGAACGCCGCGCCCAGGGCCACGCCGTCGGCGAGGCTGTGGCCGACCATCGCGGCGGCCGCGGTGAGGCCGACCTGCGGGGCGCGGGCGGCGTCGTCCGCGCCGTGCGCGGCCTGGCGTACCGCGAGGAGGCGTTCCACGACGTGCGCCACCAGGAATCCGCCCACGAAGAGCAGCAGGGCGAGCGGCACGCCGAATACGTCCTGCTCGGGGCCTCCCGCCGCGTGCAGGGCCTCCGGGAGCAGGTCGAGGCCGACGACGCCGAGCATCAGCCCGCCCGCCAGGCCCAGCACGAGGTGGCGGCGGTCGGTGACGCGTTGCGCCGTCCATCCGCCCGCCAGGGTCATGAGGAACGCGCCCAGCGCCACGATCACGGCCATGTGCCCCTGAATACCGATTCCCCGCCCCGCGCGCACTTCCGCGCGCGGGTGCCGGGTGGCGGACTGTTGACGACTGACCGGTGGCGGTGACGTACCGATGACGGTGACTACGGAGGGAGGACCCCCGGTGGGCGGGTACGCGACGCAGCTGGTGGTCGGGGTCGGCGGACGCGCGGGCGTTTCCGTGGCGGAGGTCTGTGCCCTGGTCGAGGAGACGCTGCGGGGGGCCGGTCTGGCCTCGGCGGCGGTGACGGCGCTGGCCACGGTGGAGTCGAAGGCGGCCGAGGCGGGGATAACGGGCGCGGCGGAACGTTTCGGCGTGCCCCTCATCGCCTACCCCGCCGACCGGCTGGCCGAGATCACCGTGCCGCACCCGTCGGAGGCGGCGCGCACCGCCGCCGGGACGGCCTCGGTGGCGGAGGCCGCGGCGCTCGCGGGCGGGGGGGAACTCCTCGTGCCGAAGCGGCGGTCGGTGGCCGCGACCTGCGCGGTGGCCACGGCGCATGCGCACGACCTGCGTCACCACGGCGACGCGGAGGTGAGGGACGCGGGCTCCGCCGTGGTGGACCTCGCGGTCAACGTACGGGCCGACACGCCGCCGGAGTGGCTCAAGCAGCGGATCGCCGCCTCCCTCGGAGACCTCGCCGCGTACCCCGACGGCCGGGCCGCCCGCGCGGCGGTGGCGGACCGGCACGGGCTGCCGGTCGAGCGGGTGCTCCTGACCGCCGGGGCCGCGGAGGCCTTCGTGCTGATCGCCCGGGCGCTGGGCGCCGTACGGCCGGTCGTGGTGCATCCGCAGTTCACCGAGCCGGAGGCGGCCCTGCGGGACGCGGGGCACCAGGTGGAGCGGGTGGTGCTGCGGGCGGCGGACGGGTTCCGGCTGGACCCGGCGGTGGTGCCCGAGGACGCGGACCTGGTGGTGATCGGCAACCCGACCAACCCGACGTCGGTCCTGCACCCGGCGGCGACGCTGGCCGCGCTGGCCCGCCCGGGCCGGATCCTGGTGGTGGACGAGGCGTTCATGGACGCCGTCCCGGGCGAGCGGGAGGCCCTGGCCGGGCGGACGGACGTCCCCGGGCTGGTGGTGCTGCGGAGCCTGACGAAGACGTGGGGGCTGGCGGGGCTGCGGATCGGCTACGTACTGGCCGAGCCGCAGGTGATCGCGAAGCTGGCGGCCGCCCAGCCGCTGTGGCCGGTGTCGACCCCGGCTCTGGTGGCGGCCGAGGCCTGTGTGACCCCGGCGGCGCTGGCCGAGGCGGAGGAGGCGGCGCGGCGGATCGCGGTCGACCGGGCCCACCTGCTGGCCGGACTGACGGAGTTCGACGAGGTCACGGTCGCCGGGGTGGCGCAAGGACCGTTCGTCCTGATCCGGGTGGCGGACGGCGCGGAGGTACGCACCCGGCTGCGCGCCCTCGGCTTCGCCGTCCGCCGCGGGGACACCTTCCCGGGGCTGGACCGCTCCTGGCTCCGGCTGGCGGTCCGCGACCGGGTGACGACGGGGCGCCTCCTCCAGGCCCTGGACCACGCCCTCGCCCTGGCCGCGCGCTGAGGTGAGGAACCGGGCCTGAGCGGACGGGGGCCGGCGGCGCAGCCGCCGCGGCCGCCCCAGGACGAGGCCGCGGCTGCGGGCGCCGGGCGGCCGCCGCTTCACGGGCGGATCGTGTCGGCCGGCCCGTCCCGGAGGGCGCGCCCGGGGCAGCGCGCCTACGATGACGCCTGCGGGCGGCGTACGCGAAGGGACCGCATCAACGGGGTATGACCACAGGGGGCATTGATGAAGGCATCCGCGCGGATAGGGGCGGCCGTGGCCGGGCTGGCCGTCGTGGGCGGGGGGATCCTCGTCGTACCGGGACTGCTCGGCAGAGGCGCCGCGCCGACGACGGAGCAGCGGCTCCAGGGCAAGCCCGGCACCGGGCCCGTCGAGCCGGGCGGCGCGGCCCCGGCCGGGCGGCCGTTCACGCTGGTGGCGACCGGCGACATCATCCCGTACCCGTCGATCATCCAGCGGTCGGCGGACGACGCCGACCGGGCCGGGGAGCACGACTTCCGGAAGATACTCGCCGGGGTCAAACCCCTGGTGTCCGCCGCCGACCTGGCGATATGCCATCACGAGATACCGTACGGGCGGCCCGGCGGCCCCTACACCGGTTACCCGACCTTCAAGGCCCCGCACCAGCTGGCCGACGCGCTCAAGGACGCCGGGTACGACAGCTGTTCCACCGCCTCGAACCACACCCTGGACGACGGGTACGACGGCCTCGCCCGCACCCTCGAACACCTCGACCGCGTCGGCATCCCGCACGTCGGCTCGGCCCGCAGCGCGGAGGAGGCCAAGGCCCCGGCCCTGCTGTCGGCCGGCGGCGCGAAGGTCGCCCAGCTGGACTACACGTACGGCACGAACGGCATTCCGCTCCCCGAGGGCAAGCCGTGGGCCGTCAACCTGATCGACAAGGACCGGATCATCGCCGACGCCCGCGCCGCCCGGGCCTCCGGCGCGAACGTGGTGGTGCTCAGCGTCCACTGGGGCACCGAGTGGCAGACCGCGCCCGATGAGCAGCAGCGCGAGCTGGCGCAGGCGCTGACCGCCTCCCGCTCGGCCGACGGCCTCGCGGACATCGATCTGATCATCGGCACGCACAACCACGTGCCGCAGCCCTACGAGAAGATCAACGGCACCTGGGTGGTCTTCGGCATGGGCGACCAGGTCGCCAGCTTCGTACCGGCCGACAAGCTGCGCGGGAACCAGTCGTCGGTCCCCCGGTTCACCTTCGCCCCGGCGGCGGCCCACACGGGCCGCTGGGAGGTGGTGAAGGCCGAATTCCTCACGCAGTACTCGGACATGGGGCCGCCGTTCCGCGTGGTCTGCGCCTCGTGCGCGGCCTCCGACGACACGCTCCCGGCCGCCAAGCGCAGCGAGTACGCCCGGATCGACGAGCAGGTCACCGAGGCCGTGCTGTCACGCGGGGCGGGCGGGCAGGGCCTGGAGCACGCCGCGCGCTGAGCACTTCCCGTCGCTGAGCACTCCTGCTCACCGAGCACTGCTCACCGGGCAGGCCAGCTGCCGAGACTCCCAGCCGCCGAGCACGCCACCCGCTGAGCACTCCCCTCCGTGTGCTCCTCGGGCGGCGTCGCCCCGCGTCCCCGTGGGCGCTACGAGGCCCTGCCCCGCCGGGTCACGAGGAGCGCGCCCCCGCCGATCGCGAGCAGGATCAGGGCTCCACCCGCGACATAGGGGGTCAGTGAACCGCCGCCGGTCTCGGCCAGGTTGGCGTCGGTGGTGACGGCTGCGCCGGCCCCCTTCCCCGTCCCGGTCTGGAGCTTGACGTCCGGCTTCGCGGACGGGGCCGGCGCGGGGGCCGCCGGGGACTCGCAGTGCGCCTCGGCGAGCACGAACTCGCCCTCCACCTGCGCCACGTTCAGGTTCAGCGGGTTGACCGACACCTTGAGGCGCAGCGCGGCCGCGGCGGCCGTGGTGGAGGTGGTCTGCGTACCGGACAGTTCGAGGCTGACCAGGCCCACGCCCGGCACCTCCAGCTTGGTGGGGCCACCAGCCGTCAGGGTGACGCGCTTGCCGAGCGCGGTCACCGTCCCGAGCACGTTCGCGCTGGCCACCGGCTGCTTGCCCGCCTCGCAGACGGCCTTGGAGGTGACCTTCTCCACCTCGATGAGCGGGAGCGCCGGCAGCCCGGGCACGTGCACGCGGGCCTTGGCGAGGTTGGCCTCCGCCTCGGCCCGGCTCTTGTCCGCGGTCGCCTTGGAGGTGGCCACGTCGGCGCGGAGCACGCTGATCGGCGCACCGCCCTCGGCGCCGTCCAGCTTGACCGTCAGCGCCGTCTTCTCGGCCGTCGCCGGGGCACTGACCTCGTTGAGGGAGGTCTTCAGCGGGACGTGCACGGAATTGTTGAGCAGGCCCACGTCCAGGGTGGTGCGCAGGACCACGGCGCCGGCCTTGCCCTCGCCCCCGCCGCCGCCCGTGGCGGAGGCGGGCGGAGCGGAGAGCAGGGCCACCGCTCCCGTGGCGAGCAGGACGGCCGCGGGCATGCGGAAGGTGTTGCTGTTCAAGGTGGTGGAACCCCCGGGGAGATGGGTGCCGTCGCGGCGCCAATGGGGGACATCGCGCGCGCCGACGGCTTCGACCCCGGAATCTTTACGCACTCTGAGTGAACGGGCTGCCACCTGAAGTGAGTTCACCCCAATGGGTGGTTTCCACGCATTCTTTCGAATAACTACGCCTCAGAAAGAACGCGAGTTCTCTCCTTTCGCAGACACGCGGCGGACGCAGCCTTCTCCAACGACGACGGGACCCTCGATGTCACGCGGCGTCAACACGCCGGTCAGGCACGGACCTTGCCGTTCACGACGACGCGCAGCGGCCGGGCGAGCGCGCGTACGTCGGCCCGCGGGTCGGCGGCGTAGACCACGAGGTCCGCCGGCGCCCCCTCGGTCAGACCTGGCCTGCCGAGCCACTCGCGGGCCGCCCAGGTCGTCGCCGAGAGCGCGTCCAGCGGCGGGATCCCGGCCTTCACCAGCTCCTCGACCTCGGCCGCGACCAGGCCGTGCGGCAGGGAACCCCCCGCGTCGGTGCCGACGTACACCGCGATGCCCGCGTCGTAGGCGGCCCGCACGGTGTCGTAGCGCCGCTCGTGGAGCCGGCGCATGTGCGCCGACCACTGGGGGAACTTCGCCTCGCCGCCCGCCGCCAGCTTCGGGAACGTCGCGATGTTCACGAGGGTCGGGACGATCGCGACCCCCCGCTCCGCGAACAGCGGGATCGTGTCCTCGGTCAGGCCGGTGGCGTGTTCGATGCAGTCGATGCCCGCCTCGACCAGATCGCGCAGCGAGTCCTCGGCGAAGCAGTGCGCCGTGACCCGGGCGCCCAGCCGGTGCGCCTCGGCGATGGCCGCCTCGACCTCGGCGCGCGGCCAGCAGGCCGTCAGGTCCCCGGCCTCGCGCTCGATCCAGTCGCCGACCAGCTTCACCCAGCCGTCGCCGCGCACCGCCTCGCGGCCCACGTACTCGACCAGATCGGCGGGCTCGATCTCATGGGCGTAGTTGCGGATGTAGCGGCGGGTGCGCGCGATGTGCCGACCCGCCCGGATGATCTTCGGCAGGTCCTCGCGGTCGTCGATCCAGCGGGTGTCGGAGGGCGACCCGGCGTCGCGGATCAGCAGGGTGCCGGCGTCGCGGTCGGTGAGCGCCTGCCGCTCGGAGGTCGCGGCGTCGACCGGGCCGTGGGCGTCCAGCCCCACGTGGCAGTGCGCGTCGACCAGCCCCGGCAGGGCCCAGCCGGTCACCGAGGTGACCTCCCGGGCGGCGCTCGGACGCTCGTAGGAGATCCGGCCCCCGACCACCCAGAGCTCGTCGCGGACCTCGTGGGGCCCGACCAGCACCCGCCCCTTCACGTGCAGCACATCGCTCATGTCGGCACTGTAACGGCGGCCTCGATAGGCTCGTGCGGTAGCCCCGGACGAAGAGAGCACCACCGTGACCCACCCCTTCCTGGACCTCCCGCCGCTCACCGCCGAGCGTTTCGCGTCGATCGAGCAGCGGGTCGCGGACCTGCTCGGCACCCGGCAGGACGTGGTGATCACCCAGGGCGAGGCGCTGCTGCCGCTGGAGGGATGCATCCGGTCGGGCGCGCGGCCCGGCTCGACCGCGCTGAACGTGGTCACCGGGCCGTACGGGACCACCTTCGGCAACTGGCTGCGCCACTGCGGGGCGACGGTGGTGGACCTGGAGGTGCCCTTCGACACGGCGGTGACGGCAGGGCAGGTGGCCCGGGCGCTGGCCGAGCACCCGGAGACCGACTTCGTCTCGCTGGTCCACGCGGAGGCCGCGACCGGCAACACGAACCCGGTCGCGGAGATCGGCGAGGCCGTACGGGCCCACGGGGCGCTGTTCATGCTGGACGCGGTGGCGTCGGTGGGCGCGGAGCCGCTGCTGCCTGACGCGTGGGGAGTGGACCTGTGCGTGATCGGCGCGCAGAAGGCGATGGGCGGCCCGGCGGGCGTCTCCGCGGTGTCGGTCTCGGACCGCGCGTGGACCCGTTTCGCGCAGAACCCGGCGGCTCCGCGCCGCTCCTACCTCTCGCTCCTGGACTGGAAGGAGCGCTGGATCGACGGCGGTCGCAAGGCGCTGCCGCACGCTCCGGCGCAGTTGGAGATGCTGGCGCTGGAGGCCTGCCTCGACCGGATCGCGGGCGAGGGCCTGGCCTCGGTGACGGCCCGGCACGCGGCCGCCGCGGCGGCGGTCCGGGCGGGTGCGGCGGAGCTCGGGGTGGCCCCGTACGTGGGCCGGGCGGCGGAGGCGGCGCCGGTGGCCACCACCTTGCGGGTCGCGGACGCCTCGCTGGTGGTGGCCAAGGCCCTGGCCTCGGATCCGGCGGCTCCGCTCGCCTCGGGCGGCGGCGCGCTGGCGCGGGAGATGGTGCGGGTCAACCACTACGGCTCCGCGGCCTCACTGCCCGTGGTCCAGGGCTCCCTGACGGCGCTCGCGACCGCCCTGGGGGCCGGTTCCGCCGCGGCCGTCGCCGCGGCGGAGTCGGCCTGGGCGGCGGCCCTGCGCTGACGCGTCGCTCAGCCCTGGGCGGCGGCCCTGCGCTGACGCCTCACTCAGCCCTGGGCGGCGGCCCTGCGCTGACGCCTCAGTCGAGGGCGTTCAGCAGCCGGTCCACGTCCGCCTCGGTGGCGTAGAGGTGGAACGAGGCGCGCAGGGCGCCCGCGCGGGCGGAGGTGACGATGCCGGCGGCCAGGAGTGCCTGCTGCCGGTGGGCGAGGCCCGGCACCGAGACGATGGCCGCCTCACCGGGGACCGGCTCGTGGCCGAGGCGGGCGAGACCGGCCCGGTAGCGGGCGGCCAGGGCGGTGTCGTGTTCGTGGACGGCGTCGATGCCGATCCGGTCCAGCAGCGCGAGCGAGGCCTCGGCCGCGTGGTAGGCGAGGAACGCGGGGGACTCGTCGAACCGGCGGGCCCCGTCGGCCAGTTGCGGCATGGGCCCGTAGGTGGCGTCCCACATGGACTCGGCCGCCACCCACCCGGCGTGCAGCGGGGTCAAGGTGTCCTGGGCCTCCTCCGACACGGTCAGGTACGAGGCTCCGCGGGCGCCGAGCAGCCACTTGTAGCCGCCTGTGACCGTGTACTCGTACGGTGACGCGTCGAAGGGCAGCCAGCCCGCCGCCTGCGTCGCGTCCACCAGCATGCGGGCCCCGTGCGCGGTCGTCGCCGCCCGCACCGCGGCCAGGTCGGCCGCCCGCCCGTCCGCGGACTGTACGGCGCTCAGCGACACCAGCGCGGTGTCCGGGCCGACGGCTTCGGCGAGGGATTCCAACGGCGCGAAGCGGACCTTGAGGTCGCCCCGCACCACGAAGGGGTTGATCACGGAAGCGAAGTCGCCCTCCGGGCACAGGACTTCGGCCCCGGCGGGGAGGGAGGCCGAGACCAGGCCGACGTGGGTGGCCACGCCCGAGCCGACGGCGACCCTGTCGGCACCGACTCCGACCAGCCGGGCGAAGGCGGCCCGGACCCGGTTCACCCGGTCGAAGTCGCCGAATCCGGCGGGGATCCCGGCCCCCGCGGCCTCGGCCAGCTCCCGTACGGCCATGACGGCGGAACGAGGGAGCACCCCGTAGTTGGCGGTGTTGAGGTAGGCGGTGGACTGGGCGAACTCGGCGCTTGCCACTTCGGCGAGAAGATCCATGCGACCACTCTGCGCCGAGTCCGACCCAAAGTCCATTACCTGTTTTTATGTGTCAACCTCAAGACATCCTTATACCTGAGGGGCGGCGCACGCCCCGTCGGGCTCGCACGCCTCGGCCGGCAGACGGTTCCTCGACCTCACGCCCGACCCAAGCCTGCTCCAGGGCGCGGGTGAAAACCTCGGCCGGCTGGCCACCGGAGACCCCGTAGCGGTGGTCGAGGACGAAGAACGGCACGGCGTTCGCCCCCAGTTCGGCGGCTTCGCGCTCCGTCGGCGCGGACCTCGTCGGCGTAGGCGGAGTCGACGGCGAGGACGGCACGGGCCTCGGCGTCGGCCAGCCCGGCCTCGACGGCGAGCGCGACCAGCACCTCGGGGTCGAATACGGACCGCTCCTCGCCGAAGTTGGCCCGGTAGGCGAGGTCGAGCAGCTCCTCCTGGCGGCCGCGGGCGGCGGCCAGGAGGAGAGGCGGTGGATGTCGAAGGTGTTGCCGCGGTCGCGCCCCTCGGTGCGGTACGTCAGCCCCTCGGCACGGGCGCTGGCCGCGACGTGCTCCTCCATGCCGCGCGCCTCGTCGAGGGTGCGGCCGTACTTGGCGAGCACCTCCACGACCGCGGTGACGGCCTTGGCGCCGTTCGGGTCGAGCTCGAAGGACCGGAAGACGCCCATCGGGCTGACTGCCCAACACGAGGCAAGTGTGCAGTCCCCCGGGCGACCGGACCGGACTGCGACCTCGGCATGTAGGTCCGGAAGCTCATTTTTAGCGCTGGGGCGGACGCCCCTCCCCGGAAGTGGGGGGCTCGTTGCCGATCTGCTCGCTGAGCTTCTGCTGTGCCGTGTCGACCTGGCTTTGGTACTTGTTCCCAGTCCTCGCGTCGAAGGCATCTCCGGCCTTCTCGACTCCTTGGCGGGCCTGGTCAGGGTGTCCCTTGATCAGACCTTTGAGCTTGTCGAGCATGGACATGAGCCGTCCTCTCTACGGAATGCCTGTCGCTTCCAGCTTCTCCGCAAAGACCGGTGTCCGCACCCGGGGCGTCCACAGGTCCCGGTTCGAGTCCCGGGGCGGGCACGGTGAAGCGGAACCTCATCCGGATGTCCTGCATCCAGGGAACAGTCGTCTTCGGCGTGATGCAGCAGACCGGAACGTGGTAACCGGGTCGTGGGTCGAGCAGACGGCAGCGGACGGCTACTACAACGGCGCCCGGTACCACGGTTGGAGCGGTACAGCAGCCCGCCCGAGTGAGACACCGCCGCACATGACAGCCCCGTCCCTGCTTCCCGCAGGGTGGCGGGGCCTTCTGCTGTCCCCAACTCCCGGACCATAAAAGCAGGTCAGAGCCTCGCGATAACCTGTGGTTCCGTCGGTTCACGGGCAGGCGCCGATTCGCGAATGACGTGAATGGCGTGAACGGCGTGGATGGAACAGTTCCTGCTTCAACGAACCGGGGCGGCGTCTCATTCCCCGGACTGCGAGGCCACCGTCAGCCAGAGGACGAGGTGGGAGCCGGAGCCGGTGGGCTGCGGCTCCGGGAGCCAGCCGTGGGTGGCGTAGAAGGCCTGGGCGCGGAGGTTGTGCTCGTAGACCTCCAGGCGGACCCGGCGGATGCCGGCGCGGCGCCACGCGTCGAGGCACGCCGCGTGCAGGGCGGCCCCGGTGCCCCGGCGCCAGTGGACCGGGTCGACGTGGAGCTGGGTGAGGGTGGTCTCGCCGTCCGCGGTGCGGAAGGCGGCGACGCCGGTGAGCTCTCCGTCCTGTTCTGCGCACAGGACACCGCCGTCGGCGGCGGCGCGGGCGACTGCCCGGGACCAGCCCTCGCGGGTGCGGGCGAGCTCTGCCTCGCCGCCGTAGGCCTCCTCGGGGATGCGGCCCCGGTAGTAGGTGGCGCGGGCCCGGGTGTGGAGGGCCGCAATGGCGTCGAGGTCGGCGGGACGCGCGGTTCTGATCATGAGAAAGGGAACGCGCCGGGAACCGGTGCGGTTCCCGGCGCGCCGCACGCGCTGCCGGCGTGCTACTTCTTCAGCCACGCCTCCATCATCTTCTGGGCGATGGGCGCGGCCAGCTTGCCGCCGCCGATCTCGGAGCGGTCGGTGTCCGAGTTCTCGACCACCACCGCCACGGCGATCTGCTTGCCGTTCATCTTGCCGTACGAGGTGAACCAGGCCAGCGGCGCGAGGCTGTTGTTGACTCCGCGCTGGGCGGTGCCCGTCTTGCCGCCCACCTCGGCGCCCGTCACCTGGGCCGGCTTGCCGCCTCCCTCGGTGGCGACCGTCCGCATGGCGTCCCGGATCATCGAAGCCGTCTTCTCGCCCATGACCTGCTGGGACTTGGGGTCCTTGAAGCTCTCCAGCACGTTGCCGTTGGCGTCGGTGACCTCGGAGACCATGTGCGGGGCGACGAGCTTGCCGCCGTTCTCGATCGCCGCCGTGACCATGGCCATCTGGAGCGGGGTGGCCTGGACGTCGAACTGGCCGATACCCGTCTGCGCGACCTGGTCGACCGACATCTTCTTCGACGGGTACTTGCTCGGCGGGCTGGTGCGGACCGGGGTGTCGATCTGCACGTTGAACCCGAGCTTCTCCGCCGTCGCGCGCATCTTGTCCTGGCCGAGCTTGGACGCGAGCTCCGCGAAGACGTTGTTGCAGGACAGCCGCAGGGCGGTGCGCACCGAGACGTTGTTGCAGGCGGCGGAGCCCGCCTCGCTGGGCAGCAGGGTGCGGGTGCCGGGGATGGTGTACGGGTCGGGGATGCCGGTCTGCTGGTCGAGGCTGGTGACGAGGCCGTTCTCGATCGCCGCGGCGAGGGTGACGAGCTTGAAGGTGGAGCCGGGTGCCTGGGGTTTGCGCAGGGCCACGTTCTCCATGGCCCTGCCCTTGTCGGCGGAGAGTTCCGTCCAGGCCTGCGCGTCGTTCGCGCCGGTGATGCGGCCCGGGTCGAAGGAGGGGTTGTTCACCACCGCGAGGATCTGGCCGGTCGCGGGGTCGATGGCCACGGCGGCGCCCTGCTTGCCCTGGAGCGCGTCGTAGCCGGCCTTCTGCACGTCCTTGTCGATGGTGGTCAGGACGTCACCCGGGGCGGCGCGCTTGTTGGTGAGCATGTCCATCACGGTCTTCAGGCGGCTGTCGGAGCCGTTGAGGACGTTCTTGTAGATGCCCTCCAGCATGGTGGTGCCGTAGGCCTGGGAACTGTATCCGGTGATCGGCGCGTAGAGCGGACCGTCGGCGTACGTCCGCTTGTAGCCGAAGTCCTTGCCGCCCGTCTTCACCGAGCCGGTGATCGCCTCCCCGCCCACGATGATGTTGCCCAGCGGGTTCTCGTACTGCCCGATGAGGTTCCGCCGGTTGTGCTCGTCGTCTGCGAGGGCCTGGCCTTGGTATGCCTGCACCCAGGTGACGCGGACCAGCAGGGCCAGCACCAGAAGCAGACAGAAGACCGACGCGCGCCTGATCGTCTTGTTCATCCCCCAGAAGGACGTCCCAGCCGTCGCGGGCGTTCCGCTCTGCCCCGATTGTGTCGGGGTTCTCAGCTTTTCTTCATGAAGCCGCCCTCGTAGGCCGCGATGACCGCATGGGTGCGGTCCCGGGCCCCGGTCTTGGCGAGGACGGACGCGACGTGGGTCTTGACCGTCTGCGGACCGACCCCGAGGCGCTCGCTCATCTCGTGGTTGGACAGTCCGGTGGCCATCAGACGCAGGACGTCGGCCTCGCGGTCGGTGAGCCGGGCCACCCAGGGCGCGGCGGGCGGGGCGGCGGCAGTGTGCGCCGCGGCGAGGGAGCGGACGGCGGCCGGGAAGAGCAGCGAATCGCCGCGGGCGACGAGGCGGACCGCGCCGATCAGCTCGTCGGGGTCGGCCCGCTTGAGCAGGAACCCGGCGGCTCCCGCGCGCAGCGCCCCGTAGACGTAGGAGTCGTTCTCGAAGGTGGTGACGACCACGATGCGGGGCGGCTCGGCCATGGTGGCGAGGATCTGCTCGGTGGCCCGGATCCCGTCGATCTCGGGCATCCGGACGTCCATCAGCACCACGTCGGGGGCGAGGGAGCGGACCAGCGGGACGGCCTCCGCCCCCGTGGCCGCCTCGCCGACGACCACCAGGTCGGGTTCGGCTTCGAGGATGACCCGCAGCGCGGTGCGGACCATCCGCTCGTCGTCACAGAGCACGATGCGCAGCGCCGGGCGCCCCGCCGGAGCCGCGGTCGGCGTCCGGAGCGACGCGGCCGCGGGCAGGGCCGCGAGCGGGGCCGGGCGCACGGCCGAGGTCGCGGGCTCGGGCGCGGGCACGAGCTCGGTCGGCGTCCGGGGCCCGACCGAGGGCGGAGCCGGAGCCGGGGCCGGGGCCGGGGCCGGCGCCGATGGAGAGGCCGGGGGCGGGGGCGGGGTTGGCTCGGTCATCGGGGGCCTCCGGCGAGGGGCAGGACGGCCCGCAGCCGCCAACGGTCCTCGTGCGGGCCGGCCTCCACCCTGCCGCCGAGCAGCGCGGCCCGTTCTGCGGCGCCGCGCAGGCCGCGGCCGCCGGTGGTGCGGGGCTCCCGGCCTTCCGGCGCGGCGGGCGGATTGGTCATGGTGATCTCCAATTCACGGTGTCCGGTCTCAGTCCCGGCGTGTACGCGTATCCGCAGTTCGACGGGGCCCGCGCCGTGGCGCAGCGCGTTGCTGAGGCCCTCCTGCACGATGCGGTACGCCTCGCGGGAGGCGATCGCCGGAAGCCGCCCCCAGTCCCCGACGGGGCCGGGATCCTGGCGGGCGGTGAGGGGGGTGCCCGAGGCCCGGGTGCGGGCCAGCAGCCCGTCGAGGTCGGCGGCCAGGGTCGGCGCGGGTGCGGCGTCCTGCCGGGCCGCGTCGCCGTCCCGCAACAGACCCAGTACGGCGTCCAGCTCGCCCACCGTCCGCCGGGTGGTGTCCTCGATCGCGGCCAGCGCCTCCCGTACGAAATCGGGATCGCGCTCCAGCACCCGCCGGGCGGCGCTCGCCTGGAGGGTGACGGCGCTCAGCGCGTGCCCGACCGCGTCGTGCAGCTCCCGGGCCAGCCGGTTGCGCACGGCCAGGTCGGCGGCCCGCTCCTCGGCCGCGGCCAGCCGGTCCGCCGCGGTCGGCCCGAGCAGTACGGGCGCCAGCCGCGCCAGCAGTGCCCCGGCCCCGGCGGCGCAGAGGACGACCCCGGCCAGCACGCCCACCCCGAGCAGGAGCGACACGTGGCGGTCGACTCCGCCCCCGAACCAGAACACCGCGCCCTCGGATTCGCGCAGGGTGCTCGAGAACGGCTGCACCAGGAGCACCACCCCCATCGGCGGCAGCGCGAGGCTCATCGCACTGACCACCGCGCCGAGCCCCAGGTGCAGGGTCCACCAGACGGAGGCTCTCCACCGGGCCGCCCAGGACCGGGCCAGCCCGTCGGCCAGCCCCTCTCCCGGCACCCCGCACATGGCCCGTACGGCGAACACCGACAGCGGCCTGACCAGCCCGAACACCGCGGTGGCGGCGGCCAGCGGCAGGGCTGCGGCATAGGCGACGAGGGTCAGCGGGAAGGAGGACAGGGTATTGACCCCGCCGGCTGCCATGCCGACCACCACCTGGGTCAGCAGGAGGTACGGCATCAGCAGGGCCCCGCCGAGTATCAGGTGGACCCAGCGCAGCCGGGCCCGCGCCCCGAACAGCCTGTTCACGCCGAACGGCGGGAGCCGAGGAACCGGGTGAGGACGGCGGCTGCGAGCAATCCGGTGATCATCTGGCCAGAGTAGGTCAGGTGGACCAGGCCCGAAGACTGTTCTCCCTGACCGAAGTCCGGGCCCAGCAGGGCTATCACCATCCACGCCCCCCAGCTCAGCGTCGCCGCCGAGCCGATCCATGCCAAGCCCAGCGGCCACCCCGCCCGGCGCTCCCCGCCCCGGGCCAGCAGCAGTGCCCCGGCGGCGGCCAGGAGGGCGCACATCCCATGGATCACCGAGACCGTGCCCCGCTCCGCGGAGTGCGACGCGGCCGCCGCCGCGCTCAGCCCGGCCGAGCCCCCGAAGCCCCAGTACAGGAACACACCACCCACCGCCGTGCCGACCGCCGCAGCGGCTCCCGCCACCACCCCCGTGGATGACGGGAGCCGCTGCCCCAGCACGCCCCGCCAGAGCCGGCCCCAGCGCTCCCGCGCATAGGGCACGAACAACCCGGCCAGGGCGAGTCCTTGGATCGTGAAACCGGCATAGACGACGTTGAACACCCACGGGTCCAGGAAAGGCTCCTGGGCGGCCTCCGTGGCCCCGTCCACCCCGAAGCCCAGCGCCCGGACGAGCAGTTGGCCCGGGAACCCGAGGAGGATCGGGGTCAGCAGTCCGGTGGCGACGAAGACCGGGACGGTCAGCGCCCAGGCCGGGACCCGTATGCCCCAGGGCCGGGTGAGTACCAGCACGAGCAGGATCACGCAGGCGTCCATGGCCAGCGTGACGGAGTTGGCCACGGTGAAGAACACCCCGGGCTCACTGAGCACGCTGCCGTCCGGTATCCCGACCTGACTCCCGGCCAGCCAGGCGGTCTTGAGCGTGAGGTACGGCACGGTGGCGGCCAGGGCCACCGCCCGCAGGATGCGCCGCCCGGCCCCCAGGGCGGGGGCCGACGGCTGCGTCGCGTACGTCGTGGGAACAGCTCGTGTGGTCATGACCCCACGGTCCCGTGCGTGCCGCCCCGCCGCCTCCCCCTCGAAGGGGAACCGCCTCCCCCGGGCGGGGGAGGGACCGCCCCCTCCGCCACCTCACAGCGCCACCTCACAGCGCCGCCTCACGCCGCCCCGCGCGCCAGCCGTACAGGCGCCGCCCCATGCACGCCCCGCCCCGCATGAGCCGCCTCACGCCGCCCCGCACGCCTCGCCCCACACAGGCGCCGCCCCGCCTCACATGCGCCGCGTCACCACCGACAACCGGTCCCGCGCCTCGAACAGCGCCGCCTTGATGGCCTGCTCGTGCCCGTCCGTCAGCCGGGCCACCGGTACCGAGCAGCTCACCGCGTCCCGCGCCGGCGTCCGGTACGGCACCGCCACCCCGAAACAGCGCAGCCCGAGCGTGTTCTCCTCCCGGTCCACCGCGTACCCCTGCTCCCGCACCAGGGCCAGCTCCTCGATGAGCCGCTCCCGGTCGGTGAGGGTGTGCTCGGTGACCGGCTCCAGCCGCCGCGGCAGCAGGGCCCGTACCTCTTCGTCGGTGTGCGTGGCCAGCAAGGCCTTGCCGAGCGCCGTCGAGTGGACGGGCAGCCGCCGCCCGACCCGCGTGAAGGGCCGCAGGTAGTGCTGGGACTGGCGGGTCGCGAGGTAGACCACGCTCGTCCCGTCCATCCGGGCCAGATGGATGGTCTCCGTCGTGTCGTCGGAGAGCCGGTCCAGGGTGGGCCGGGCGGCGGCGACCACCTCGTCGCCGTCGATGTACGAGCTGCCGACCAGCAGCGCCCGGACCCCGATGCCGTACCGCGTGCCCGTCGCGTCCGTCTCCACCCACCCCAGGTTCACCAGGGTGCGCAGCAGCATGTACAGGCTGGACTTGGGCAAGGAGAGGTCGTTCTGGATGTCGGCGAGGCTGTGCAGCCCCGGCCGCGCCGCGAAGTGCTCCAGCAACAGGACCGTCCGCACCGCCGATTTGACCGGCGATGCCGGGGCCGCACTTCCCGACTCGGTCGTCGTCATACGCCTGCTTCCCCTCTGGTCGCCTCTTGTCACGCCGAGGACGCGGAAATAGAGTCCGCAGCAGATGTGATCATTCATCCACCGGAACGGCGTTCAGAATACTGAACGATCCAGGAGGCAGTGGGCCATGACAACGACACCAGTCTGGAGTGTGGACCCCCGCACCGGGAAGCAGCGCGAGCAGGTTGCGGTGGAAGCCACACCCCGGGAGGTGGAGGAAGCCGTACGGGCCGCCCACGCGGCCCGTGGCGCACTCGCCGACGCCGCCGCCCGCGCCGCCTTCCTGCGCACGGCGGCCACCCTGCTCGACGAGGCCGCCGCACACGTCATCGAGGCCGCCGACGCCGAGACCGCGCTCGGCCCGGGCCGGCTCACCGGCGAACTGGCCCGCACCACCGGCCAGCTGCGCGCCTTCGCCGACGCCGTGGACGAGGGCGCCTACCTCGACATCCGGATCGACCGCGCCGACCCCACGCTCAGCCCTCCGCGCCCCGAACTGCGCCGCTACAAGGTGCCGCTGGGCGTGGTCGCGGTCTACGCCGCCTCCAACTTCCCGCTCGCCTTCTCGGTCCCCGGCGGGGACACCGCGAGCGCGCTGGCCGCCGGCTGCCCGGTGGTCGTCAAGGCGCATCCCGACCACCCGGCCACCTCCGAGCTGTGTGCCTCACTGCTGCGCCGGGCGGCCGTCGCCGCCGGGCTCCCGGCCGAAGTGGTCACCGTGGTCCACGGGTTCGACGCCGGACTGGCGCTGATCCGCCACCCGCTGGTGTCCGCCGCCGGATTCACCGGTTCCATCCGGGGCGGGCGGGCCCTGTTCGACGCGGCCGCCGCCCGGCCCGTGCCCATCCCCTTCCACGGCGAACTCGGCTCCCTCAACCCCGTCGTGGTCACCCCGGCCGCGGCCGCCGAGCGCGCCGAGGAGATCGGCAGCGGGCTCGCGGGCTCGGTCACCCTCGGGGTCGGCCAGTTCTGTGTGAAGCCCGGCCTGGTCCTGGTCCCCGACGGTGCGGCGGGCGACCGTCTGGCCGGTGCGCTCACCAAGGCGCTCGGGGAGACCGAGCCGGGGGTGCTGCTCGACCACCGGATGCGGGAGAACTTCGTCTCCGGGGTCCGCGAGCGGGCCGCGCTGCCCGGCGTCGAGGCGCCCGTCACGCCGGGCTCCGGCGGGGAGCACACGGTCGGCGCGGGCTACCTGACCGTGCCGGCCGCCCGCCTCCTCGACAGCGCTCCGGACGCGGGGTACGAGGTGCTGCTGGAGGAGTGCTTCGGTCCGGTGACCGTCGTCGTGCGGTACGCCGACCAGCGCGAGGCCGGCGCGGTGCTCGGGCGGCTCGCCGGGAACCTGAGCGCCACCCTCCAGCTGTCGCAGGCCGAGACCGAGGGGGAGCCGGGTCCGGCCTCCGAGCTGATCGGGCAGGTCACGGGGCTGGCGGGCCGGATCGTGGTGAACGGCTGGCCGACCGGGGTCGCCGTGGCCCCGGCCCAGCACCACGGCGGCCCCTACCCGGCGGCCACCTCGCACTCGACCTCCGTCGGCGGGACGGCCATCGAGCGCTGGCTGCGGCCGGTGGCGTACCAGTCGGTGCCGGACCCGCTCCTTCCGCCCGAGCTGCGCGAGGCCAACCCGCTGGGGCTGCCGCGCCGCGTGACGGGGGCCTGAGCCGCGTGAGGGGAGCCTGAGGAGACGGCCGGGCGGATCGCCGGGCGGATCGCCGGGCGGGCCGCCGGGCGCATTGCCGGGCGGGCCGGTAAATCCGTTGCCCGCCCCGCCCGCGGCGGGGCAGGCTGCGGCTCATGCCGAAGCCGCACGGGTTCTCGTACCGACAGCAGCAGGACGACTCCGTCGTCATCACCCATCAGGGCCGCACCGCGGCGACCCTGCGCGGGGGCCGGGCCGACAAGTTCCTGGCCGAGGTGGGCTCCGGCGACGCGCAGCTCGTCATGGCCCGCTGGACCGGCGCGTACAAGTTCGGCAACGAGCGCACGGCGAAGAACCACCCCCGCAACCGGCGCTGACCGCGGCCGGGCGGTCTGCCGCCGGCCACGCCGGAAATCTCCCGCGAGAGTAAGGGAACGGCAAAGCGCCTCCGGTCGTTCTCCAGGGCATGACCGCTATGACCCCTGGATCCAATCTGCCGCTCAATGCCGTCCGTGTGACGGTGGACGTGGCTGCCCCGGTGCGGCTCGACGTCTCGGGACTCCTCCTCACGGCGGACGGCAAGGTGCGCTCCGACGCCGACTTCATCTTCTACAACCAGCCCTCCGGGCCCGGTGTCGGATACCGGTCCGGCGGCGGCGCGGCACCGGACTCGATCACCGTGGACACCGGCGCGCTGCCCCCGGGCATCGAGCGGATCGTGGTCACGGCCAGCCCCGACGCGGCCGGGCAGACCTTCCAGGGCGTCGAGCCCACCGCCACCGTGCGCAACGCGGACGGCGGCGCGGTGATCGCCACCTTCACCCCGCCGCAGCTGGGAACGGAGACGGCGCTCGTCGTCGTCGAGATCTACCAGCGCGGCGGCCTGTGGAAGGTGCGTGCGGTCGGCCAGGGGTATGCGAACGGCCTCGCCGGGATCGCCACCGACTTCGGGGTCTCCGTGGACGACGAGCCGGCCGCCGCACCCGTCCCCGCGCCCGCACCCGTCGCCCCGCCCGCGCCTCCGGCACCGCCCGCCCCGCCGGTGTCCTACCCGGCCTCCCCCTGGCTCGGCGGTCCCACGACGCCCGCCGCCCCGCCGGTCCCCGTGGCTCCCGCTCCGGCGCCGGCCGCCGCCCCGCCCGCCGGCGGGAAGATCAACCTCGACAAGGGCCGGGTCAGCCTCCAGAAGAACCAGACGGTCTCCCTGGTCAAGGGCGGCCGCCCGCTGCTCTCCCAGGTCAAGATGGGCCTCGGCTGGGAGCCCGCCTTCCGCGGCCGGGACATCGACCTCGACGCCTCCGTCATCGCGTACGGCCCCCAGCGCAACCACATCGACAGCTGCTACTTCGGCAAGCTGTCCATCCTCGGCGGCGCGATCAAGCACTCGGGCGACAACCTGACGGGCGAGGGGGCGGGCGACGACGAGGTGATCGTCGTGGACCTGGGCCGGCTCCCCGCCGACGCCACGGGGCTGGTCTTCACGGTCAACTCCTTCTCCGGCCAGAAGTTCACCGAAGTGGCCAAGGCCTACTGCCGGTTGATCGACGCGGCGAGTGGTGAGGAGCTGGTGCGCTTCGACCTCACAGGCGCCGAGCCGCAGACCGGGGTCATGATGGCGAAGCTGATCAAACAGTTCACCGGCGAGTGGGAGATGACGGCCATCGGCGACTTTGTGAAGTCCCGCACAGTGCGCGGCATGGTCAAACCCGCCTCGCAGGCCCTCTGAGCAGGTGGGCGGGCACACGGGCAGCCAGGGGGCCGGAGCGCGGGTGATGGATGCCACGCGTAATCCGGAGGTGGCTGTCAGTGCCCGCCCGTAGCCTTGAACTCATGCATCAGTCACTCACCCCCACGGGGCCCGCCCGCCCGTCCGCCGCCGAGGCGAACGAGGCGATACGGCTCCTTGTCGAGACCCGGGTGGACGGCGAGTGGCCCTCTGAGGCGTACGAGTTCCTTCTCCTCGAATGGGCCGCGGCCTCCCGCGCGGAGGTTTCCGCGGCCCAGTAGGCGCGGCCCCGGAGCGGCCGACGGCCCCGGAGCCCCGCTGGTCCCGCAACCCCGCGAGCCCCGCAACCCCGCCGGTCCCGGGCCCCTCCCGACCGCGCCCGTCCCCGACCGCGCCCGTCCCCGACCGCGCCGGTCCCGGACCCCGCCGGCCGCGTGCGCAGGCCTCAGCGCGCGCGGCGCCATGGCCCGGTGATGGCCAGCATGATCCCCGGGTCCTGGATGTTGGCGAACAGCGTGCGCCCGTCCGGGGAGAAGCAGACACCGGTGAACTCGGAGTACTCCGGGTCCTCGGCGGTCCCGATGTTCAGCTCGTTGCGCGCCAGCGGGTAGATGCGGCCCGATTCGGTCGCGCCGAGCAGGTGCTGCAGGCCCGAGCCGTCCTCGGCGATGACCAGGCCGCCGTACGGCGACACGGTGATGTTGTCGGGGCCGTCGTAGCCGCCGTCCGCCGCCGGGTCCGCGTTGACCCCGATCAGCACGTTCAGCCGGATCGTGCGCCGCTTGGGGTCGTAGAACCACACCTGGCCGTCGTGCGCCGCGCCCGGGCTCTCCTCACGGGCGTAGGAGGAGACGAAGTACGCGCCGCCGTCGGCCCACCACATGCCCTCCAGCTTGCGCCCCCGCGTCACGACACCGTCCGCGAACTGCTTGCGCACCGGCACCGTCCGCGCGTCGCGGTCCGCCACGTCCACCCAGTCGACCCCGTAGACGGTGCCGGTCTTCGTGGCGCGCGAGAGGTCGTCGACGAACCGGCCCGAGCTGTCGATGCACTTGGCGGCCTGGAGCACGCCGGCGTCGGCCGCAAGCGTACGGAGCTTGCCGCGCCCGTGACGGAAGCCGGCCGGCGGGGTCCAGCGGTAGAGCAGCCCGTTGGGGCCGGAGGCGTCCTCGGTGAGGTAGGCGTGGCCCTGGCGCGGGTCGATGACCACGGCCTCGTGCGCGTACCGCCCGAACGCCTTGACGGGCCGCGGGTCGCGGTTGGCGCGGCGGTCGTGCGGGTCGACCTCGAAGACGTAGCCGTGGTCCTTGGTCATGCCGTTCTTGCCGGCCAGGTCCTCGGTCTCCTCACAGGTGAGCCAGGTGTCCCAGGGGGTGGAGCCACCCGCGCAGTTGGTCGACGTACCGGCGACGCCGACCCACTCGGCGACCTCGCCGCCGCGCCGGACCTCGACGACCGTGCAGCCGCCGGCCGCGGCCGGATCGTAGACCAGGCCCTCGGTGAGCGGGACGGGGTGGGCCCAGCTTTCCCGCTTGCCCTTGAGCTCGTGGTTGTTGACGAGGAGGGTGACCCCGCGGTGGCCCTCGAAGGCGGCGGTCCCGTCGTGGTTGGACGGGGTGATCTCGCCGGAGTCCAGCTTGGTGACGCCGCTGTGCGTGATCACGCGGTACGTGAATCCGGCGGGGAGGGCGAGGAGGCCGGCCGGGTCGGCGACGAGCGGGCCGTAGCCGGGCTCGCAGGGCCGTCCGTGCTCGTCGCGGCGAATACCGTCCTCGGCCGCCAGCGCGCCCGGGGCGGTGGCCAGCGCGCCGACCGTACCGGTGAGCGCGACTCCCGCGCCGGCGATGACGGTGCGGGCGGTGAAGTCTCTACGGCTGAGCGGCATCGGATCTCCAGGGGTGGGGAGGTGGGTGCGCCTGTCGTGCGGTCGTCGGCGCACACGCTCCCGCCCGCACGTGAACGGCGGCTGAACTACCCACGAATGCGAACGGACCCCTTGCCGGTGGGCGGAATGGCCAACTCCGGCCGAGGAACGGCTCGTTCCGATCCGCCCCTCCACCGCTCTGCCGGCCGCCCCCGCCACTCCCCTGCCGCCCGTCCCGCCACCGCCCCGCCGCCTGCCCCGGGTGACGGGGCGAAGTCGGGCCTCGCCCTCTCCGCTACCGCCCTGCCGCCCTCCCCGTCACCTGTTGCGGCCCGCTTCCTCACGGCCGTCGGGAGCGTGCCTTGAACGCGGCCTTTCGGGCCTCCTTCGCCGCCTTCTTGTCCGGGTGCAGGCGCCCCATCGCCTCCAGGACGTACGCCGTCGCCGGATGCTCCACCCGCCACACCTGCTCGAAGAACCCCGTGTGATGGGCGGTCAGGGTCTCCATCAGCAGCGGCAGCTCCTCGGTCTCCCCGTCGGCGGCCAGTTGCGCAGCGATCGTGTCGACCGTCAGCCAGAACACCATCGCCCCGTCCGGCGCCGGTACGTCCGCCGCTCCGCGCTCGGCCAGCCAGACCCGGGCGAGGCCGCCCAGCTCCGGGTCCCCCAGCACCGCGCGGACCGCGGGCTCGGCCTCCGGCCCGGCGGGTGCGAGGGCCAGCTGGCAGCGCAGCCGGCGCAGCGGGGCGCCTTCGTCGTCACCGCGCGCGGCGTCCAGCAGTTCGGCGGCGGCCGCGGGCAGGTCACGGCCGGCCAGCCACGCCTCGATCTCGGCCTCGGCGGCGCTCTCGGAGTAGGAGGAAACGGCGTCGAGCAGCGCGTCCGCGCCCTTGCCGGCCAGTTCGCCGACGGCGGGGGCCTCGACCCCGGCCTCCAGCATCCGGGCGCGGACCCCGTATAGCCCGAGCGGGGTCAGGCGGACCATCCCGTAACGGGAAACGTCCTCGTCGGCGTCGTCCCGGCCGACGGCGGCGCCGGAGGCGATCCGATCGTCGTCCGCTTCCGCCATCAGCTCCTCGTCGACGGGGCGGAACTCGACCAGCCCGATGGGTTCCAACTGCCGGAACTGGTCGTCGAGCCGCATCATCGCGTCGGAGACCTGCTCCAGCACGGCATCGGTCGGGTCGCCCATGCCCTCGGGCACCACCATGGACGCGGCGAGCACGGGCAGCGGAACCGGACGGTCCGCCGCCCCGCCCTCGGAGACGGTGAGCAGGTAGAGGTTGGCGAGCACCCCGTCGAGGAAGTCCGCCTCGCGCCGCGGGTTCCAGTCCAGCTGGTCGAAGTCGATCTCGCCGCCCGCGTCCAGCGCTTCGACCAGATCGTCGAGATCGGGCACGGCCGCGTCGGCCAGTACGGTGTCCAGCGCGGCCAGCCACAGGTCGAGCACGTCGCCGGGCGCGCCGCTCGTCACCAGCGCCAGGTCCTCACCGGGCACGGCGGTACCGGACAGCTCCTCGCCGCCTTCACCGCCCTCGCCTCCCTCGCCGTCCTCGGTTGCTCGGCCGCCCTCGCCAGGCTCCTCCTCCGGCTCGGTGACGTCGACCAGCCCGGTGTCCACGGCCACGCGCCAGGCCTGGCTCGCGTAGACCGCGGAGTCCGGGTCGGCGGTGTCGAGGCCGAGCGCCGCGACGGCCTCGGGAAGCTGGGCGGCGACGAGTTCGCCGCCGATGTCGACGCGGGTGTCGGGCCCGGCCCAGCGGGCCAGCCGTACGGCGCGGGCGAACAGCGGGGCGACGAGGGCGTCGCGGGCCAGTTCCGCATCGGAGTGCAGCCGTACCGGCGGCAGCGTGGGGTGCGGCTCTGCGGACATGGGGCGGTTCTCCTCGCGGACGCGGTGGGGCGGGGGTGGGGCACGGGTGGAGCAGGGTGGCACGGGGCCGTGACGGCCGCCGGCCGGACGGACGGTCGGGGTCGGTCGGACAGACCGACACAGTCGACCGACTGACAGACGGACCGCCGAACTGACGGACTGACGGTCGGCCGGCCCGGCCTTGCCAGGCGACCCAGCGTAGACGCATTTCGGGCGGGCCCGGCGGGTCATCCCCTTTGGTTCATCCCACAGTCAGCTGCCGTATTCCCTGGAGGCCTTGACAACTTTGGCGGCCACACAGGAAATTGACGCGCGTAGATGTTTCGGGAGCCGCAAGTCTCCCGCAGATCGCCTGCCGCAACACCGCCGTCTCCCTCATCCCACACCGGAGTTCCCGCTCATGCGTTCCTCGCATCCCCGTTCCGCCGCCGTCTCGGCCCTCGTCGCCACCGCGCTGGCCACCGGCCTGCTGGCGGGCTCCGCCGACGCGGCCGAAGGCTCTGCCGCCGGCCAGGTACGCGTCCACGACATCCAGGGCACCACCCGGATATCCCCGCTCGTCGGCAAGCAGGTCACCGACGTCGAGGGCATCGTGACGGGCGTGCGGACGTACGGCTCGCGCGGCTTCTGGATCCAGGACCCCGACGCCGACGACAACGCCGCCACCAGCGAGGGCGTGTTCGTCTTCACCAGCTCGGTCCCGACCGTCGCGGTGGGCGACGCGGTCAAGGTCTCCGGCACGGTCGGCGAGTACGTCCCGGGCGGCCTCAACTCGGGCAACCAGTCCGTGACCCAGATATCCAAGCCGGTCGTCACGGTGGTCTCCTCGGGCAACGCGCTGCCCGAGGCCACCGCGATCAACGAGTACACGGTGCCCGCCGAGTACGCCCCGGCCGGCGACCCGGCCGCCGCCGGCAGCATCAACGGCCTGGCCCTGGACCCCTCCCGCTACGCCCTGGACCTCTACGAGTCCCTCGAGGGCATGAACGTCAAGATCGGCACCTCGCGCGTGGTCGGCGCCACCGACCCGTACGCGGAGCTGTGGGTCACCGTGAAGGGCTGGGAGAACGCCGCCAAGCGCGGCGGGACGATCTACGGCTCCTACGAGTCCCAGAACACGGGCCGCCTGCAGATCCAGCAGCTCGCGCCCCTCGCGCAGCAGCCCTTCCCGGTGGCCAACGTCGGCGACAAGCTGACGGGCGACACCGAAGGCCCGCTGGACTTCAACCAGTTCGGCGGCTACACCCTGGTGGCCCGCACCCTCGGCACCGTCAAGGCGGGCACCCTCGCCCCCGAGAAGACCAAGGCGCAGGCCGCGCAGGAGCTCGCGGTGGCCACGTACAACGTCGAGAACCTCGACCCGACCGACCCGCAGGCGAAGTTCGACGCGCTGGCGAAGGCGGTCGTCGAGAACCTGTCCTCCCCCGACATCCTCGCCCTGGAAGAGATCCAGGACGACAACGGTGCCAAGAACGACGGCACGGTCTCGGCCGAGCAGACGCTGACGAAGTTCACCGCGGCGATCGCGGCGGCGGGCGGCCCGGCCTACCAGTGGCGGACGGTCAACCCGGAGGACAAGAAGGACGGCGGCGAGCCCGGCGGCAACATCCGCCAGGTGTTCCTGTTCAACCCGGAGCGCGTCTCCTTCACCGAGCGCGCCCCGGGCGACGCGGTGACGGCGACCGGCGTGGCGAAGGACAACGGCAAGGCCGCCCTGACCCACTCCCCCGGCCGGATCGACCCCGCGAACCCGGCCTGGGCCGACAGCCGCAAGCCCCTCGCCGGCGAGTTCGTCTTCCGCGGCAAGACGGTCTTCGTGATTGCCAACCACTTCGGCTCCAAGGGCGGCGACGAGGGCCTGACCTCGCACCACCAGCCGCCGGTCCGCTCCTCGGAGGCCAAGCGGCTGCTCCAGGCACAGGCCGTGAACGGCTTCGTGAAGGAGATCCTGGCGGCGGAGAAGAACGCGAACGTCCTCGTCCTCGGTGACATCAACGACTTCGAGTTCTCGGCGACGACGAACGCGCTGGCCGACGGCGGGGCGCTGTACCCGGCGATCAAGTCGCTGCCGAAGGCGGAGCGGTACTCGTACGTGTTCCAGGGCAACGCGCAGGTGCTGGACCAGATCCTGACGAGCCCGGCGATCAAGCACTTCACGTACGACAGCGTGCACATCAACGCCGAGTTCGCGGACCAGAACAGCGACCACGACCCGCAGGTGCTGCGCTTCAAGCCGTAGCCGTAGCCGTGGTGGTGGCCGTGGTGGTGGCCGTACGTCACCCCTGAGACCGCAGAGGGCCCGGACGCCGTCCCGTCCGGGCCCTCTGCCACACTCCAGGCCATGATCTTCCGTACAGCCACGCGCGAGGACCTGCCCGCCGTACTCGCCCTGCTGGCCGACGAGGACCGGGTCGTGGACCCGGCTTCGATCATCGTCGACGAAGCGCGGGAGCGGGCCTTCGCCGCCATCGGGGCGGACGCCCGCAACGAGATGCTGGTCCTGACGGACGACGACGGCGCGGCGGTACTGGGCTGCCTCCAGTTGACGTACATCCCGGGCCTGGGGCAGAACGGCCGGGACCGGGCGCTGGTGGAGGCGGTACGGATCCGCGCGGACCGGCGGGGCGGGGGGCTGGGGGCCGAGCTGATGAAACTGGCCGCGGAGCGGGCCCGCGAGCGCGGCTGCGCCCTGATCCAGCTGACCAGCAACAAGCGGCGCACGGCCGCCCACCGCTTCTACGAGCGGCTGGGCTTCGCGCGCAGCCACGAGGGATTCAAGCTGCACCTGGAGCCTTAGGGGCTTCGCCGGGCGGGGCCGTTCCCGGACAAGGTGGGGGCTTTCGACCCTGGCGTGACGCTCGCCACATCTCTACCGAATCGACCTCTTGTGGTGTTGAGTGTCTGCACGCCCGATCTTGTGCCGCCTCGTACCCCGCACTCGCCGGAGGACCGCATGTTCCCCTCCATCTCCCTCGCCCAGGAAATCGGCCTCGCCGTCCTGTTCGTCGCCGCGCTCGTCTGGGTCGTCGGCCTCGGCCACATGCTGTGGGACAGCCGCTTCCACCACCCGGAGCCGGCCGCGTACGAGGGCCTGCCGATGATCCCCGGCCAGCGCACCGCCGCCGCGCATCCGATGGAGTCGGTGGAGCTGACCGAGGCGGAGCAGCAGGCCTTCGCGGGCCTGATCCGCACGTTCCCGCCGCGCTGACCCCGCACTGACCCGCGCGAACGCCCTCCCACCCCGGCCGGGGTGGGAGGGCGTTTCGGCTGACCGGCCCGCTGGGCGTCAGTTGTGGCTGTGCAGGACCTCGTTCAGGCCGCCCCAGGCCGCCTTGTACGGGCGGGCCTCGACGGTGCCGGTGACCGAGTTCCGGCGGAAGAGGATGTTGTTGGCGCCCGAGAGCTCCAGGGCCTTGACGATCTGGCCGTCCGGGAGGGTGACGCGGGTGCCCGCGGTCACGTAGAGGCCGGCCTCGACGACGCACTCGTCGCCGAGCGCGATGCCGACGCCCGCCTCGGCACCGATCAGGGTGCGCTCGCCGATCGAGATGATCTGCTTGCCGCCGCCCGAGAGGGTGCCCATGGTGGAGGCGCCGCCGCCGATGTCCGAGCCGTCGCCGACCACGACACCCGCGGAGATGCGGCCCTCGACCATGGAGGTGCCCAGGGTGCCGGCGTTGAAGTTGACGAAGCCCTCGTGCATGACGGTGGTGCCCTCGGCGAGGTGCGCGCCGAGGCGGACGCGGTCCGCGTCGGCGATGCGCACGCCCTTGGGGGCGACGTAGTCCGTCATGCGGGGGAACTTGTCGATCGAGGTGACCTGGAGGTGGAGGCCCTCGGCGCGCGCGTTGAGGCGGACGGTCTCGACCTGGTCGATCGCGACCGGGCCCAGCGAGGTCCAGGCGACGTTGGCCAGCAGGCCGAAGACGCCGTCGAGGTTCTGGCCGTGCGGCTTGACCAGGCGGTGGCTGAGCAGGTGCAGGCGCAGGTACGCGTCGTGCGCGTCCAGCGGCTTGTCCTCCAGGGAGGAGATCACCGTACGGACGGCCACGACCTCGACGCCGCGGACCGCGTCCTGGCGGACCGCCTTCGACGCGGCGCCGCCCAGCAGCTCCACGGCCTGTTCGGCGGTGAGGCGCTCGGTGCCGGCCGGGCCGGGCTCGGCGACCAGCTCGGGGGCGGGGAACCAGGTGTCGAGGACGGTGCCGTCGGCGGTGATGGTGGCAAGTCCGGCGGCGACGGCGCCGGTGGTACGTGTAGCAGTCATGCCAGAAACCTAACCGGCGACGGCCCGCGGTCGCGAACCGGTCTCATGTGCCGGTCGCGCCGCGTGTCGCGCTGCCTGCCGCTCCGCCCGTCGCGCCGCGTGTCGCGCATCCTGTCGCTCCGCCCGTCACGCCGCGTGCCGCGCACCCTGCCGGGCCGCGTGCCGCGCATCCTGCCGGGCCGTCTGTCGCCCCGCCCGTCGCGCCTGCCGGGCCCCCGCCCAGAGCACCGCTCCGCCCGCCCCCGCCGCGAGCCCCGCGCACAGCGGCCACAGCAACCCGGGCGCGGCGGCGTACACGGCTCCGCCCAGTGGCGGACCGAGGACGACCCCGCTGACCGAGACCCCCGCGTACAGGCTCTGGAACCGGCCGATGGCGTGGTCGGGCGCCTGGTCGGCCACGTAGGCGGTGGCGGTGGTCTTGTACAGGATCTCCCCGAGGCTCAGCAGGACCATCATCGCCACGGCGCTCGCGATCCCGGCGCCGAGCAGCAGCGCCGCGTACCCGGCTCCCACCAGCACCAGCCCGGTGCCGATGACCGGCAGCGCCGGCCGCTCGCGCAGCGCGACGGCGGCGGGCAGTTCCAGCAGCAGGATCACCCCGCCGTTGAGGGCGATGACGAGGCCGAAGGCGCGCGCGTCCAGACCGTGATCGGCGAGGAAGACGGGGAAGGCCGAGTACTGCTGGCGGTAGACGAGGTCGGTGACCAGGATCGCGCCGAGCAGCACCAGCAGGGCCGGCCGGGCCCGCAGTTCGTCCCACAGCCCGCGGCCGTGGCCGCGGCCACCGTCGGGGACCGCTGCGGGGGTTCGGGAGGCGCCGCGCGCCGGGACGACGCGGGCGGTCCAGAGGGCGAAGAAGAGGGTGCCGAGGCCGTCGCCGACGAAGAGCCAGTCGTACGAGAGTCCGGTCGCGACCAGGGCGCCCAGGGGCGGGCCGAGGGTGAACCCGCCGTTCGAGACGCAGCGCACGACGGCGAAGGCCTGGCGGCGGGCCCCCTCCGGGACGGTGACGGCGACCAGCGCGGAGTTGGCGGCCCGCACCACCCCGGAGGCGTACTGGGCCAGCGGCAGGGCCGCGTACAGCAGCGGGGTGGGCAGCAGCGGGAACGTCATCAGGGCGACCCCGCCCAAGGTGGACGCGGCGAGCAGCACCCGGCGGTGGCCGAAGCGGTCGCCGTACCAGCCGCCGGTGAAGTTGCCGGCGACCAGGCCGATCCCGCCGATACCGGTGACCAGGCCCGCCTGGGCGGTGCCGAGGCCGCGCGGGCCGGTCAGGTAGAGGAAGACGAAGACGAACGTGAAGCTGACGACGGCGTTGACGAAGACCCCCGCAGCCAGCAGCCACACAGTCCTCGGTACGTCCTTGAACCCCTGCAGCACACCCGTGTCCCCCGTATCCCGAAGCGAGTTAGTTCCCTTTGGGAACGGACTATGTCAGCATGACAGCCTTGGGTCAACGGACAAAGGAGTTCCCATGGCCCAGCGAACGCACCTCGGCGACGCGGACTGCTCCATCGCTCAGGCCCTCGACGTGGTGGGCGACTGGTGGACGCTGCTGATCGTGCGCGACACCGCGCGCGGTCTGCACCGCTTCGACGAGCTCCAGCGCGAGCTGGGGATGTCCCGGAAGGTCCTGGCCGAGCGGCTGAAGCTGCTGGTCGAGGCCGGGGTGCTGACGCGCGAGCCGTACCAGGAACGTCCGGTGCGGCACGAGTACCGGCTGACCCCGCGCGGGCGGGGCCTGCTGCCGGTACTGGTGGCCCTCCAGGACTGGGGGGACAGCTGGATCCTGGGAGAGGGAGAGATGACGGCGACGACCACCGAGGCCTCGCGGGAAGCGGAACGGGTGCACGCGCTGCGCGGCACCCGGCTGCCCGAGCTGGTCCTGCCGGACCGATTCGGCGAGCTCCGCGACCCGGTGGCGGACAGCGCGTTCACGGTCCTGTACTGCTTCCCCGGCGCGTACGCCCGCGCCGAGTCCTATCCGCCCGGCTGGGCCGGCATCCCGGGCGCCAAGGGCTGCACGTTCGAGTCGTGCACCTACCGCGACCAGCTGGCGGAGTTCACCGCGGCCGGCGCCGCCGTGCACGGGGTGTCGACCCAGCGCCCGGACGAGCAGCGGGAGTTCGCGGAGCGGGAGCGGCTGCGCTTCCCGCTCCTCTCGGACGCGGATCTCGCCCTGACCGTGGCGCTGCGGCTGCCGACGTTCCGCGCGGCGGGCGTGACCCGGATCAAGCGGCTGACCCTGGTCCTGGACCGCGACCGCACCGTGCGCGAGGTCTTCTATCCGATCCAGGACATCGAGGCGAGCGTTCAGGCGGCCTTGGCGGCGGTCCGCGCGGGCCGGCCGTAACCCGGGCTCCTGCGCGCAGACTTCTCCGCCACCCCGCCCCTCTGCCCGGACCCGGCCCTCACACGCCGGACGGGCCGAGAACCCGCCCGTCGGCCAACGGCCTAGCCGGGACGCCGCAGGACCCGGCTCAGGATCTCGCGGGCGTACGGCTCGTCGTACCCGGTGTCCGTCAGGAGGACCTGGAGGCTGATGCCGTCCATGACGGCCACCAGGGCGCGGGCCGTCACCGGGTCGGTCCACGGCTCCAGGGCCGCCGCGACGGACTCGCACCAATCCGCCGCCACCGGCCGCAGCGCCGGCCGGCGCAGGGCGGCCAGGTAGAGCTCGTACTCCAGCTCGGCCGGCCCCCGGTCGGCCGACAGGGTCTCCCCCAGCAGCCGCGCCAGCGCACCCGCGAGGTCCTCGCCGTCCCGCACGGCCACGGCCGGGGCGAAGGCCCCGCAGGCCTGCCGCAGGGCCGCGACCAGCAGGTCGTCCAGGGTCTTGAAGTGGTACGTGGTCGACCCGAGCGGTACGTCGGCCTCCGCGGCCGCGCTGCGGTGACTCAGCCCGGCGATGCCCTTGGCGGCCACCACCCGGATCGCCGCGTCGATGATCCGCTGCCGCCGCTCGGGGTCGTACCTGCGCACGCCGGGGGCCATCAGTGCGCGCCGCCCAGGTTCAGCAGCACCACGCCGCCGATCACGAGCGCGATCCCGGCGATCTTCGCGGCGGTGGCCGCCTCCCCCATGAACACCATCCCTATGGCGGCGATCGCGGCGGTCCCGACCCCGGCCCAGATGGCGTACGCCGTGCCCACCGACATCGTCTTCAGCGTCTGCGCGAGCAGGGTGAAGGCGATGGCGTATCCCAGCAGCGTGCCGAGCGAGGGCCACAGCTTCGTGAAGCCGTCGCTGTACTTCATGGCGGTGGTCCCGGCGACCTCGGCCGCGATGGCCGCGGCAAGCAGTGCGTAAGGCATGTGTACAAGGGTACACAACGATGTGTACGACCGTACACATGCAGCACCCGGGACTCCTGCGGCCTCCGGCGCTACCCTGTCCGCCCTCCAGGGAGGCGTCCCGGGAGCTCCCGGCAGACGGAGGGCCCACGCATGGCACAGCACTGGACCCATCGCGGCGGCGGCTGGCTGCCCCCGCGCTCGCCACGGCCCGGGGTGATACCCCTGCGCCCACTGGGACCGCGGGACATCCTCGACGGGACCCTCGCCACCCTGGGCCGGTACGGCGGCCGGCTGCTCGGCGCACTGCTGCTGGGCCAGCTTGGCGGGCTGCTCCTGCTCGCCGCCGTCGCCGGGGCGGCCACCCTCGCCTCCCTCACCCGCACCGCCGGCAGCCGGGTGTTCGTCTACACGCTCGCCCCCGCCCTCGCGCTGTTCCTGCTGTTCTGCCGGGCGCTGGCCACGGCCCTGGCCGCGGCGCTGCTCCGGCCGGCCGTGCTCGGCCGGCCCGTCACCACGCTCGGGCTGCTGCGGGCCGCCGCGCCCCGGATCCCGGCCGTGTCCGGGGCCCGGCTGCTGGCCCTGCTCGCCGCCGCGGGCCCCGGCGCGGCCGCCCTCGGCGCGGGCCTCCCGCCGCTCGCGCTGCTGCCCCTCGCCCCCGTCGCCCTCTGGCTCTGGGTCCTCTTCGCCCTTGCGCCCACGGCCGCCGGGTACGAGGGGCTCGGCCCGGTGGCGGCCCTGCGCCGCTCGGCCCGCCTGGTGCGGGGGGCCTGGTGGCGGACCTTCGCCATCACGGTCCCGGCCGGGGCGCTCGCGCTGGGCGCCGCTTACGCCGTCCCGCTCCGGTTCGGCGTCCTGGGCGCCCTGTTCGCCCCGGCCCTGCTGCTGACCGTCCCGCAGCCGGCGTCCGGCCTGCTCTACATGGACCGGCTGCTGCGCAGCGAACCGGGGATCACCGCAGGGTGAACCAGGCCGCGCGGGCCTTCTTCCACTCGGGGTGCGTCAGGTCCTCGGCCTCGACGCCGTCCCCGTACAGGTGCGCGGAACCGCTGTCGGTGATCAGCTGCACGCGCGCGCCCGGCGCCGACAGGTCGGGCACCTCCACGACGGCCTCCCAGCCGCCGGGGTCGGTGGTCGGAACGTCGGCCCGCTTGACCGGGGCGTGGCCGGGGACGCCGTCCCACTGGTAGAGGGCGTACGGGTCCGAGTTGTCGTCGGCGGCCCACGAGCCGGCCAGGACGAGGTACTGGTTCGCCGCGTTCTTGCGGCCTCTCCTGGTCTGCGTCACGCCATGACGGCCGTCGAGGAGATTCGGCCACCACGGCCAACTCCGCGCGCACGTCATCCGTCCACCCGGAGAACAGCGGACCAGCAGACAGCGGACCGCACGACAGCCCGGCGGAAAACAGGGAGGGCCCCCGGCACGACCGTGCCGGGGGCCCTCACCTGCGTGTGATCAGACGTTGAAGCCGAGCGCGCGGAGCTGCTCACGACCGTCGTCCGTGATCTTGTCCGGGCCCCACGGGGGCATCCAGACCCAGTTGATGCGAAGTTCGCTGACGATGCCGTCCGTCGCCGACTTCGCCTGGTCCTCGATGACGTCCGTCAGCGGGCAGGCCGCCGAGGTCAGCGTCATGTCGAGGGTGGCGATGTTCGCGTCGTCGATGTGGATGCCGTAGATCAGGCCCAGGTTCACGACGTCGATGCCCAGCTCGGGGTCGACCACGTCGTAGAGGGCCTCGCGGACCTCTTCCTCGGTGGCCGGCTTGATCGACGCCTCGGGCGTCGCGTTCTCGGTCATGCCGTCTTCCTCTCCGCGTCGCCCAGTGCCTGGGCGGTCGCGTCCTTCCACGCCATCCAGCTCAGCAGAGCACACTTCACACGCGCCGGGTACTTGGAGACGCCGACGAACGCGACCGCGTCCTCCAGCACCTCCTCCATCTCCTCCGTCGGCTCCAGCTTGCCCTTGGACTGCATCAGCTCCAGGAACACGCCCTGGATCTTCTGCGCCTCGGCCAGCTGCTTGCCGACGAGCAGCTCGTTCAGTACGGACGCGCTGGCCTGGCTGATGGAGCAGCCCTGGCCCTCGTACGAGACATCGGTCAGCGTCTCGCCGTCGTACTTCACGCGCAGCGTGATCTCGTCACCGCACGTCGGGTTGACGTGGTGCACCTCGGCGTCGCCGTCGCGCAGGCCACGTCCGTGCGGGTGCTTGTAGTGGTCCAGGATCAGTTCCTGGTACATCGAATCCAGCTTCACAGCGTCCTCGTCCTCGTCGCCCTCGGTCAGCCGAAGAAGTTCCGTACGTGCTCCAGCCCGTCGATCAGCGCGTCGACATCGGACGGAGAGGAGTACAGGTAGAAAGACGCTCGCGTCGTCGCCGGAATTCCGTAGCGCAGGCAGACCGGGCGTGCGCAGTGGTGTCCCACGCGGACCGCGATGCCCTGCTCGTCCAGCACCTGACCGACGTCGTGCGGGTGGATGTCGCCGAGTACGAAGGAGATCGCGGCGCCGCGGTCCTCGGCCGTGGTGGGGCCGATGATCCGCAGGTCGGGCACCTCCGCGAGGCGTTTGATCGCGTACTCGGTGATCGCGTGCTCGTGCGCGGCGATCTTGTCCATGCCGATCGCGGTCAGGTAGTCCACGGCCGCGCCGAGGCCGACGGCCTGGGCGATCGGGGGCGTACCCGCCTCGAACTTGTGGGGTGCCGGAGCGTACGTCGAGGCGTGCATCGACACGGTCTCGATCATCTCGCCGCCGCCGAGGAACGGAGGCAGGTCCTCCAGCAGCTCCTGGCGGCCCCAGAGGACGCCGATGCCGGTCGGGCCGCACATCTTGTGACCGGTGAAGGCCACGAAGTCGGCGCCGAGCGCCTGCACGTCCATCGGCATGTGCGGGGCGGCCTGGGAGGCGTCGATCAGCACCAGGGCGCCGACGTCCTGGGCGCGCCGGACGATCGCTTCGACCGGGTTGACCGTGCCCATGATGTTGGAGACCAGCGTGAAGGAGACGATCTTCGTCTTCTCCGTGATGACCTCTTCGATGTTGGACAGGTCGAGCCGGCCGTCGTCGGTGAGGCCGAACCACTTCAGCTTCGCGCCGGTGCGCTGCGAGAGCAGCTGCCACGGCACGATGTTGGAGTGGTGCTCCATCTCCGTGATGGCGATCTCGGTCTCGCTGTCCACCCGGTAGGGCTCGTCCGCCCAGCCGAGCATGTTCGCGACCAGGTTGAGCGACTCCGAGGCGTTCTTGGTGAAGATCACCTCGTCGCGGCTCGGTGCGTTGATGAAGGCGGCGACCTTGTCGCGAGCGCCCTCGTACAGCGCCGTGGCCTCCTCGGCGAGCACGTGCACGCCGCGGTGGACGTTGGCGTTGTGCTGCTCGTAGTACTCGTTCAGCGCGTCGAGCACCTGGCGCGGCTTCTGCGAGGTCGCCGCGTTGTCCAGGTAAACGATCTTCTTCCCGTCGTGGACCACACGATCCAGCAGGGGGAAGTCCTTGCGGATCGCCTCGATGTCGAGGAGGCCAGGCAACTGTGTCACGCGGTCGCGCCACCCTTCGTGCTGTACGCCTCGTAGCCTTCCGCCTCCAGCTTGTCGGCGAGCTCGGCGCCGCCGGACTCGACGATGCGGCCTTCCGAGAAGACGTGGACGAAGTCGGGCTTGATGTAGCGGAGGATCCGCGTGTAGTGCGTGATCAGCAGCGTGCCGACCTCGCCGGTCGCGCGGACGCGGTTGACGCCCTCGGAGACCTGGCGCAGCGCGTCGACGTCGAGGCCGGAGTCGGTCTCGTCGAGGATCGCGATCTTCGGCTTCAGGAGCTCCAGCTGCAGGATCTCGTGGCGCTTCTTCTCACCGCCGGAGAAGCCCTCGTTGACGTTGCGCTCGGCGAAGGCCGGGTCCATCTGGAGCTGCTCCATCGCGGACTTGACCTCCTTCACCCAGGTACGCAGCTTCGGGGCCTCGCCGCGGATGGCGGTGGCCGAGGTGCGCAGGAAGTTGGAGACCGAGACGCCGGGGACCTCTACCGGGTACTGCATGGCGAGGAAGACGCCGGCGCGGGCGCGCTCGTCGACGGTCATCTCCAGGACGTCTTCGCCGTCGAGGGTCACGGTGCCACCGGTGATGGTGTACTTCGGGTGACCGGCGAGGGAGTACGCCAGGGTGGACTTGCCGGAGCCGTTCGGACCCATGATGGCGTGCGTCTCACCCTGCTTGACGGTGAGGTCGACGCCCTTGAGGATCTCGCGGGCGCCGTTCTCGGCCTCGACGGAGACGTGCAGGTCGTGGATTTCAAGCGTTGCCATGGATACCTCAGGACTCCTGGGTGAGGGAGACGAGCACGTCGTCCCCTTCGATCTTTACGGGGTATACGGGTACGGGGCGCGTCGCGGGCAGGCCCGAGGGCTTGCCGGTGCGCAGGTCGAAGGAAGATCCGTGCAGCCAGCACTCGATCATGCAGTCCTCGACCTCGCCCTCCGAGAGCGAGACGTTCGCGTGCGAGCAGATGTCGTTGATCGCGAACACCTCGCCCTCGGTGGAGACGATGGAAACCGGCGTGCCGTCGAGTTCCACCCGCTTGGGGGAGTTCTCCTCCAGCTCGCTCAGCGCACAGGCCTTGACGTAATTCATCAGACGGAGCCCTGGAGCTCGGTCTCGATCTTGGCGAGCAGGCGCTCCTCGATGTCGTCGACACCGATCTGCTGGACGAGCTCGGCGAAGAAGCCGCGCACGACCAGGCGGCGGGCATCGTCGGCCGTGATGCCACGGGCCTGCAGGTAGAAGAGCTGCTCGTCGTCGAAACGGCCGGTCGCGGAGGCGTGGCCGGCGCCGACGATCTCGCCGGTCTCGATCTCCAGGTTCGGCACCGAGTCGACCCGCGCGCCGTCCGTGAGGACGAGGTTGCGGTTCATCTCGTAGGTGTCGGTGCCCTCGGCGGTCTTCTCGATGAGCACGTCACCGATCCAGACGGCGTGGGCGTCCTGGCCCTGGAGCGCGCCCTTGTAGACCACGTTCGACTTGCAGTGCGGGGCGTCGTGCGTGACCAGGAGGCGGTGCTCCTGGTGCTGGCCGGCGTCCGTGAAGTACAGGCCGAAGAGCTCGGCCTCGCCACCGGGGCCGGCGTAGCTGACCCGCGGGTGCAGGCGTACGACGTCGCCGCCGAAGGTGACCACGATCGACTTGAAGGTCGCGTCTCGGCCGACCAGCGCGTTGTGCTGGGAGACGTGGACGGCGGTGTCGTCCCAGTCCTGCACGGACACGACGGTGAGCTTGGCGCCGTCGCCGATCAGGAAGTCGACGTTGGCGGCGCGCACGCCGTCACCGGTGTGGTCGATGACGACGACGGCCTCGGCGAAGGCCTGCACGTCGAAGACGGTGTGGCCGAAGGTCGTGCCGCCCTCGCCGTGCAGCGTGACGCGCACCGGCTCGGTCAGGACGGCCTCCTTGGGCACGGTGACGACCGTGGCCTTGGCGAAGGACGAGAACGCCTGGGCGGCGATCCGGTCCACCGGGGTGCCGGCCTTGCCGATGCGCGCGTCGCCGCGCTCCACCGACTCGACCGTGACGCCCTCGGGCGCGTCGATCTGGGCCTTCATGGTGCCGTTGGCGACCGCGGTGCCGTCGTGGAGACCACGCAGGCGGGCGAGCGGGGTGAACCGCCACTCCTCCTCGCGGCCGTGGGGCACGGGGAAGTCCGCCACGTCGAAGGACGGGGGCGCACTCATCCGGGTGGCGACGGTCGACTCGGCGGCCACCGCGATCGCGCCGGCGGTGGTCGAACCCGCCGGAATGTTCTGAGCCTCAGCCATGGCTGTCGTCTTGCTCTCTTCCTACGTCAACAAGGGATGTGCGGAGATGCCGGGCGGTCGGGACTAACCGACCGAACCCTCCATCTGCAGCTCGATCAGCCGGTTCAGCTCCAGGGCGTACTCCATGGGCAGCTCGCGCGCGATGGGCTCGACGAAGCCGCGCACGATCATGGCCATCGCCTCGAACTCCGTCAGACCGCGGCTCATCAGGTAGAAGAGCTGGTCGTCGGAGACCTTGGAGACGGTGGCCTCGTGGCCCATGGAGACGTCGTCCTCACGGACGTCCACGTACGGGTACGTGTCCGAACGGGAGATCGTGTCGACCAGGAGCGCGTCACACAGCACGTTGGACTTCGAGCCGTGGGCCCCCTCGCCGATCTCGACCAGGCCTCGGTACGAGGTACGGCCGCCGCCTCGGGCCACCGACTTCGAGACGATGTTCGAGGAGGTGTTCGGCGCCATGTGGACCATCTTGGAGCCGGCGTCCTGGTGCTGGCCCTCGCCCGCGAAGGCGATCGACAGGGTCTCGCCCTTGGCGTGCTCGCCCATCAGGTAGACGGCCGGGTACTTCATGGTGACCTTGGAACCGATGTTGCCGTCGATCCACTCCATGGTCGCGCCCTCGTACGCCACGGCGCGCTTGGTGACCAGGTTGTAGACGTTGTTCGACCAGTTCTGGATCGTCGTGTAGCGGCAGCGGCCGCCCTTCTTCACGATGATCTCGACCACGGCGCTGTGCAGCGAGTCCGAGGAGTAGATCGGGGCGGTGCAGCCCTCGACGTAGTGGACGTAGGCGTCCTCGTCGACGATGATCAGCGTCCGCTCGAACTGGCCCATGTTCTCCGTGTTGATACGGAAGTAGGCCTGGAGCGGGATGTCGACCTTGACGCCCTTGGGCACGTAGATGAACGAGCCGCCGGACCACACCGCGGTGTTCAGCGACGCGAACTTGTTGTCGCCGACCGGGATGACCGTGCCGAAGTACTCCTGGAAGAGCTCCGGGTGCTCCTTCAGCGCGGTGTCCGTGTCGAGGAAGATGACGCCCTGCTCCTCCAGGTCCTCGCGGATCTGGTGGTAGACGACCTCGGACTCGTACTGGGCCGCGACACCGGCGACGAGGCGCTGCTTCTCCGCCTCCGGGATGCCGAGCTTGTCGTACGTGTTCTTGATGTCCTCCGGCAGGTCCTCCCAGGAAGCGGCCTGCTTCTCGGTGGAACGCACGAAGTACTTGATGTTGTCGAAGTCGATGCCGGAGAGGTCGGAGCCCCAGTTCGGCATGGGCTTCTTGTCGAACAGCTTGAGACCCTTGAGGCGGAGCTTCAGCATCCACTCCGGCTCGGACTTCTTCGCCGAGATGTCGCGCACGACATCTTCGGACAGACCCCGCTTGGCAGCGGCGCCGGCCGCGTCGGAGTCGGCCCAGCCGTATTCGTAGGTGCCCAGGCCATCGAGCTCAGGGTGAGCAGTCTCCGTGGTCATGCGGGGTTCCTCCCGGCCGTACTTGCAGATACTGAGGTGTCGGTCTGTGTGGTGCTCGCGCTACGCGGAATGAACGTCGTGCACACCCCGTCGCCGTGGGCGATCGTGGCGAGGCGCTGCACATGGGTCCCGAGCAGGCGGGAGAAGACCTCGGTCTCCGCCTCGCAGAGCTGCGGGAACTGCTCGGCGACGTGTGCGACCGGGCAGTGGTGCTGGCAGAGCTGTTCACCGCTGTGCGGACCGGGAGCGCTCTTCGCCGTAGCAGCGTACCCGTCCACGGTCAACGCCCTGGCAAGGGCCTCCGTGCGCTCCTCCGGGGCGGCCGCGTCGACGGCTTCCCGGTAGGTCGTCGCCTGCTCTTCCATCCGCGACCGGGCAAAGGCGGCGACGGCCGCCTCTCCGCGCTCTCCGCCGCCGACGGACTGCGCGATCCAGCGCAGGGCGTCCGCGGCGAGGGTGTCGTAGGACTGGTCGAAGGCGTCGCGACCGCAGTCGGTGAGCGCGAAGACCTTGGCGGGCCGGCCCCGGGTGCGCGCGCCGTATACGCGCTGCTCACGGGGGGCGACCACGTCATCGGCGACAAGCGCGTCGAGGTGGCGGCGGACGGCGGCCTGGGTGAGGCCGAGGCGCTGGGCGAGATCGGCGACGGTGGACGGACCGTGCTCCAGGATGGACCGCGCGACCCGGTTGCGGGTGGACCGCTCCCCGGTCGCGAGCTCCCCCTGGGGGGTCTCGATCTGCCGTTCGCCGTATTTCACAACGCCATTGTTGCGTAATTAACCGGGCGGCGACAAGCCGTGATGGAGGCCACCCCTGGTGGCCTCCATCACTAAGGGTTACCTAATTTACCGACGCGGAGTTATTCGGAGTAGAACGCTCCGCATTCTCGCGGGGAGCCCCCGGAGAGCCGGTGCACCGCTCCCACCAGCAATCCCCCGCCGACGACCCTTACCGGCGCGGTGACCGTCGGATTCCGGAAAAGATCACTCACCGGCGCTGAGCCATTCAGGATCACAAGCCGAAAACAGCAATGATCGCGACGCGGTGTTCGCATGCGACGGCGACGGAATCGGCCACCGCCCCCGGGATCCGGGACCCCTCCACCGGCTCCGTAGACTCAACCCCCATGAGCAACGACCCCGCCGTGGAGATCCGCGGACTGGTGAAGCGGTACGGCACCAAGACAGCGGTGGACGGCCTGGACCTCACCGTCCGGAGGGCCTCCGTCACCGCGGTCCTCGGTCCCAACGGCGCGGGCAAGACGACCACGGTGGAGACGTGCGAGGGCTACCGGCGTCCCGACGCCGGCACCGTCCGCGTCCTCGGCCTCGACCCGGTAGCCCAGGCCGGGGCGCTGCGCCCGCGGATCGGAGTGATGCTCCAGTCCGGAGGCGTCTACTCCGGGGCCCGCGCGGTCGAGATGCTGCGTCACATGGCCACCCTGTACGCCGACCCCCTCGACGTCGGGCCCCTGGTGGAACGCCTCGGCCTCGGCACCTGCGGCCGCACCCCCTACCGCCGGCTCTCCGGCGGCCAGCAGCAGCGCCTGGCCCTCGCCATGGCCGTCGTGGGCCGCCCCGAGCTGGTCTTCCTGGACGAGCCCACCTCCGGGCTGGACCCGCAGGCCCGCCGGGCAACCTGGGACCTCGTACGGGAGCTGCGCGCCGACGGGGCCACCGTCGTGCTCACCACCCACCACATGGACGAGGCCGAGCAGCTCGCGGACGAGGTCGCCATCGTGGACGCCGGCCGGGTCATCGCCCACGGCAGCCCCGAGCAGCTGTGCCGGGGCGGCGCCGAGAACACCCTCCGCTTCACCGGCCGGCCCGCCCTGGACCTCGCCTCGCTGCTGAAGGCGCTGCCCGACGGCACCCAGGCCGCCGAGCTCACCCCCGGCGCCTACCGGGTCACCGGCGACGTCCACCCCCAGCTGCTCGCCACCGTCGCCTCCTGGTGCGCACAGCACGGCGTCATGCCGGACAGCCTCTCGGTGGAGCGGCACACCCTGGAGGACGTCTTCCTGGAGCTGACCGGTAAGGAGCTGCGCCGATGAGCGCCGGCACGTTCACCCCCAATCCGGGGGCGGCCCCCGTCTCCCGCATGATCCTCGCGCAGACGGCACTGGAGACCCGGATGCTGCTGCGCAACGGGGAGCAGCTGCTGCTGACCGTGATCATCCCGGCGCTGCTGTTGACCCTCTTCTCGACCGTGGACATCGTGACCGTGCCCACTCAGGAGGGGGGCGCCGGGAAGTCCGTCGACTTCCTCGCCCCCGGGGTCCTGGCGCTCGCCGTGATGTCCACCGCGTTCACCGGCCAGGCCATCGCCACCGGCTTCGACCGCCGCTACGGGGTCCTCAAGCGCCTCGGGGCCTCCCCGCTGCCGCGCTGGGCCCTGATGGCCGCCAAGACCCTGTCCGTCCTGGTCACCGAGGTGCTCCAGATCGCCCTGCTGACGGTGATCGCCCTCGCTCTGGGCTGGTCCCCGCACGGGAACCCGCTGTCGGTGGCCGCGCTGATCCTGCTCGGCACCGCCGCGTTCTCGGGGCTGGGGCTGCTGATGGCGGGCACCCTCAAGGCCGAGATGACCCTGGCCGCCGCCAACCTGGTGTTCCTGCTCCTGCTGGTCGGCGGCGGGGTGATCGTGCCGCTGGAGAAGTTCCCGGACGCCGTTCAGTCCGTCCTCGGGCTGCTGCCCATCTCGGCACTGTCCGACGGACTGCGCGAGGTGCTCCAGCAGGGGGCCGCGCTGCCGTGGGGCGACGTGGCCGTGCTGGCGGCCTGGGCCGTACTCGGTCTGGGCGCCGCGGCGCGGCTCTTCCGCTGGGAATGAAACCCTTCCCCTCCCGGCGGCATTGCCGCGAGGATGGGCGCCTCCACACATGAGCCGGGGGGCGGACATGGTGCAGCGGGAGGCCGTTCTACGACTGGACGACCAATGGGCACGCGTGCGGTCGGGGGCCGCGCACGCGGAGCCGGCGGAGCGCGAGCGGCTGCTCGACGAGCTGATCGGGGCCCTGCGCACCCGTCCGGACGACCCCGACTGCACCGCGCTGCTGGGACTGCGCCTCGCCGACCGGGCGGCCCTGCGCTTCGCCGAGGGGGACCGCGCGTCCGCCCTCGCCCTGATCGAGGAGGGGCTGCGCAGCTCCGAGCGCGCGGCCGCGTACTCCCCCGAGTTCACCCGCTGGTACGCCCGCGGGCTGATCAACCACGGCGTGTGGCTGGCCTGGCCGCTGAGCGACGAGGACCGGCTGCCGAGGCATCCGCTGGGCCGGACCGCCACTGAGGGGCCGAGCGCCATGGAGCGGGCGGCCGGTGAACGCGCCCGCGATCTGACCCGGACGGCGGTCGGGGTGTGGGCGGGCCTGGACCAGCGGGACCCGGTCAACCGCCTGGGCCTCGCCCAGGCCAAGGTGTTCCTCGGGGACCGGCTCGCGGAGCTGGGACACACCGAGGACGCGGTGGCCTGGGCCGTGGACGCGGAATCGGACTTCCGGCAGCTGATGCTCGCGGACCACGGCTCGGAGGAGGCCGAGGAGGCCGAGGAGGCCCTCGACCACATCGGCCGCCAGCTGGAACTGCGCCTGCGCTTCCTGGCCTTCGATTCACTGGTGCGCGCGCGCGCCGAGCGGCTGCTGCCCGAACGGCTGCTGCCCCAGGCCGTGGTGGCCGCCCGCGTCCAGGGGATCGCGGAGTCCGAGATCGCGGCCCGGTTGCGGCTCGGCGCCGAACAAGTGCGCACGATGCTGGAGGTCACGCCGTGGCTCGCGGTGTGGCGCGTCGAGGTGCGCGGTCCTGACGGACTGTGGAACGTACTGGAACATCCGTGGCACAGTTCCGCAGAAGTGAGAAACAGGACAGCCGAGGATGTAGGGGCTGAATTAGTGCGGTGGTTCACGGACTCGGCGGACCACCCCGGCGACAGCGGCCACTGGCGCGTCCTCCTGTGGTGGCACGCGGAGGGCGACCCGGCCGGAGTGCGGTTCCGGCTGACCGTCGGCCCCGACGCCCCTGCGGGCACCCCCTCGTGAAACTTTGCACAAGGCTCCGCTTACGATAGGGGCCGTGTTGAACCCTTTCGCATACATCGCCAGTCGCTGGACGCCGTCACCCCGGATCGTCCGGCGGGCCGCGGCCGCCGCGCTCCTCATGAGCGTGGTCATCGTCGTCACCGGCGGCGCGGTGCGGCTGACCGGATCCGGACTCGGCTGTGACACCTGGCCCAAGTGCACCGACGACAGCCTGGTCGCGACGCCGGCCCAGGGCTTCCACGGTGCCATCGAGTTCGGCAACCGGATGCTGACGTACGTGCTCAGCGCGGCCGTCGGCTGGGTCATCCTCGCGGCCCGCTCGGCCAAGCCCTGGCGCGCGGCGCTGACGAAGCTCGGCTGGGTCCAGTTCGTCATCGTGATGGCCAACGCCGTACTCGGCGGCATCACCGTCATGACGGGTCTCAACCCGTACAGCGTGGCCGGGCACTTCCTGCTCGCCACCGCGCTGATCACCGTGACCACGGTGACCTGGCAGCGCACCCGGGAGGGCGACAGCGCCCCCCGGCCGCGCGTGCCCGGCCCGGTGCGCAAGCTCGCCCGGGCGATGCTCGCGGTGACCTTCGTACTGATCGCGGCGGGCACGGTCGTCACCGGTTCCGGACCGCACGCCGGCGACCGCAGCGAGATCAGGCGGATGCCGTTCGACTGGTCGGCCACCGCCCACGTGCACGCCGTCGCCGCCTGGGTGGTGTGCGCGCTGGCCGTGGCGATGTGGCTGGTGCTGCGCGTGGTCGACGCCCCCGCCGACACCCGGGCCCGCGCCCGTGACCTGCTGATCGTGCTGCTGGCGCAGGGTGGCATCGGCTACGTGCAGTTCTTCACCGAGCTGCCCGAGCTCCTCGTCGCCGCCCACATGCTGGGCTCCTGCCTGGTGTGGATCTCGGTGCTCCGGGTCGTGCTGAGCCTGCGCGAGCGGCCGGCCGGGCAGGCGGAGATCCCGGCCCAGGGCGACCCCCAGCTCTCCACCGTCTGACGCCCGGGCCTGGTCCAAGGGCTGTCCCCTCATCCCCGGCGGGTGCACGAGGCCGGCTATGGCACCACGCTGCGTCGCCGGAACGCCCGAATACTGGCCGGGCACGCGCGGCCGGGGGGCGCTGTCGCCCTCCCGGGTGCGCTGCCAAGTCACCAGTACGGGGACGCCCCTCCGCCGTGCGATGTACCGCACCTGACGCCGTGCGCCGACCCACCGGGGATCACGGGACGGCCCTCACACCCGCTCGTCCAGCCGGTAGACGCGGCGGGCATTGCCCGCCGCGACCATGGCGGCCACCCGCCCCGCGTCCCGCCAGGACCAGGACCCGTCGCCGACCCAGCCGCCCAGCACCCGGCCCAGCGCCTCCCGGAACACCAGGGCGCCCACCGCGTGCAGCTCGGGCAGCTGCCGCCCGCCGCTGGAGAACAGCAGCTTCCCGAACGGGGCGACTTCCAGCAGCTCGGCCAGGACCGCCGCGGCCCGCGCCCCGGTCTGCCCGAGGGCCGCGCCGGCGTCGGCGTAGACGTGCGGGAAGGCAGCGGCCAGCTGCGCCGCGTGCCGGTGGTAGGGGTATCCGCCGAGCAGCATCAGGCGCGTTCCCAGACCCGCGGTGGCCCGTACGAACCCGGTCAGCGGCGCCGGGTCCCCCGCTCCGGTGTGCAGCTGGAGCGGCAGCCCGGAGGCGACCGCGCTCCACACCAGGTGCCGCAGGAGTACGGGGTCGCGCACGGGCTCGCCCCTGGTCCGCCCCTCCAGCCACCGTCCGGCCGCCCCGCGCACCTCCCCGGGATCGGGCGGGCCGGGCGCGTCGGCCAGAACGGACGGGTGGTCGACGGCAGCGCCGCAGGTGAAGGCCACGGCCCCGGCGGCGGCGTGGTGCACGGCCCCGGCGAGGTTGGCGAGGAAGGCGGCCACCGTGCCGGAGGTGTCGGCCACCTGCTCGGCCAGCAGCTCCAGCCGGACCGCCTCGAAGGTCTCGGCGTCCCCGGCGAGGGCCAGCTCTTTTGGACCGGTCAGGTCCCCGGGCACGCCGGTGTCGACCAGGTAGGCGCCGATCCCGGAGCCCCGCAGCAGCAGCCGCGCGGACTCGGCCGCTCCCAGCTCGCGCCGCCGGGCCAGATAGCGGGCGGGGGCGCAGTGCGGCTCCAGCCCGAGCAGCGGAGGGCACCAGCGCCGCACGGCGAAGCCGGTCTGCGTGTCGAAGAAGGTGGTGCCCGCGGCGGGTGGGCCGGCGGAGCGGACCAGCTGGGCCTCGAAGGTGCCCAGGCCCAGCTCCGTACGGAGGACTCCGTAGCAGTACTGGTCCACCAGGGGCGGCGTTTCGATCATCCGGGCATCCCGTTGCGGACGTGAGGAAGGGGCTTCCACACGTCCTAACGGGTGAGCGGGGCGCGAGGTGTTGCTCGCGCTGTTGACCGAGCCGCCACTCCGGGCCCCGGACGGCGTCCGGGGGAGGCTGGGCCGCCGGCAGGGCCGTCTCTTTCGGATCTTGCCGGCCGACAAGATCCGGAAAGGACTGCCCTAGGCCGCCGGGTTCTGGCTGCCGCCGAGCTGGATGCCGGCCATCCGCGTCCACTCGTACGGGCCGGTGTGCACGCGAGCGGCGAACTCGCCGTCGAACTCCTCGTGGAGGGTCAGTCCGGCCTTCTCGACGGCCAGCTGGGCCACCGCGAAGGTCGGGGCGACCAGGTCGCCCCATCCGCCGTCCGTGCCCACGAGCACGATCCGGGTGCCGGCCTGGCCGATGTGGGCGAGGTGACCCTCGGCGCCGCCGTGCTGCCCGGCGAACGCGCCGATCTGCTTGGCCAGCTTCGCCGCCGTGCGGTCCTGCTTCTTGTCTGCGGTGGTGTCTGCCATGGACGGCATGCTACCGGTGAGTAATCAACGGAGGAAGGGATCCACGGCGACCGCCACGAAGAGCAGCGACACATAGGTGATGGACCAGTGGAACAGGCGCATCTCCTTGAGCTTCGCGCCCGTCACGCCGGCCTTGGCCCGGGCGTTCAGCCCGTGCGCCTCCCACAGCCACCAGCCGCCCGCGACCAGCGCGACCGCCGTGTAGAACCAGCCGGTGTACCCCAGCGGGGTCAGCAGCAGCGAGACGGCCACCATCACCCAGCTGTAGAGGACGATCTGCCGGGCCACGACCTTGTTCCCCGCCACGACGGGAAGCATCGGCACGCCGACACGCGCGTAGTCGTCCTTCACCTTCATGGACAGCGGCCAGTAGTGCGGCGGCGTCCAGAAGAAGATGACGAGGAAGAGGATGACCGCGGCCCAGGAGACCTCGTCCTTGACCGCGGACCAGCCGATGAGCACCGGCATGCAGCCCGCGATGCCGCCCCAGACGATGTTCTGGGCGGTGCGCCGCTTCAGCATCATCGTGTAGACGACGACGTAGAAGAGGAGCGCGCCGAGAGCGAGGGCCGCCGACAGCCAGTTGATCAGCAGGCCGAAGAAGAGGGTGGAGACCACCCCGAGGGTGATGCCGAAGACCAGGCACTCGCGCGGGCTGACCATGCCGGTCACCAGCGGGCGCTGCGAGGTCCGGTCCATCAGCGCGTCGATGTCGCGGTCGATGTACATGTTCAGCGCGTTGGCGCCGCCCGCGGACAGATAGCCGCCGAAGCAGGTCGCGAGGACCAGCCACAGCGACGGCACACCCTGCTCGGCGAGGAACATCACCGGCACTGTGGTGATCAGCAGAAGTTCGATGATCCGCGGCTTGGTCAATGCCACGAAAGCCATGACCCGGGCCCCGAACGGCCGGTGGACGGGGCTCGTCCCGAGCACCCCCGCTGGACGGGATTCGACGGCCGTCACACGCACCCCTGAGAGAGAATCCAGCAAGCCCCGACCCGCACCGTTCAGTAGATGAAGGGGTGGTGGAGGCTTGCGCGTACCACGCCACTCTAGACGTTGCGCTTACGTCGCCCTGCGCGGGGGTCGCTTCGTGTTGGGCCGATCGGACGGGGCGGGGAGGTGAACACCGGCCACCGGCGTGGTGACGGACTGTGGGCACTCGAATAGCTGCACGCCGTTGCGGGGGTAGGCTCGGAATCGCGCCGGTGCGACCGTTCGTCACCGGGAACAGACATGTGGAGAGGAGCCCTGACCAACGGTGAGCACCAAGCCGACCACCACAGAGCTCGAGTGGACCGAACTGGACCAGCGGGCCGTCGACACCGCCCGCATCCTGGCCGCTGACGCGGTCCAGAAGGTCGGAAACGGCCACCCCGGTACGGCGATGAGCCTGGCCCCCGCCGCGTACACCCTCTTCCAGAAGGTGATGCGGCACGACCCGGCGGACCATGAGTGGGTCGGCCGCGACCGCTTCGTGCTCTCCGCGGGGCACTCGTCCCTCACCCTTTACACCCAGCTCTACCTCGGTGGCTTCGGCCTGGAGCTGGACGACCTCAAGGCGTTCCGCACCTGGGGCTCCAAGACCCCCGGGCACCCGGAGTACGGCCACACGGCCGCCGTCGAGACCACCACCGGCCCGCTGGGCCAGGGCATCGCCAACGCGGTGGGCATGGCCATGGCCGCCCGCTACGAGCGCGGCCTGTTCGACCCGGAGGCCGCCCAGGGCGCCTCCCCGTTCGATCACATGATCTACGCGATCGCGGGCGACGGCTGCCTCCAGGAGGGCATCTCCCACGAGGCGTCCGCGCTGGCCGGCCACCAGAAGCTCGGCAACCTGGTGCTGCTGTGGGACGACAACCACATCTCCATCGAAGGTGACACCGAGACGGCAGTCTCCGAGGACACCCTCAAGCGTTACGAGGCGTACGGCTGGCACGTCCAGCGCGTCGCCCAGCAGGAGAACGGCGACCTCGACCCGAAGGCGCTGTTCGCCGCCCTCCAGGCCGCCAAGGCCGAGACCGAGCGCCCCTCGTTCATCGCGATGCGCTCGATCATCGCCTGGCCCGCCCCGGACGCCCAGGGCACCGAGGCCGCGCACGGCTCCGCGCTCGGCGACGACGAGGTCGCGGCCACCAAGCGCGTCCTCGGATTCGACCCGGAGCAGACCTTCGAGGTCTCCGACGAGGTCATCGCCCACACCCGCAAGGCGCTCGACCGCGGCCGCGAGGCCAAGGCCGCGTGGGAGAAGGACTACTCCGCCTGGCGCACCGCCAACCCGGAGCGCGCCGCCGAGTTCGACCGCATCAACGCCAACGAGCTGCCCGCGGGCTGGGAGGACGAGCTCCCCGTCTTCGAGGCCGGCAAGGGCGTCGCCACCCGCGCCGCCTCCGGCAAGGTGCTCCAGGCGCTCGGCGCGGTCATCCCGGAGCTGTGGGGCGGCTCGGCCGACCTGGCCGGCTCCAACAACACGACCATCGACAAGGAATCCTCGTTCCTGCCGGTGGGCAACCCGCTGCCGGAGGCCGACCCGTACGGCCGCACCATCCACTTCGGCATCCGCGAGCACACCATGGCCGCGGCCATGAACGGCATCGCCCTGCACGGCCACACCCGCATCTACGGCGGCACCTTCCTGGTGTTCTCCGACTACATGCGCAACGCCGTCCGCCTCTCCGCGCTGATGCACGTCCCGGTGACGTACGTGTGGACGCACGACTCCATCGGTCTCGGCGAGGACGGCCCGACCCACCAGCCGGTGGAGCACCTGGCCTCGCTGCGCGCCATCCCGGGCCTGAACGTCGTCCGCCCGGCCGACGCGAACGAGACCGCCATCGCCTGGCGCGAGATCCTGCGGCGCCACACCAAGGTGTTCGGCAAGGGCGCCCCGCACGGTCTGGCGCTCACCCGCCAGGGCGTGCCGACCTACGAGCGCAACGAGGACGCCGCCAAGGGCGGTTACGTGATGTTCGAGGCCGAGGGCGGTCCCGCCGAGGTCGTCCTCATCGGCACCGGCTCCGAGGTGCACCTGGCCGTCGAGGCCCGCGAGCAGCTGCAGGCCGAGGGCGTCCCCACCCGGGTCGTCTCCATGCCGTCCGTCGAGTGGTTCGAGGAGCAGGCCCAGGAGTACAAGGACAGCGTCCTGCCGTCCTCGGTCAAGGCCCGCGTCGCGGTCGAGGCCGGCATCGGTCTGACCTGGCACCGGTACGTCGGCGACGCCGGCCGGATCGTGTCACTGGAGCACTTCGGCGCCTCCGCCGACGCGAAGGTGCTGTTCCGCGAGTTCGGCTTCACCGCCGAGGCCGTGACCGCCGCCGCCAAGGACTCTCTCGCCGCAGCCGCGCGCTGACGCCCGTACAAGACCAGTAGGAGATGCAATTCCCATGACAGACGCACTCAAGCGCCTCTCCGACGAGGGCGTGGCGATCTGGCTGGACGACCTGTCCCGCAAGCGCATCACGTCCGGCAACCTGGCTGAGCTCATCGACCAGTCGCACGTGGTCGGTGTCACCACCAACCCGGCGATCTTCCAGAAGGCGATCAGCGGCGGCGAGGGCTACGAGCAGCAGCTCACCGACCTCGCGACCCGCAAGGTCACCGTGGACGAGGCCCTGCGCATGATCACGACGGCGGACGTCCGTGACGCCGCCGACATCCTGCGCCCCGTCTACGACCGCACCGACGGCCAGGACGGCCGCGTGTCCATCGAGGTCGACCCCCGTCTGGCGCACAACACCCCGGCGACCATCGCCGAGGCCAAGCAGCTGGCCTGGCTGGTGGACCGCCCGAACACGCTCATCAAGATCCCGGCGACCAAGGCCGGCCTGCCGGCGATCACCGAGGTCATCGGCAAGGGCATCAGCGTCAACGTCACGCTGATCTTCTCGCTGGAGCGCTACCGCGAGGTCATGGACGCGTACCTGGCGGGTCTGGAGAAGGCCAAGGCCGCCGGCCTGGACCTCTCCCTGATCCACTCGGTCGCCTCGTTCTTCGTGTCCCGCGTGGACAGCGAGATCGACAAGCGCCTGGACGCCGTCGGCACCGACGAGGCCAAGGCCCTCAAGGGCAAGGCGGCGCTCGCCAACGCCCGTCTGGCCTACCAGGCGTACGAGGAGGTCTTCTCCTCCGACCGGTGGAACGCCCTGGAGCGTGTCGGCGCCAACAAGCAGCGTCCGCTGTGGGCCTCGACGGGCGTCAAGGACCCGGCGTACAAGGACACCCTGTACGTGGACGACCTGGTCGCCCCGAACACGGTGAACACCATGCCGGAGGCCACGCTGGATGCCACCGCCGACCACGGCCGGATCACCGGCGACACCGTGCGCGGCAGCTACGAGCAGGCGCGCGCCGAGCTCGACGCGGTCGCGAAGCTGGGCATCTCGTACGACGATGTGGTGCAGCTGCTCGAGGACGAGGGCGTCGAGAAGTTCGAGGCGTCCTGGAACGACCTGCTGAAGTCGACCGAGGCGGAGCTTGAGCGCCTCGCCCCCACGGAGGCCTGAACACCTTGTCTGTAAACGGAGCGAACCCGCTTCGTGACGCACAGGACCGGCGGCTCCCGCGCATCGCGGGGCCGTCCGGCCTGGTCATTTTCGGCGTTACGGGTGACCTGTCGCGCAAGAAGCTGATGCCTGCCGTCTACGACCTGGCCAATCGCGGGCTGCTCCCGCCGGGCTTCTCGCTGATCGGCTTCGCCCGCCGGGAGTGGGAGCACGAGGACTTCGCCCAGGAGGTGTACGAGGCCGTCAAGGAGCACTCGCGCACGCCGTTCCGGGAGGAGGTCTGGCAGCAGCTGGTGCAGGGCTGCCGGTTCGTGCAGGGCGACTTCGACGACGACGCGGCCTTCGAGACCCTGAAGGCGACGATCGAGGACCTCGACAAGGCGCAGGGCACGGGCGGCAACTTCGCCTTCTACCTGTCCGTCCCGCCGAAGTTCTTCCCCAAGGTGGTCCAGCAGCTCAAGGACCACGGTCTGGCGCAGAAGGACGGCTCCTGGCGGCGCGCCGTCATCGAGAAGCCCTTCGGCCACGACCTGAAGAGCGCCGAGGAACTCAACAAGGTCGTCCACGAGGTCTTCCCCCGTGACGAGGTCTTCCGGATCGACCACTACCTCGGCAAGGAGACCGTCCAGAACATCCTGGCGCTCCGCTTCGCCAACACCATGTTCGAGCCGATCTGGAACCGGTCCTACGTCGACCACGTGCAGATCACCATGGCCGAGGACATCGGCATCGGCGGCCGGGCCGGCTACTACGACGGCATCGGCGCGGCCCGTGACGTCATCCAGAACCACCTGCTGCAGCTGCTCGCGCTGACGGCGATGGAGGAGCCGGGCACCTTCCACCCCAAGGCGCTGGTGGCGGAGAAGCTCAAGGTACTGACCGCCGTGGAGCTGCCCGAGGACCTGGGCAAGCACACCGTGCGCGGCCAGTACTCGGCGGCCTGGCAGGGCGGCGAGAAGGTCGTCGGGTACCTCGAAGAGGACGGCATCGACCCCAAGTCGAAGACCGACACCTACGCGGCCATCCGCCTGGAGATCAACAACCGCCGCTGGGCGGGCGTCCCGTTCTACCTGCGGACCGGCAAGCGCCTGGGCCGCCGGGTGACGGAGATCGCGGTGGTCTTCAAGCGGGCCCCGTACCTCCCGTTCGAGTCGGGCGCGACCGAGGAGCTGGGGCAGAACGCCCTGGTCATCCGGGTCCAGCCGGACGAGGGCGTGACGGTCCGCTTCGGCTCCAAGGTTCCGGGCACCTCCATGGAGGTCCGGGACGTCACGATGGACTTCGCCTACGGCGAGTCCTTCACGGAGTCGAGCCCCGAAGCGTACGAGCGGCTCATCCTCGACGTGCTCCTCGGCGACGCGAACCTCTTCCCGCGTCACCAGGAGGTCGAACTCTCCTGGAACATCCTCGACCCGATCGAGGAGTACTGGGACAAGCACGGCAAGCCCGCGCAGTACCCGGCGGGCACCTGGGGTCCGGTCGAGGCGGACGAGATGCTCGCACGAGACGGACGGAGCTGGCGCCGGCCATGAAGATCGACCTGACGGAGACCAACTCCAGCAAGATCAATGCCGCGTTGGTGAAGGCGCGCCGGGACATCGGCACGCCGGCCATCGGCATGGTCCTCACGCTGGTGATCGTGACCGACGAGGAGAACGCGTACGACGCGCTCAAGTCGGCGAACGACGCGTCCCACGAACACCCCTCGCGGATCGTCGTCGTCGTCAAGCGGGTCAGCCGTTCGCCGCGCAGCCGCCAGGGCGCCCGTCTCGACGCGGAAGTCCGCGTCGGGGCGGACTCCGGCACCGGCGAGACGGTGGTGCTCCGCCTTCACGGCGAACTGGTCGACCACGCCCAGTCGGTGGTTCTCCCTCTTCTGCTGCCGGACGCCCCCGTGGTGGTCTGGTGGCCGGACGGCGCCCCCACGGACCTGGCGGGCGACCCGCTGGGTGCGCTGGGGCAGCGCCGGATCACGGACACGTACGCCTGCGAGGACCCGATCGGGGCCCTCGGCACGCGGGCCGCGGCGTACGCGCCCGGGGACACGGACCTGTCCTGGACCCGGATCACGCCGTGGCGCTCCATGCTGGCGGCCGCGCTGGACCAGCAGAACCTGTCGGTCACCTCGGCGACCGTCGAGGGCGAGGCCGATAACCCGAGTTGCGAGCTGCTGGCCATGTGGCTGGCGGACCGGCTCCAGGTTCCCGTCACGCGCACGCTGTCGTCGGGCCCCGGCCTCACGGCCGTGCGCCTGGAGACCAAGGACGGCGCGATCGTCCTGGACCGGGCGGACGGGGCGCTGGCCACGCTGTGCATGCCGGGACAGCCGGACCGTGCGGTGGCGCTCAAGCGCCGTGACACGGCCGAGCTCCTGGCCGAGGAGCTGCGCCGGCTGGACCCGGACAACACGTACGAGGCCTCACTGAAGTTCGGCGTGTCGAAGCTCCGGTCCGCGGATGGCGCCCCGGCGAAGCCCGAGGCCGAGTCCGGGGCCCCGGTCGAGGCGGCGCCCGCCGAGGCCGCCCCGAAGCCGAAGCCGGCCAGGAAGACCGCGGCCAAGTAGCCCGTCCCCTGCGGGTCCCCTGCTGGGGCTCCGCCCCGGACCCCGCGCCTCGAACGCCGGCGGGCTGAATGTTCCCGGCGAGGCTGGATTGCGCGGAGCGCAATTTCAGCCTCGCCGGTGTTTGAGGCGCGGGGTCCGGGGCGGAGCCCGGGAAACGGAGAAAGGGCGGGGCGGGCACCAGCTCCGCGCAGCGCACCCGCACCCGCACCCACCCTCACTACCAAGAAGGCGGCAGCACATGGGTATGACGACTCCCCAGGTCGTCGTCCACCGGGACAAGGAGCTGATGGCCCAGGCCACGGCGGCCCGGCTCATCACGAAGATCGTGGACGCACAGACGGCCCGCGGCACCGCGTCCGTCGTCCTCACCGGCGGCCGCAACGGCAACGGCCTCCTCGCGGCGCTCGCCGTTGCCCCCGCCCGCGACGCGGTCGACTGGTCGCGGCTGGACATCTGGTGGGGCGACGAGCGCTACGTCCCCGCCGACGACCCCGAACGCAACCACACCCAGGCCCGTGCGGCCCTCCTGGACTCCGTCCCGGTGGATCCCGCCCGGGTACACGTCATGCCGGCCTCGGACGGCCCGTACGGGGACGACGTGGACGCCGCGGCGGAGGCGTACGCGGCCGAGCTGGCGGCGGCGGCCCGCCCGGAGGACCACGGCCCGGTCCCCGGCTTCGACGTGCTCATGCTGGGCGTCGGCCCGGACACCCATGTGGCCTCGCTCTTCCCGGAACACCCGGCGACCCGCGAGACCGAGCGCACAGTCGTCGGGGTCCACGGCGCCCCGAAGCCCCCGCCCACCCGGATCTCACTGACGCTCCCGGCGATCCGGGCGGCGCGCGAGGTCTGGCTCCTCGCGGCGGGCGAGGACAAGGCGGGCGCGGTGTCGATCGCCCTCGGCGGCGCCGGGGACTTCCAGGCTCCGGCCGCGGCCGCCCACGGCCGCTCCCGCACCCTGTGGCTCCTGGACCGCGCGGCGGCCGCGAAGCTCCCCTCCGGGATGTACCCGCCGGCCTCCTGACGTACGGCGAAGCGCCCCGCACCGGCCGGTGCGGGGCGCTTCGGCGTTTCCGGCTCCGTCAGCCCTCAGCCGCGGCCGCGCAGCTCGCGGTAGACCGCCACCAGGGCCTTCGTGGAGGCGTCCAGGCCCGGTACGTCCGCGCCCTCCGTCAGCGCGGGCTCGACCCGCTTGGCGAGGACCTTGCCGAGCTCCACGCCCCACTGGTCGAAGGAGTCGATGTTCCACACCGCGCCCTGGACGAACACCTTGTGCTCGTACAGCGCGATCAGCTGCCCCAGCACCGCCGGGGTGAGCTCGGTGGCCAGGATGGTGGTCGTCGGGTGGTTCCCGTGGAAGGTCTTGTGCGGAACCAGCGACTCGGGGGCGCCCTCCGCCCGCACCTCGTCGGCCGTCTTGCCGAAGGCCAGCGCCTGGGTCTGCGCGAAGAAGTTCGCCATCAGCAGGTCGTGCTGCGCCGCGAACGAGGATCCCAGCTCCGCCACCGGGCGCGCGAAGCCGATGAAGTCCGCGGGGATCATCTTCGTCCCCTGGTGGATCAGCTGGTAGTACGCGTGCTGTCCGTTGGTGCCGGGCGTGCCCCACACCACCGGACCCGTCTGCCACTGCACCGGATTGCCCTCGCGGTCCACCGACTTGCCGTTGGACTCCATGTCCAGCTGCTGCAAGTAGGCGGTGAAACGGGAGAGGTAGTGGCTGTACGGGAGCACCGCGTGCGACTGCGCGTCGAAGAAGTTGCCGTACCAGATGCCCAACAGGCCGAGCAGCAGCGGGGCGTTCTCCTCCGGCGGCGCCGTGCGGAAGTGCCGGTCCATGGTGTGGAAGCCGCCGAGCAGCTCGCGGAACGCGTCCGGGCCGATCGCGATCATCAGGGAGAGGCCGATGGCCGAGTCGAAGGAGTAGCGGCCGCCGACCCAGTCCCAGAAGCCGAACATGTTGGCCGGATCGATGCCGAACTCGGTGACCTTCTCGGCGTTGGTCGACAGCGCCACGAAGTGCCGCGCCACGGCAGCCTGGTCACCGCCGAGCCCCGCCAACAGCCACTCCCGCGCCGAAGTGGCGTTGGTGATGGTCTCGATGGTGGTGAACGTCTTGGAGGCGATGATGAACAGCGTCTCGGCCGGGTCCAGGTCCCGGACGGCCTCGTGCAGGTCCGCACCGTCCACGTTGGACACGAAGCGCACGGTCAGAGCGCGGTCGGCGAAGGCGCGCAGCGCCTCGTACGCCATCGCGGGACCCAGGTCGGAGCCGCCGATGCCGATGTTGACGACGTTCCTGATGCGCTTGCCGGTGAAGCCGGTCCACTGCCCCGACCTGACCTGGCCGGAGAAGGCGGTCATCTTGTCGAGGACGGCGTGCACCTCGGGGACGACGTCCTCGTCGTCCACCTCGATGACGGCGTCCGCCGGGGCGCGCAGCGCGGTGTGCAGGACCGCCCGGCCCTCGGTCACGTTGATCTTCTCGCCGCGGAACATCGCCTCGCGCAGCTCGGCCACGCCGGTCGCCGCCGCCAGTTCGCGCAGCAGCGTCAGCGTCTCGTCGGTCACGAGGTGCTTCGAGTAGTCGATGTGCAGGTCCCCGACGCGCAGGGTGTAGTCGGCGCCGCGGCCCGGATTCTCCTCGAACAGCTCCCGCAGATGCGTCTGTCCGAGCTCTTCTCGGTGCTTGCCGAGTGCGAGCCACTCCGGCGTCCGGTTGAGCTTCGTACGGCTCTCTGCGTTCATTTCGGACATCAACCCACTTCTTCCGTCCTGTCGTGCCCCGCCGGGCTCCAACTTAAGGGATCCGAAGCGGCACAACCCACACAAAGAGGCCCGGTCACGCAGGAGAAGTTCCCTGCGTGACCGGGCCTCATGTCGCATGTCTGCGGGTTGTTCAGATCTCGCCGCGGAGTTTGGCGAGGGCCTCGGCGAGGATCGCCTCGCCGTCGGCGTCCGTGCGCCGCTCCCGTACGTACGCCAGGTGCGTCTTGTACGGCTCGGTGCGCGGCGGTGCCGGCGGGTTGTCCCTGTCCTGGCCGGCCGGGAACCCGCAGCGCGGGCAGTCCCAGGTGTCCGGCACCTGGGCGTCGCTGGCGAAGCTCGGCTGCGTCTCGTGCCCGTTCGAGCACCAGAAGGAGATGCGCAGGCGGGGCGCGGACTCGCCGCGCTCGGCCTCACCCATCGGCCCCGCGCCGACCCGGCTACCACGGATCGCGTTGCCACTTGCCACGGTCGTAACTCCCTGCGTGATGGTGCCGCGGAGCGTGAGTGGAATTTCCGCCGCGGGCGCCCAAGTCTACGTAAGGCCCAACGCACGTCCAGTGAGCGGAGTTACTGGTTCCACGCCTGGACGCCGGACCTCATGATAGGCCGGACGGGACCGACCGGACTGCCGGAACGGCCAGAACGGTCAGCTGCTCGACTTCATCAGGAGGCCGAGCGCCATGATGCACGCGAACCACAGCAGACCGACCACGACGGTGATGCGGTCCAGGTTGCGCTCCGCCACGGAGGAACCGCCGACGGACGACTGCATGCCACCGCCGAACATGTCGGAAAGGCCGCCGCCCTTGCCCTTGTGCATCAGCACGAGCAGCATCAGCAGGGCGCTGAAGACGATCAGGGCGATCGAGAACCCCATAATCACGGCTGATTCCTACTTTCTGGCTTTTCTGGCTTTCCGGCTGTGCTGGATGTGCGCGGGGGCCAGTGGCTGGTGTCCAGCCCCCTGGCCCCCGCAAGGGTACGACGGATCCGCCCTACCGCATACTCACAGCGTTGCCTACTGGTCGCGGAAGCGGACGATCTTCACGAACTCGTCCGCGTCCAGCGCCGCGCCGCCGATCAGGGCGCCGTCGACGTCGGGCTGGGCCATGATCGCCGCGATGTTCCCGGACTTGACGGAGCCGCCGTACTGGATGCGGACCTTGTCGGCCAGCTCCTGCGAGTACAGCTCCGCGAGACGGCCGCGGATCGCCCCGCAGACCTCCTGGGCGTCCTCGGGGGTGGCGACCTCGCCGGTCCCGATGGCCCAGACGGGCTCGTACGCGATCACGATGGACTCGACCTGCTCGGCCGGGATGTCCTTGAGGCCGCCGTCGACCTGGTTCAGCGTGTACGGGACCTGCTGGCCGGCCTTGCGGATGTCCAGCCCCTCGCCGACGCACAGGATCGGGGTGAGCCCGTGGCGGTAGGCGGCCTTGACCTTGGCGTTGCAGACCTCGTCGGTCTCGGCGTGGTACTGGCGGCGCTCGCTGTGGCCGACGGCCACGTACGTGCACTTCAGCTTCGCGAGCATGGAGCCGGAGATCTCGCCCGTGTAGGCGCCGGAGTCATGCGCGGAGATGTCCTGGGCGCCGTACTTGATCTTCAGCTTGTCGCCTTCGACCAGGGTCTGGACCGAGCGGAGGTCGACGAAGGGCGGCAGGACCGCGACCTCGACGGCGTCGTAGTCCTTGTCGGCGAGTGCGAAGGCGAGCTTCTGGGTGTGGGCGATGGCCTCGAGGTGGTTGAGGTTCATCTTCCAGTTGCCCGCCATCAGCGGGGTGCGGCCGTTCTCAACTGCGGTCATTACGGGTCAGCCCTCCAGGGCGGCGAGACCGGGGAGCGTCTTGCCCTCGAGGTATTCGAGGGAAGCGCCGCCACCGGTGGAAATGTGGCCGAAAGCCTTCTCGTCGAAGCCGAGCGTACGCACGGCCGCGGCCGAGTCGCCGCCGCCGACGACGGTGAAGGCGCTGCTGTCGACCAGAGCCTGCGCGATGGCGGTGGTGCCGCCCGCGTAGTCCGGGTGCTCGAAGACGCCGACCGGGCCGTTCCAGAAGACGGTCGCGGCATCGGCGATCTTGGACGCGTAGAGCTCGCGCGTCTTGGGGCCGATGTCCAGGCCCTCCTTGTCGGACGGGATGCCGTCCGCGTCGACGGTCGTGAAGTCCGCCGGGGTCTTGCCCTTGAGGTCCGGGAAGTCCTTGGAGACCAGAACGTCGACCGGGAGCACCAGCTCGACGCCGGTGTCCTTCGCGCGCTGCATGTACTCCTTGACCTTCGGGATCTGGTCCTCCTGGAGGAGGGAGATGCCGACCTCGTGGCCGAGGGCCTTGAGGAAGGTGTACGCCATGCCACCGCCGATGAGGATGCGGTCGGCCTTGCCGAGCAGCTGGTCGATCACGGCGAGCTTGTCGGAGACCTTGGCGCCGCCGAGGACGACGACGTAGGGGCGCTTGACGTCGTCGGTCAGCTTCTTCAGGACTCCGACCTCGGTGGCGATGAGGTAGCCGGCCGCGTGCGGGAGGCGCGCGGGGAGGTCGAAGACGGAGGCGTGCTTGCGGTGGACGGCGCCGAAGCCGTCGCCGACGTAGACGTCGGCGAGCTCCGCGAGCTGGTCCGCGAAGGCGCCGCGTTCGGCGTCGTCCTTCGCGGTCTCACCGGCGTTGAAGCGCAGGTTCTCGATGACGGCGACCTGGCCGTCGGTGAGGGCGGCGACGGTCTCCTTGGCGGAGTCGCCGACGGTGTCGGTGGCGAACGCGACGTCCGCCCCGAGCAGTTCGCCGAGCCGCGCGGCGGCCGGGGCCAGCGAGAACGCCGGGTCCGGGGCGCCCTTGGGGCGGCCCAGGTGCGAGGCCACGATGACGCGGGCGCCGGAGGCGGCGAGCTTCGCGATCGTGGGCTGGACGGCGCGGATGCGGCCGTCGTCGGTGATGGTGCCCTCGGCCAGCGGGACGTTGAGGTCCGCGCGGACGAAGACCCGCTTCCCCTTGACGCCTTCGGCGAGCAGTTCGTCGATCGTCTTCATGTGTTTCTACTCCTTTGTGCCCTTCGCTCGAAGGGCGAGGAAGGGAGAACGAGGCAAGCAACAGGGCCCGTGCGGCGCTTCGTCGCGCTGCCGGACCCTGTGCTCACACCGTGGTGCCTTACCTAGAACCGGGCGACCTCAGAGCTGGCCACCGACGAAGACCGTGAGGTCGACGAGACGGTTGGAGTAGCCCCACTCGTTGTCGTACCAGCCGACGACCTTAACCTGCGTGCCGTCCTGGACCATCGTCAGGGAGGAGTCGAAGGTGCAGGACGCGGGCCAGTTCACGATGTCGGAAGAGACGATCGCGTCCTCGGTGTAGTCGAGGATGCCCTTCAGCTGGCCCTCCGAGGCCTTCTGGAAGGCGGCGTTGATCTCTTCCACGGTGGTCTCGCGGGAGAGCTCCAGGACCAGGTCCGTGACCGAGCCGGTCGGGACCGGGACGCGCATGGCGATGCCGTCCAGCTTGCCCTTGAGCTGCGGGAGGACCAGCGCGGTGGCCTTGGCGGCACCGGTCGAGGTCGGGATGATGTTCTCGGCGGCGGCGCGGGCGCGGCGCAGGTCCGAGTGCGGGAAGTCCAGGATGCGCTGGTCGTTCGTGTACGCGTGGACCGTCGTCATCATGCCCTTGACGATGCCGAAGTTCTCGTCGAGGACCTTGGCCATCGGCGCCACGCAGTTGGTGGTGCAGGAGGCGTTGGAGATGACGTGGTGGTTGGCCGCGTCGTACTTGTCCTGGTTGACGCCCATCACGATCGTGATGTCCTCGTCCTTGGCCGGAGCCGAGATGAGGACCTTCTTCGCGCCGGCGGCGATGTGCTTCGCGGCGTCGGCCTTCTTGGTGAAGATGCCGGTCGACTCGATGACGATGTCGGCGCCCAGCTCACCCCAGGGGAGGTTCGCGGGGTCACGCTCGGCGAAGGTCTTGAAGGTGTTGCCGCCGACCGTGATGGTGTCGGCGGTGTGGGAGACCTCGTGCTTGAGGCGGCCCAGGATCGTGTCGTACTTGAGCAGGTGCACCAGAGTGGCGTTGTCAGTCAGGTCGTTGACACCGACGATCTCGATGTCCGCTCCCTGCTCAAGGAGCGCCCGGAAGTAGTTGCGGCCAATTCGGCCAAAACCGTTGATGCCTACGCGGATCGTCACGAACCGATCTCCTCGTTGGTGCGCCGGTAAGTGCGCCGGCGAGCTGTATGGGATGTCCCCGACCGCTTACGACCCTACCTCTCCGTGAGCTTCGGAGTGACATCGGCCGGGGCCTGACACGCCCCGAGGCCCGGTGCCGGAAGCTCCGGTACGGGACCTCGGGACCTCGTGCCCCGTCACTCAGGGTGAGTGCCGGGAGGGCCGCTGATCAGCGGTTCAGCGCTCGCAGCGCCTTACCGACGAGTAGCGCGCGGTCCGCGGGGACCGACAGGTGTTCCAGGCCGAAGCCGAGGAGCACGGTGTCACCCGTAGTGACCGCGGCATAGGACTTGAAGAGCTCTCCGGTCCGGGCCCAGTCGCCGGGAACTTCGGGGCTTCCGGCAGGCGCGCCCTGAGCGGTCCAGGCACCGAGGGAGGTCTCGAATCCCTCCACGGCCTGGTCCGCGCCGCCGGTGTTCAGACGAGCCTCGTCCGCGAAGACGCCGCGACCGCCGGAGCCGCCGTCGGTGATGTAGGAGAGCGAGAGCTCGACGGTCTTGCCCGCGTACGCGCTCAGGTCGAAGGAGACTTGCTTCCAGCCGCCGGAGGAGCCGGTGAAGCTGTTCCACGCGCCACTGGTGCCCTTGGGGGTGCAGCCGCCGCCGTCCAGGGTGAGGTAGTGGCGCAGGAACGGGTGCCCGTTCACGAAGAACCCGGCCCCGCATTCCTCGGGAACGGTCGTGCTGGTCAGGCCGCCCGCGTCCGGCAGGGTGGTCCAGTCGTCCGCGCCGGCCGTGTGTGCCTCCAGCACGGCGTGGTCGTAGGCCTGCTCGGTGTTCCAGCTCAGGGCGAGCTTCAACTGCGGCTTGTCGGCTGCTGTGACCTGGGTGAGGTCGATCGTGCGGACGAGCCGCTTCCAGTCGTCGTCCTCGTGGACGGCCGAGGCCATCGACGTGCCGGCGTAGGGGGCGTACGGGTTCACGACTCCGGTGAACTTGCCGGCCTGTGCGCTCTTGAACTGCGGGAACTGCGCGGGGGCCAGGGTCTCGGACGTCACGGTGTAGGAGCCGGGGGCGTTCAGCGGGTTGCCCGCCGCGTCGCCGAGGCCGCCCTTAGCGCCGGTCAGGGAACCGGCTCCGGTGAAGCCGGTGGCACCGGCGGTGCTCGTACGGCCGTAGGCGCCGAGCCAGTACTGGCTGAAGTCGTTGGTCACGGCGCGGCCGACCTGGGCGTTGCCGCCCGCCAGCTCACCGGTCTCGATCAGCTTGCCGCCCTCGTTCAGGAAGTCGCGCACCGCCAGTTGCGTGTCGCCGCCCGGGGTCTGGGCGCCGGTGTAGTGGACGGCCGTACGGAAGTGGGAGAGCACGCCGAGGCGGTGCGGGGTGCCCTGGGTGGCGACGTCCCAGACGGCGGCGGACCTGCCGTTGGCGCGCAGGGCGTCGACGTAGGTCTGGGCGTACTGGGCCTTGGCGCCCTCCTCCGCGATCACCAGTACGTCCGCGCGCGGCCGCTCGGCCACCGTGTACGTGAAGTGCTCGCTGGAGACCTTCTTGCCGGAGCGGTCGCGGCCGGTGAACCAGACCTCGACCTTGTCACCGGGCCTGGCGCCGTCCACCTTGCCCCGGTACTCGTCGAACCAGTTGTTGTCGTCGCCGCCGTAGACGTCGCCGCCCTTCCAGGCCTTGAGGTCCTCGTCGTGCGTGCGGCCGCCGTTGATCCTGAAGTTGAGTTCCTTGTCCTTCAGCGCCTTGCGGGCCGTGACGGCGACCGTCTGGTCCTCGCCGCGGGCGACGTAGGAGGTGGTGAAGGGGTCCAGGGTGAAGTCGGCGGCGGTCAGGCCCACCGAGGACGCCGGCCGGTCCGGGTGCGCGGCGCTCTCGCCGACCGAGAGGGCGAAGGAGACGTTCTTGGCGAATTCCGCCTGGATGAGCTTCTCGTCGTCCGGGAAGTTGAAGCCGGAGGGGCAGTCCTCGGGCTTCCACTTGTCGTTCGGGTCGCTCGCGGAGGCCGTCTGGCAGGTGGTCATCTCCGGCGTGAACATCATGACGCCGTTGACGTTGGAGGCGTGGCCGTCGGCCTCGCCGTTGGTGGTGTAGAGCTCGGAGGAGACCTGGGGGTAGTAGCCGGGGACGGCGGGGTTCTCCGGGGTGCCGGCGAGCGCCTTGTAGGCGATGTCGTCGGGGGTGGGAGTGGCCACCTGCCAGCCCACGCCGTAGAGCAGCAGCTCGGCGGCGGAGTGGTAGTTGACGGCGTACTCGAAGCCGATGCGCTTCTCGAAGGCGTCGAGGGCGACGGTCTCGGGCTCGGAGGAGGCCTTGGGGCCGCGGTAGGTCTCGCTCGCCTGCCTGGGCGAGGAACCCTCGTTGTCGTAGCCCCACTTGAAGGCGAAGTTCCGGTTCAGGTCGACGCCGTCGCCGGTGGTGATCTTGCCGTCGCCGTTGCTGTCCCGCAGGTTCTTGCGCCACAGCCGCTCGCCGTCGGGCGCGTGCGTGAAGTCGTATCCGTCGGGGTTGGCCGAGAGCAGGAACCACAGCTCCGTGGTGTCCACCAGGCTGGTGATCCGCGGGTCCTTGCCGTAGTTGTCGAGGGTGTGGTGCATCAGCCGCCGGGTCATCTCGGGGGTGATCCACTCGCGGGCGTGCTGGTTGGACATGTAGAGCACGGACGGCTTGTCGCCGTCCTTGGTCTTCTTGGCGTTCTTGCTGACCTTGAGGGCGAGGATGTCCTTGCCCTGGACGGTCTTGCCGACGGAGACGACCTTGGTGAGCGCGGGGTTCTGCTGGGCGGTGCGGAGGATCTCCTCCTGGAGGCCGCCCTTGCCGCTGTACGGGCGGAACACGCCGTCCCCGGCGGCCTTGGCGCGGGCCAGGCCCTCGGCCGGGACCTTGTGTTCGGCGAGCTTGACGCCCTGGGCGGCAAGCTCCTTGGCCTGGGCTCCGGTGAGGAAGAGCTCGACCTCGGCGGTGCCGGTCTCCGGCGCGTGCTCGGTGAGCTCGTGGGCGTCCTGGCCGGCGGCGAGGACGAGCGGGACCTGTTCCCGGCTGATGTGGGCGTCGTAGACCCGCACTTCCTCATCCGATGCGGCGCCGGACGCGGCGGCCGGCCCGGATCCCGGTTCGGCCTGGGCCGCGCCGGGCAGTACGGCGAGTGTGGTTCCGAAGACGAGTGCGCTTGCGGCGAGGATCGATCTCGCGCGGTGCCTCATGTGCCCCCCTGGGCGTCGTCAGCCACGAAAGCGTTCGGACGCCAGCCTCAAGACCGGCCCATGCTCATGTCAATGGGGCCTACGGGAAAGGGACCCGCGCGGGTGATCGCGCGAGCCCCTTTGCCGTACGCGCGCGGTGCGGTCAGCCGGCCATGTTGTCGGCCATCTCCTCGCTGAGGTCGAGGTTGGACTCCGTACCCGGGATGCCGAGGTCCTGGGCCCGCTTGTCGGCCATCGCCAGCAGGCGGCGGATCCGGCCCGCGACGGCGTCCTTGGTCAGCGGCGGGTCCGCGAGCGCGCCGAGCTCCTCCAGGGAGGCCTGCTTGTGCTCCATGCGCAGCCGGCCGGCCGCGGCGAGGTGCTCGGGGACCTCTTCGCCGAGGATCTCCAGCGCGCGCTGGACGCGTGCCCCGGCGGCCACCGCGGCCCGGGCCGAGCGGCGCAGGTTGGCGTCGTCGAAGTTGGCGAGGCGGTTGGCGGTGGCGCGCACCTCGCGCCGCATCCGCCGCTCCTCCCAGGCCAGCACCGACTCGTGGGCGCCGAGCCTGGTCAGCAGCGCCCCGATCGCGTCGCCGTCGCGGACCACGACCCGGTCGACGCCGCGCACCTCGCGCGCCTTGGCGGCGATGGAGAGCCTGCGGGCGGCGCCCACCAGGGCCAGGGCGGCCTCCGGACCGGGGCAGGTGACCTCCAGCGAGGAGGACCGGCCCGGCTCGGTGAGCGAGCCGTGGGCCAGGAAGGCGCCGCGCCAGGCCGCCTCGGCGTCACAGGTGGCCCCGGAGACGACCTGGGGCGGGAGACCCCGGATGGGGCGTCCGCGGCCGTCCACGAGGCCCGTCTGGCGCGCCAGCTGGTCACCGCCGGCCACGACGCGGACCACGTAGCGGCTGCCGCGGCGCAGTCCGCCGGGGGCCATGACCACCAGGTCCGAGGAATGGCCGAAGATCTCCAGGATGTCCTTGCGCAGGCGTCTGGCGGCGATCCCGGTGTCCAGCTCCGCTTCGATGACGATGCGCCCGCTCACCAGGTGCAGCCCGCCCGCGAACCGAAGGATCGCCGAGACCTCCGCTTTCCTGCAGCAGGTCCGGGTGACGGGCAGGCGGGAGATCTCATCCTTCACCGCAGGCGTCATCGCCATGGGCCGATCCTTCCATGCATCCGAAAAATACGGTCGTACGCGGCGGCGAGCAGCTCCGGATCATGCTTCGGAGAGCCGTCCTGCCTGGCCACCGGCGCCAGCTCGACCGCGGCACCGAACCGTTTTGCGGCATCGGCGAGGGACTCGCGGTCGGGCACGGCGGCCTCGTCGGCCAGCACCACGTCCAGGGCGAGTTTAGGGGCGTGTCGGGCCAAAACCTCCAAATGACGCTGCGGAGAGAAGCCCTCTGTTTCGCCGGGCTGCGGCGCGAGGTTCAGCGAGAGGACCCGGCGGGCCTTCGTCTCGACCAGCGCGTCGAGCAGTTCGGGCACCAGGAGGTGGGGAATCACGGAGGAGAACCAGGACCCCGGACCGAGCACCACCCAGTCGGCGTCCAGGACCGCCGCGACGGCCTCCGGTACGGCCGGCGGGTCGCCGGGCACGACCTGTACGGAGAGCACCTCGCCCGGGGTGAGGGCCACCGTGGCCTGCCCCCGGACGGTGTCGACGTCCTCGGGGCGCGCCGGGTCGTGGCCCCTGACCAGGGCCTGGAGTTCCAGGGGCACGGCCGACATCGGCAGGACCCGGCCTTGCGCGCCGAGCAGCCTGCCGACCAGGTCGAGGGCCTGGACGGGGTCGCCGAGCTGTTCCCACAGGGCGACGATGAGCAGATTGCCGACGGCGTGTCCGTGAAGGTCGCCCTCGGACTGGAAGCGGTGCTGGATGACGCGGGCCCAGGTCTGGCCCCAGTCGTCGTCCCCGCACAGCGCGGCCAGCGCCTTGCGCAGGTCGCCGGGCGGCAGCACGCCGAGCTCCTCGCGGAGCCGGCCGCTGGAGCCGCCGTCGTCGGCGACGGTGACCACGGCGGTGAGGTCACCGGTGATCCGGCGCAGGGCGGTGAGGGAGGCCGACAGGCCCTGGCCGCCGCCCAGCGCGACCACCTTGGGCGCGGTGCCGCGCCGGCGGCCGGAGCGGCGTGCGCCGTCCTCGTCCCGGGAGGGGGCGAGGCGGCGCAGGCGGCTCAGCCGCGGGGTCCGTCCGGTCACTCGCGCCCCATGTCCCGGTGGACTACGACGGTCTCGACTCCCTCGGAGGCGAGGCGGGCGGCGAGCTTCTCGGACATGGCCACGCTGCGGTGCTTGCCGCCCGTGCACCCGACCGCGATGGTCACGTACCGCTTGCCCTCGCGGCGGTAGCCGGTGGCGATGAGCTGGAGCAGCTCGGTGTACCGGTCGAGGAACTCCTTGGCGCCGGGCTGGCTGAAGACGTACCCCGACACCTCCTCGTTGAGCCCGGTGAACGGGCGCAGCTCCGGCACCCAGTGCGGGTTGGGGATGAAGCGGCAGTCGACGACGAGGTCGGCGTCGACGGGGAGGCCGTACTTGTAGCCGAAGGACATGACGGTGGCCCGCAGCTCGGGCTCCTCGTCCCCGGCGAACTGGGCGTCCATCTTGGCGCGCAGCTCGTGCACGTTCAGGCTGGAGGTGTCGATCACCAGGTCGGCGTCGCCGCGCAGCTCGCGCAGCAGGTCGCGCTCGGCGGCGATGCCGTCGGTGATGCGCCCGTCGCCCTGGAGGGGGTGCGGGCGGCGGACCGATTCGAAGCGGCGGACCAGCGCGTCGTCGGAGGATTCCAGGAAGACGATGCGGCGGGTGACGCCCTTGCTGTCGAGGTCGGCGAGGGACTCGCGCAGGGCGTCGAAGAACTGGCGGCCGCGTACGTCGACGACGACGGCGATGCGCGCCACGTTGCCCTGGGAGCGGGCGCCGAGCTCCACCATGGTGGGGATCAGTGCCGGCGGGAGGTTGTCGACGACGAACCAGCCGAGGTCCTCCAGACACTTGGCCGCCGTGCTGCGGCCTGCCCCGGACATCCCGGAGATGATCACCAGCTCGGGGATGGCCGCCTCGGCGGTCTCGCCGGGCTCCACTGTCGTGCCCGTACTCACCTGTGCTCCGTCTCGGTCGTGCGTGGTCTCGTGCTCGGTCATTGCTCGGTCCCCCGTTCGGACGATGTCCCCCAGCTACGGCTGGGGGGTGCCCCCACCCGCGGGGGCGGGGTTCTCATCCTCAATGATCTCTCCTGTGGCCATGTTGACGGCAGGACCGGCGGGAACCGCCCGGACGAGGGCCGCGGCCACGGTCTCGGCCGTCTTGCGGCCTATGCCCGGGACCTCGCAGATCTGGTCGATTGTCGCCTGTCTCAGCTTCTTCACCGAACCGAAGTGCTTGACCAGGGCCTGCTTGCGCGTCTCGCCCAGCCCGGGCACCTCGTCGAGCGGGCCGGCCTTGAGCCGCTTGCCGCGCTTGTTGCGCTGGTACTGGATGGCGAACCGGTGGGCTTCGTCACGGACCCGCTGGAGCAGGTAGAGGCCCTCGCTGGTGCGGGGCAGCACCACAGGGTCGTCCTCGCCGGGCAGCCACACCTCCTCCAGCCGCTTGGCCAGGCCGCACACGGCCACGTCGTCGACCCCGAGCTCCTCCAGGGCCCGCTTGGCCGCGGCGACCTGCGGCTGGCCGCCGTCGACCACGACGAGCTGCGGGGGGTACGCGAAGCGCCTGGGCCGCCCGTCGTCCTCGGGCGACTCGCCGTCGCCGTCCGGTTCCCACTCCCCGGTCTTCAGCTTCTCCTGGAGGTAGCGGCGGAAGCGGCGGGAGACCACCTCGTGCATGGAGCGGACGTCGTCCTGCCCCTCGAAGGATTTGATCTGGAAGCGCCGGTACTCGCCCTTCCGCGCCAGGCCGTCCTCGAAGACGACCATGGAGGCGACGACGTCGTCGCCCTGCAGGTGCGAGATGTCGAAACACTCGATGCGCAGCGGGGCGCTGTCCAGCTCCAGGGCCTCGGCGATCTCCTCCAGGGCCCGGGAGCGGGTGGTCAGGTCGCTGGCGCGCTTGGTCTTGTGCAGGGCGAGGGACTGCTGCGCGTTGCGGTGGACGGTCTCCATGAGCGCCTTCTTGTCGCCGCGCTGCGGTATGCGCAGGCTGACCTGCGACCCGCGCCGCTCGGCGAGCCACTGGCTCAGTGCGGGCGTGTCCTCGGGGAGTGCCGGGACGAGCACCTCCTTGGGCACGGCCTCGCCCTTCTCCTCTCCGTACAGCTGCTGGAGCGCGTGCTCGACGAGGCCGGCGGTGTCGACGGCCTCGACCTTGTCGGTGACCCAGCCGCGCTGGCCGCGGACCCGGCCGCCACGCACGTGGAAGATCTGCACGGCGGCTTCGAGCTCGTCCTCGGCGACCGCGATGAGGTCGGCGTCGGTGGCGTCGGCGAGGACGACGGCGTTCTTCTCCATGGCGCGGCGCAGCGCCCCTATGTCGTCGCGCAGCCGGGCGGCCTTCTCGTACTCCATCTCCTCGGCCGCCTCGTGCATCTCCTTCTCCAGGCGGGAGAGGTAGGTCCCGGTCCGTCCCGCCATGAAGTCGCAGAAGTCCTCGGCCAGTTCGCGGTGCTCCTCGGGGGTGACCCGGCCGACGCAGGGCGCGGAGCACTTGCCGATGTAGCCGAGCAGGCAGGGCCGGCCGATCTGCGCGGAGCGCTTGAACACGCCGGCGGAGCAGGTCCGCACCGGGAACACCCGCAGCATGAGGTCGACGGTCTCGCGGATGGCCCAGGCGTGCCCGTACGGACCGAAGTAGCGCACGCCCTTCTTCTTGGGCCCGCGCATGACCTGGACCCGCGGGTATTCCTCATTGAGGGTGACGGCGAGGGAGGGGTAGCTCTTGTCGTCGCGGTACTTGACGTTGAACCGCGGGTCGTACTCCTTGATCCAGGAGTACTCCAGCTGGAGCGCCTCGACCTCGGTGGAGACGACCGTCCACTCGACGGAGGCGGCGGTGGTCACCATGGTGGCGGTACGGGGGTGAAGCCCGGCGAGGTCCTGGAAGTAACTGGCCAGGCGCTGGCGCAGGCTCTTGGCCTTCCCGACGTAGATCACCCTGCGGTGCTCGTCGCGGAATCTGTACACCCCCGGGGAGTCGGGGATCTGTCCCGGCTGGGGGCGGTAGCTGGAAGGGTCGGCCATGCCAACCACCCTACTTGCGCGGGCTGACAACGGGCCGAACGCCTCCGGCGCGGTGGGCGGGCGGCACGGCTGCGCGGGCACTCGGGGCTCGGGGGCTCGGGGGCTCGGGGGCTCGGGGCTCGGGGGCTCGGGGCTCGGGGGCTCGGGGCTCGGGGGCTCGGGCGCGGCCCCGCGCCTCAAGCGCCGGCCAGGCTGCCCGCCACCCCCGGGCTCCGTCCCGGCCCCGGCGCCTCCGGCCGGCTACGCCCTCAAACGCCGGGCGGACCGGATCCGCCCTCGTCACGAACCAGCCCCACCAGGCGGCCGGCCCCAGCCAATCCAGCCCCTGCGGGCGTTCGAAGCGCGGGGCGGCCCCGACGTCCAGTCCCGCCGGCGATTGAGGCGCAGGGTCCGGGGCGCAGCCACGGCCTTCCAGGCCCGCCGGCGTTCGAGGCACAAGCCCGGGGCCGGAGCCACGGCCTTTCAGCCCCGCCGGCCTTTGAGGCGCGGGGTCCGGGGCGGAGCCACGGCCTTCCAGACCCACCGGAGTTTGAGGCACAGGGCCGGGGCCGGAGCCACGGCCTTTCAGCCCCGCCGGCGTTTGAGGCGCGGGGCCCGGGGCGGAGCCCCGATCTTCCAGCCCCGCCGGCTTTCGAAGCGCAGAGCGCGAGGCGGAGCCCCGATCTTCCAGCCCCGCCGGCGATTGAGGCGCGGGGCCCGGGGCCGGAGCCACGGCGGCGGGGGGCGGCAGAGCGCAGGGCCTGGCCCCTGGCGGAGGTCAGGCCCTGCGGGCGAGGGGGCTACGCCTCGGCGACGGCGCGGCGACGGCGCAGCGCCAGCGCCCCGGCCCCGCCCAGCGCCAGCGCCCCGGCGGCCCCGGCCATCACCGTCCCCGTCCCCGTGGCCGTCGCGTCAGGTTCCGCGAAGCCACCGGCCGCACCCGCCTCCGCATAGGCCGAGCCGGGCAGCTTGTCCCCGTACGCCTTGGCGACCCGCGCCCGGTACGCACCCAGGCTCGTCCCCCCGGCGCCGACGGCCCGCACCGCGTCCTCGTCCAGCGGCAGCACCCGGCTGCCCTCGGCCACGTACCAGGCGTCGATCTGTGGCTCCCGGAACACGGTCCCGCCGGGCAGCTTCGCGGCGCCCAGCTGCGCGTAGCGGAATTCGTCGTCGCCGGTGGCGATGTTCACGACCTGCCAGCCGGCCTCGGTCCGCGCGGTCCACAGGGCGGCCTGCTGCCCGTCGGAGGAGACCGCCTTGCTGGCGAGGAACTCCAGGCGGGCGACCGGTGCCCCCGCCTTGCCCGCGACGAACTCCGGGGAGAGGTAGCTCACCGGTATCGCCTCCCCCTCGATCCTGGGCCGTGCGGCGGTCAGCGAGACCTTGCCCTCCCGGGCGAAGAAGCGGGAGAGCGTGGCCAGGGTCTCGGGGGCGGCGGCCGCTTGCGCGGCGGCGGCCCGGTTCTCGGCCGTGGCCGCCTGGGGCTGCGGCACGGGGGCGGCGGCGACGGCCTGCGGGGCGAGGCCGAGGAGGGCGGTGGCCGCGAGGACCACGGCGGCGGAGGTGGCGCGCAGCGTCATGGCGGTCACGCCCCGATCCGGTAGAGGGAGTGGGTCCAGGAGAAGGTGCCGTTGTCGACGTACCAGGCGTGCGAGGCCCAGTTGTAGCGGTCGCTGGAGGGCCACGGGTCGCCCCAGTAGACCCAGCTGCTGGCGGTGTCGTAGCCGTAGATCACGTGCATGTGGCCGCCGCCGTTGGACCACTGGATCCGGGTCTCGATGGGACGGTTGTTGTTGATCTCGGTCTGGACGGTGGAGTACTGGAGCCAGCCGGTCACGTAGGAGCCCGAGTTGATGCCCGCCCAGCGCAGGCCGGTCTGGACGTTGCCGAGGGTGGCCTGGTTGTTGGGGCAGTCGTAGCCCTGCTGGCGGTTGAAGGCGGCGTTGCAGAACTGGTTCTGGCTGTAGTTGCGGCCGAACCAGGTGGCGATGGTGTTGCCGCTCGCGGCCCAGCACCAGTTGGTCTTCTGCTGTGCCTGCATGGTGATGTTCAGGCGCTTGTACGCGAGGGCCGCACCGCCGGTGTCGGCGGCGGCATCGGTGGCGGTGGCGGTGGCGGTGGCGGCATCGGCGGCGGTGGCGGTGCCGGCGCCGAGTGGCAGGGCGAGGAGCAGGGCGGAGATGAAGGCGGCGAGGGGTAGCCGCCGGTTTCTGTTGCGCATCGCGTTCCTCCCGAGGCGGGGATGTGGGGGTGGAGGAGCGCGTCCGGACGCTGTGGAGGAGCATCGGGGTGTTGTCGCGATCAGGTCAACACGCTTCAATACGCGGTGACATTGCAGTGTGAACAGTGGGGCTGCGGGTGTGAACGGTTGCTGTCGTTCCACCTGGTCCGCCAGAGCCCCGGCGCGCTCCCCCGGTCCGGCGGGCGTGAATGTTCACAGAGGAGGCGCCATGCGGACGACCGGAGACCCGGCAGAACTCGGCCAACTGCTGCGCGGCGGCCCCTTCCACCTCGCCCTGCGCGCCGCCCTCGCCGCGCGCGGACTGCCCCTGCACCGGGTGCAGCACCGGCTCGCGGCGCGGGGGATCAAGGTCGGTGTCACCAGCCTCAGCTACTGGCAGCAGGGCGCCCGGCGGCCGCGGCACGCGGAATCCCTGCGGGCCGTGACCGCCCTGGAGGAGATCCTGGAGCTGCCCGACGGCGCCCTCGTCCGGCTGCTCCTCACCCCGGGACCGGCACCCGGACCCGCCCGCCCGGCCGCCCGCCCGTACCGGGCCCTGTTCAGTGTCGGCGGGACGGTGGAGCAGCTACTGGACGGGATGGAGCTCCCGTCCGACGGCGGACTGCACACGCTCACCCACCACGAGCGGGTCCGCATCGGTCCGGCGGGCGAGATGCTGGCCCGCGAGTCGCAGCAGATCGTCCGGGCGCACCGGGACGGGGTCGACCGCTACCTCGCCGTCCACCACGGTGATCCGGGCTGCGACGTGTCCAGGATGCGCGTGACGGCGTACGAGAACTGCCGCACGGGCCGGGTGCGGTGCCACCCGGAGGCCGGGGTGGTGGTCGCGGAGCTGCTCTTCGACGCCCGGCTGCGGCGCGGGGACACGTACGTCTTCGGCTACGGCGTCGAGGACGGCACGGGCGCCCGCAGCGGCGAGTACGTGCGCGGCTTCAGCTACGCGGGCGGCCAGTACATGCTCCAGGTCCGCTTCGACGAGTCCGCCCTGCCGGTGCGCTGCCGCCGCTTCGCCCGCACGGGGCCCGAGGCCCCGCGCACCGGCCTCGCGGACCTCACGCCGAGCGGCCGCCACCGGGCGGTGCACCTGGTGGAGCAGGCGGTACGGCGAGGGATCCTCGGGATCGCCTGGGACTGGGACTGACCTTCGGGCCGACCGGCTGAGTGGCCGACCGACTGACTGCCCGACCGACTGAGTGGCCGACCGACGCCCGGCTCTTGGGTCAGCCCGCGACGAGCTTGCCGTTCTCCGCTTTGACCGGGACCGCGGGCAGCGGGTCGGTGGCCGGCCCGCGCAGCACCTTGCCGGTCGCCACGTCGAAGCGGCTGCCGTGGCAGGGGCAGTTGCCCTCACCCTCGACGATCTTGTCCAGTACGCAGCCGGCGTGCGTGCACTGGGCGCTGAACGCCTTGTACTGGCCCTCCGCCGGGCAGCTGACGATGAGCTTCCGCTCCCGGTACAGCTTCGCGCCGCCGACCGGGACCTCGGCCGCGGCCCCCAGTTCCACCGGGGCTGTGGGGGTCGCGGGGGTGTTCCCGCCGCTGTTGCTCTCCGGGGCACAGGCCGCGAGAGCCGCTCCGGCGCCGGCCGCTCCCGCGAGCGCGGCGGCGCCCCTGAGCACGGTACGGCGGGCGGGGGACGGCGACGCGGACATGGAAGTCTCCTGGGCGAGCGGGCGGGGCACGGTGCACCCGACGATACCGCCGTCCGATGGGGTACCTTCCCCCGCGTGATCGTCGTCGGCGGAGAAGCCCTCATCGACCTGGTGCCCGTGGCACGGCCGCCGGGCGCCCTGCTGCCCCGGCCGGGCGGCGGACCCTACAACACCGCGCTCGCGCTCGGACGCCTCGGCGCCGAGGTGGCCTTCTGCTCCCGGGTCTCGGCCGACGGCTTCGGCGAGAGCCTGCTGACGGGGCTGCGGGCGGCCGGCGTGGACCTGTCACTGGTACAGCGCGGGCCGGAGCCGACCACCCTCGCCGTGCCCTCGCTGGCCCCGGACGGCTCGGCCTCGTACGGCTTCTACGTCGAGGGCACCGCGGACCGGCTGTTCACCCTGCCGCCCGCCCTCCCGGCCGCCGTACGGGCCCTCGCGCTCGGGACCTGCTCGCTGGTCCTGGAGCCGGGCGCGAGCGCGTACGAGGCCCTGCTGCGACGGGAGTCGCGGCGGGGGCTGCTTACCTTGCTGGACCCCAACATCCGGCCGGCGCTGATCGCGGACCCGGCGGCCTACCGTGCCCGGTTCCTGACCCGGCTGCTGCCGTACGCGTCCGTCCTCAAGCTGTCGGAGGAGGACGCGTTCTGGCTGGGGGGCCGACCGCGCGACTGGCTGGCGGCGGGTCCGTCGGCCGTGGTCCTGACCCGCGGCGCGGCGGGGCTGACGGTCTGGACGCGGGAGGGCGCGGAGCACTCGGTGGCGGCCCGCCGGGTGGCCGTGGTGGACACGATCGGAGCGGGCGACACCGTCAACGCCGCCTTGCTGCACCGGCTCCCGGGTGCGCCGGACGGGCCGGTGGACTGGCCCGACGTGCTGGCCTACGCCGCGCACGCGGCGGCCCTGACCTGTACCCGGGCGGGCGCGGAGCCTCCGTACGCGGCGGACCTCTGACCCTCAGGGGCGCAGCGCGGCCCAGACGGTCCGGGCCACGGCGGGGGCGAACTCCTCCACCGGCTGGACCACGTCCGCACCGGAGAAGTGCAGGAAGAAGGCCCGCTGGAAGCAGGCGCCGAGCAGCAGGGCCGCGGCGGCCCGCGGATCGGCGTCGGGGCGCAGCCGGCCGGCGTCGAGCTCGCGCCGCAGCCGCCCGGCCAGGGCGTCGAGGACCACGTGCGGCCCGGCGCCGACCTTCCGCACGCCGTCGCGGTGGCGGGTGAGCAGGACGGGGTCGGCGAAGAGCGAGGCGGCCATGGGCATCGCGTCGGCGTAGAAGAGCGAGGCGTGCCGGGCGATGGCGGCGAGCGCCTCCTCGCCCCGGTCCCCGCCCTCGGCCCCGTCCTCGGCCGGCTCGGCCTGCAGGGCGGCCATCAGCGGGCCCGCGTTGGGCGTGCGCTCCATCAGCACCCGCACGAACAGCTCTTCCTTGTTCGCGAAGTGCTTGTAGAGCGCGGCCTCCGAGCAGCCGGCCTCGCGCGCGATGGCCTTGGTGGTGGCACCGGCCAGCCCGACGGTGCGCATGAGGGTCTCGGCCGCGTCGAGGAGCCGCTCGGGCGTGGGACGGCTTGACTTCGGAGTGAGCATTCACTCACCATAACGGAAGCAGGGGTGAGTAAATACTCACCCACCCTCTTCGGTGCGGGAGTACGACGATGAAGCTCACAGTTTTCGGAGCCACCGGCGGCGTCGGCCGCGAGGTCGTCCGACAGGCCCTCGAAGCGGGCCATGAGGTGACGGCGGTGGTCCGCGACCCCGCCCGCCTGGACGTACCCGCCCACGGCCGGCTCCGGGTGGCCGTGGTCGCCGACGTGACGGACGAGGAGGCGCTGGTCCCGGTGCTGACGGGGAGCGAGGCGGTCGTCTCGGCCCTCGGGCCCACGAACAACAAGCAGGCCCGGCTGACGCCGATCGCCGGGCCGGCGCTGCGGTCGATCGTTTCCGCGATGGACCGGGCAGGGGTGCGGCGGCTGTCGGCGGTCAGCGCCGCGCCGGTGGCCCCGGACACTCCGGAGGACGGGGCGCTCACACGGGTGGTGGTCTACCCGATCCTGCGGCGGCTGCTGCGGGACCTGTACGCGGATCTCGCGGTCATGGAGGCGGCCATCAGCGCCAGCACGACCGAATGGACGGTCATCCGCCCGCCGCGGCTGCTGAACCGGCCGCGCACGGGCACCTACCGCCGGGCCGTCGACGGGAACGTCCCGGGCGGCAAGGTCATCGCCCGGGCGGACGTCGCGGACGCCCTCCTGACGGCCCTGACCGACCCCTCGGCCACCGGCCACACCATCGGCGTAGCCGCGTAGCCGCCGCAGGGGTACCTCCGCCCACAAGGAGGATCGGGAGCCGCGCAGCAGGGCCCCGACGGCGCCGCAGCAGCCGAACCCCGCCCCCGCTCCCGGCCCCGGAGTCCGGACTTTCAGCCCCGCCGGCGTTTGAGGCGCGGGGGTCCGGGGGCGGAGCCCACGGCCATGGCGCCGCACCGGACGGCGAAGGGCCCGGCCGCCAGGCCGAGCCCTTCGCCACCACAGCCCAGCGCAGCGGCTAGGCCTTGCGGGCCCGCACCGCCGCCTTCTTCGCCGGGGCCGCCGCCTTCTTCGCGGGGGCCGCCGCCTTCTTCGCGGGGGCCGCCGTCGCCTTCTTCCTGGCCGGGGCCTTCTTCGCCGCGACCCCCGCCGGAGACGACACCGCGTCGGAGACCCGGTCCGCCCCCAGGATGTCCCGCAGGAACTTGCCCGTGTGGCTCGCCCCCACCGACGCGATCTGCTCCGGCGTGCCCTCGGCCACCACCAGGCCGCCGCCGTAACCGCCCTCGGGGCCCATGTCGATGACCCAGTCCGCGGTCTTGATGACGTCCAGGTTGTGCTCGATGACGATCACCGAGTTGCCCTTGTCCACCAGCCCCGACAGCACCTTGATCAGCTTCGAGATGTCCTCGAAGTGAAGCCCCGTCGTCGGCTCGTCCAGCACGTACACCGTCCGGCCCGTCGACCGCTTCTGCAGCTCCGACGCCAGCTTCACGCGCTGCGCCTCACCACCCGACAGCGTCGGCGCGGACTGGCCGAGGCGGACGTAGCCCAGCCCCACCTCGTTCAGCGTCCGCAGGTGCCGCGAGATCGTCGGCACCGCCTCGAAGAAGTCCAGCGCCTCCTCGATCGGCATGTTGAGGACTTCCGCGATGGACTTGCCCTTGTAGTGGACCTCCAGCGTCTCCCGGTTGTACCGGTCGCCGTGGCACACCTCGCACGGGACGTAGACGTCCGGCAGGAAGTTCATCTCGATCTTGATCGTGCCGTCGCCGGAGCAGTTCTCGCACCGGCCGCCCTTCACGTTGAAGGAGAAGCGGCCCGGCAGGTAGCCGCGCACCTTCGCCTCCATCGTCTCCGCGAACAGCTTGCGCACGTGGTCGAAGACACCCGTGTACGTCGCCGGGTTGGAGCGCGGGGTCCGGCCGATCGGCGACTGGTCGACGTGCACGACCTTGTCGACGAGGTCGTCGCCGTCCACCCGGGTGTGCCGCCCGGGCACCGACCGGGCGCCGTTCAGCTCGCGCGCCAGGTGCGTGTAGAGGATGTCGTTGACCAGCGTCGACTTGCCCGAACCCGACACACCGGTCACGGCCGTGAGCACGCCCAGCGGGAAGGCGACGTCGATGTCCTGGAGGTTGTTCTCCTTGGCGCCGTGGACGGTCAGCTTCCGCTCGCCGTTCACGGGCCGGCGTACGTCCGGGATCGCGATGGACCGCTTGCCGGACAGGTACTGCCCGGTCACGGAGTCGGTGTTCTTCAGCAGCTCCTTCAGCGAACCGCTGTGCACCACCTTGCCGCCGTGCTCGCCCGCACCCGGGCCGATGTCCACGACCCAGTCGGCCACCTTGATGGTGTCCTCGTCGTGCTCGACCACGATGAGCGTGTTGCCCATGTCCCGCAGCCGCACCAGCGTCTCGATCAGCCGGTGGTTGTCGCGCTGGTGCAGGCCGATGGAGGGTTCGTCCAGTACGTACAGCACGCCGACCAGGCCGGAACCGATCTGTGTGGCGAGGCGGATGCGCTGGGCCTCGCCGCCGGACAGGGTGCCGGCGGCGCGGTTCAGCGAGAGGTAGTCCAGACCCACGTCGACGAGGAAGCGGAGCCGCTCGTTGACCTCCTTGAGGACCCGCTCGGCGATCTTCTTGTCGCGGGCGTCGAGCCGCATCCGGCCGAGGAAGTCCGCGCACTCGCTGATCGACATCGCGGCGACCTCGGCGATGGACTTCTCCATCACCGTCACGGCGAGCACGATCGGCTTCAGACGGGTGCCCTCACAGGTCGGGCAGGGCACCTCGCGCATGTAGCCCTCGAAGCGCTCGCGGCTGGCGTCGCTCTCGGACTCCGCGTGCCGCCGCTTGACGAAGGGCACGGCGCCCTCGAAGGCCGTGGTGTACGCCCGCTCCCGCCCGTACCGGTTGCGGTAGCGGACCTCGATCTGCGTCCTGTGCCCGTAGAGCAGGGCCTTCTTCGCGCGCGCCGGCAGCCCGGCCCACGGGATGTCCGTCCGGAAGCCCAGCTCCCCGGCGAGCGCGCCGATCAGCCGCTGGAAGTAGTCCTTGGTGTGGCCGAGCGACCAGGGTGAGACCGCTCCCTCCTCCAGGGACTTCTCCTCGTCCGGAATGATCAGCTCCGGGTCCACCTCCATGCGCGTACCGATGCCGGTGCACTCGGGGCAGGCGCCGAAGGGGGAGTTGAAGGAGAAGGAGCGCGGCTCCAGCTCCTCGAAGGACAGGTCGTCGTATGGGCAGTAGAGGTGCTCGGAGTACATCCGCTCACGCTCGGGGTCGTCCTCGGCGAGGTCGACGAAGTCGAGGATGACCATGCCGCCGGAGAGGCCCAGCGCGGTCTCCACCGAGTCGGTGAGCCGGCGCTTGGCGCTGTCCTTGACGGTGAGGCGGTCGATGACCACCTCGATGGTGTGCTTCTCCTGCTTCTTCAGCGTCGGCGGCTCGGAGAGCTGGATGGTCTCCCCGTCCACCCGCGCCCGGCTGTAGCCCTTGGTCTGCAGGTCGGAGAAGAGGTCGACGAACTCGCCCTTGCGCTCGCGCACCAGCGGCGACAGCACCTGGAAGCGGCTGCCCTCGGGGAGCGCGAGCACCTTGTCGACGATCGCCTGCGGCGACTGCCGGGAGATCGGGCGGCGGCACTCGGGGCAGTGCGGCTTGCCGATGCGGGCGAAGAGGAGGCGGAGGTAGTCGTAGACCTCGGTGATGGTGCCCACGGTCGAGCGCGGGTTGCGCGAGGTCGACTTCTGGTCGATGGAGACGGCCGGGGAGAGGCCCTCGATGAAGTCGACGTCGGGCTTGTCCATCTGCCCGAGGAACTGGCGGGCGTACGACGAGAGCGACTCGACGTAGCGGCGCTGACCCTCGGCGAAGATCGTGTCGAAGGCCAGGGAGGACTTGCCCGAACCGGAGAGTCCGGTGAAGACGATGAGTGAGTCGCGGGGCAGGTCGAGCGAGACGTTCTTGAGGTTGTGCTCGCGAGCGCCACGAACGATGAGACGGTCGGTCACGCCGGTCCGCACCTTTCTTGAGAGAGCGGGGGGCACGGGGCCCCCGTCCCAGGGTATGGGGGGCGCCTCTGCGATGGACTTGCTGTCTTGGACTTCCGAGCGTATAGCACGCACATTCGATTTACGGCACTCCGCAGGCCGCTTCACCCGATCGTGTGGCCGCGGGCCCGCGACCACTAGGCTCGGCTTCATGACTGATCATGTGCACGACCTGCGATCTGTACGTGAAGCGACCGACCGGCTCCTCGCCGCGGTCGCGAAGCTGGACAACGCCGCCCTGGCCGAGGAGTCACTGCTCCCCGGCTGGACCCGCGGCCACGTCCTGGCCCACCTCGCACGCAACGCGGACGCCCTCGTCAACGTCTTCGAGGGCCGCCCCATGTACGAGAGCGCCTCGGCGCGCGACGAGGACATCGAGCGCGACGCCGGCCGGCCTCTGGAAGAACACCTGGCGGACCTCCGTGATTCCGGGGCCCGCTTCCTCGCCACCACCGAGCCCGACCAGGACTGGTCCCGTACCGTCGAGCTGCGCAACGGCATCACCGACCTCGCCGCCAACGTGCCGTTCCGCCGGTGGGTCGAGGTCGACCTGCACCACGTCGACCTGAACATCGGCTACGAGCTCTCCGACCTCCCGGACGAGTTCACCGACCGCGAGATCACCTTCCTCGCCGACCGCTGGTCGGGCCGGCCGGAGGTGCCGCCGACCGCCCTCGCCGCGGGCGGCGGACGCGGCTGGCGCACGGGCTCCGCCGGGGACCCGGCCGTCACCGTGTCCGGCACCCCCGCCGAGCTGCTGGCCTGGCTGGCCGGCCGCGGTGACAAGGGCGCCTCCCTGACTACCGCCGGTGGCCCCCTCCCCGAGCTCCCCCCGCTCTAGGATCGAAGACATGACGTACACCGGAGAGGTCAAGGTCGGCGGTCCTGCCGACGTGCACGAACTCGCGGACCTGATGATTTCCAAGGTCGCGGTGGGCCCGATGAACAACAACGCCTACCTGCTGCGCTGCCGGGCCACCGACGAGCAGCTGCTGATCGACGCGGCCGCCGACGCGGACACGCTGCTGAGCCTGATCGGCGACGACGGCATCGCGTCCGTCGTCACCACCCACCAGCACGGCGACCACTGGGGCGCCCTCCAGGCCGTGGTCGACGCGACGGGGGCGACCACGTACGCGGGCGCCTTCGACGCCGAGGGCATCCCGGTGGCGACCGACGTCCTGGTGGCGGACGGGGACACCGTGCGCGTCGGACGGGTCGAGCTCACCGCGCGCCACCTCGTCGGGCACACCCCCGGCTCGATCGCCCTGATCTACGACGACCCGCACGGGCACCCGCACGTCTTCACCGGCGACTGCCTCTTCCCCGGCGGCGTCGGCAACACGTGGGGCGACCCGAAGGCCTTCGAGCGGCTGATCGACGACGTCCAGCACAAGATCTTCGCGCAGCTGCCGGACGAGGCCTGGGTGTACCCGGGGCACGGCAACGACACCACGCTCGGCGCCGAGCGTCCGCACCTCACCGAGTGGCGCGAGCGCGGCTGGTAGACCCGCATTCCGTCAACTTCGGTACGCGGTGCACTCCTTCCGGTCGATGATGGCCGAACTCACGTCCTGAGGGACGGGGAGGGGGTACTTGGTGCACCATGCATCAAGACCCCTCCCCGTCCCTCTCCTCGTCTCCTGCCGCGCCCCCACCGTCCTCGGCTCCCTCGCCGTCCCCGTCCCGGCCCTCCCCGTCGATGCTGCGCCTCGCCTCGGCCTCGCTCGCCGGGACCGCCATCGAGTTCTACGACTTCTTCGTCTACGGGACGGCCGCCGCGCTCGTGCTCGGCCCGCTCTTCTTCCCGTCCTTCTCCCCGCTCGCCGGGACGCTCGCCGCCTTCGGCACCTTCGGCGTCGGCTTCCTCGCCCGCCCGCTGGGTTCGGCGCTCTTCGGCCACATCGGCGACCGCTACGGCCGGCGCCCGGTGCTCCTCGCCTCCCTGCTGCTCACCGGCGTCGCCACCGTCGCCGTCGGCTGCGTGCCGACGTTCTCCAGCATCGGCGTGGCCGCTCCGGCGCTCCTGCTCGTGCTGCGCTTCCTGCAGGGCCTCGGGCTCGGCGGCGAATGGGGAGGCGCGGTCCTGCTGACCGCCGAGCACGCCCCCGAGGGGCGGCGCGGCCTGTGGTCGAGCTTCCCGCAGATCGGCCCCGCGGTGGGCTTCCTGCTGGCCAACGGCCTGATGCTGGGCCTGTCCGCCGCCCTCACCGACGGGCAGTTCCAGACCTGGGGCTGGCGGGTGCCGTTCTGGGCGGCCGGGCTGCTGGCACTGGCCGGGCTGTGGCTGCGCCGCTCCGTGGAGGAGACCCCGCAGTTCCGCGCGCTCACCGAGACCGGCCGCCGGGCCGAGGCCCCGCTGGCGGAGGTCGTACGGGGCCACTGGCGGCTGCTCCTGCTCACCGGCGGGGCGCTCGCGGTGGGGTACGCCGTCTTCTACTCGGTCACCACCTGGTCCCTCGCGTACGCCACCGAGCACCTGGGGGTGCACCGCACGGTGATGCTCTCCTGCATCATGGCCGCGGTCGCCCTCAAGGGGCTGGTGACCCCGCTGGTGGCACTGCTCGGGGACCGCTACGGCCGGCGCCCCCTGTGCCTGATCGGCTGCGCGGTCTGCGCGCTGTGGATGTTCCCGTTCGTGGCGCTGCTGCGCACGGCGGATCCGCTGCTGATGACGCTGGGCGCGGTCGGAGCGCTGTTCGGCATGGTGACGATGTTCGCGGTGGTGGGCGCGTACCTGCCGGAGCTGTACGCACCGCGCATCCGCTGTACGGGCGCGGCCGTCGGCTACAACCTGGGCGGCGTGCTGGGCGGGGCGCTGACCCCCATCGTGGCGACCGCGCTGGCGGACGGCTCCGGTCCGCCGTGGGGCGTCGCGGTGTACCTGACCGGGATCGCCCTCGTCTCGCTGGCCTGCTTCGCGTTGCTGCCCGAGACGAATCCGGTGGTCGTGGGGGCCCGGAAGGCGGCCCCGGATACGGAGACGGGGACGGCCGAAGCGGCCGCCCCCGCGTAGACCCGTGGACCCGCAGGCCCGTAGGCCCGTAGGCCCGTAGGCCCGCTTACGCGTCGATGCTCTCCGAGCGGGCGGCGGCTTCGGCCGCCGCCTGCTTCTTCGAGGCCATCAGGCTGGTGATCGTGGTGACGACCAGGACACCGCAGATGACGCCCAGGGAGACGGGGATCGAGATCACCGGGACGTGCACCTCGGACTCGTGCAGCGCGTGCAGCACCAGTTTGACGCCGATGAAGCCCAGGATGATCGACAGGCCGTAGCTGAGGTGGACCAGCTTCTTGAGCAGGCCGCCGATGAGGAAGTACAGCTGGCGCAGACCCATCAGGGCGAAGGCGTTGGCGGTGAAGACGATGTACGGGTCCTGGGTGAGGCCGAAGATCGCGGGGATCGAGTCCAGCGCGAAGAGCACGTCGGTGGTACCGATGGCGAGCATGACGACCATCAGCGGGGTCAGGACGCGCTTGCCGTTGTTCTGGATGAAGAGCTTGGTGCCGTGGTACCTGTCGGCCACGCCGAACTTCTTCTCGACGGACTTGAGGAGGCGGTTCTCCTCGAACGCTTCCTCTTCGGCGGAGCCCTCGTCCTTGCGGGCCTCCTGGATCAGCTTCCACGCGGTGTAGATCAGGAACGCGCCGAAGAGGTAGAAGACCCAGGAGAAGCTGGCGATGATCGCCGCGCCGGCGGCGATGAAGATCGCGCGCAGGACCAGGGCGATCAGCACGCCCACGAGCAGTACGCGCTGCTGGAGGTGGGAGGGCACCGCGAACTTCGCCATGATCAGGACGAAGACGAAGAGGTTGTCCACGCTCAGGGACTTCTCGGTGATGAAGCCCGCGAAGAACTCCTGCGAGGCCTGGCCGTTGCCGAAGAACCACAGGCCGAGGCCGAAGAGCCCCGCAAGGACGATCCAGACGACCGTCCAGGTGCCCGCTTCCTTGATCGATACGTCGTGCGGTTTGCGGCCGATGAAGAAATCGGCGCCGATGAGGAGGGACAGACCAAGGATGGTCAGCGCCCACAGGGTCCAGGAAACTTCCACGGTAAACACGCCTCCGGCGGATGGCTCAGCACTTCGTCAGCGTCATCGCTGCCGGAGGTCTCTTCCACCCGGGCGGCCTGGAGGCCGTGGGCCGGCGCCCCGGGACCGACTGGCTTCACATACCGAAGTGGTCCGTATTGACGGGTACGCCGTAGCAGGAAAGCAGGAATACTCCCCTCCGCGCTCACCAGGGTACCCGCCCGAGGCCGAAAAGGTAAAGGGAATCCCAAGAATTGGTCAGCGACAGGTCATCGACCTGCCGCCGACCCCTCACGGGCGGGCGCGCCGGCGGGCCTCCGCCACCCGGTCCAAAGCCTGTTCGAGGACCCGGCTGCCCTGCGGGGGCAGGTCCGGCTCGAAGGTCCAGGCGTGGTGGACCCAGGGGTCGGAAAGATGGTTGTCCGGCACCGGCGAGAGCCGCATGAGCGAGCGCCACAGCGGGTCCAGCAGCGGCCCGTAGGCCGAGGCCTCGTCACGGTCCGCGACCATCAGCAGGTGCACGCCGACCGCCGGACCCTCGTCGGCGAGGTAGCGGAGCTGGGTGACGGCCCGGTCGTCGAATCCGTGCGGGAAGTCGTGCACGAGGAGCAGCTGGTCGGCCGTGTCCACGTCCGGCGGCAGGTCCTCGGGCGCACCGGCCCGCACCGCCATCTGTACGAGGTCCACCCGCCGGGTCAGCCGCGCCAGGGTCTCGTTGACCCCGGCGGCGCCGGCGGCGGGCGGGAACGCGAGCACACCGGCACGGACCAGCGGAGCCAGTGAGGCGGCTCCGGCTCCGGCCGCGTCGATGACGTGGACGGAGAACCGGTCACCGGGGTGGACCGCGAGCAGCCGCGCCGCGTGCGCGACGGCCATGTCCATGGCGGCCCGGCGCAGCCGGTCGGTGTCCATGGCCATGGCGGACTCGGAGCCGGTGCGGCCGTTGTCGATCCAGATGCCGCGCTCCAGCGGGAGCCGCATCAGCATCGGGATGCGCAGATCGGGCCGCTCGGGCAGGTGCAGGTTCCCCAGGCGCAGTGCCAGGGGGTTCTCGTCGGGCAGCCCGTTCGACCGGTCGTCGTGCCAGACCGGGTTGTCCCAGCGGGCGTACGCGGCCGGCAGTGCGGGTTCGACGACCTCCGACTCGGCGATCAGCTGGGCGAGGTCCCGGTCGAGCACGGCCTGGGCCTGGGTGACGAGCTCCTCGCGGCGCGCCCGGGCGGTGTCGCGGGCGGCGTTCCCGGAGCCACCGAGGCGGTGGCGCGGGTCGGAAAGGGCCTCGTCGAGCTCCCGGTCCATACGGGAGTCGGCGAAGTCGACGGCGCTGCGGTACGCGGCGACCGTGCGGGCCAGGTCCTCGAACATGCCCCAGACCTGGTTGTAGAGCCGCTCCTCCATGGACCAGCCGCTGGCGTCCCCGGCGACGGGCCGCGGGTACTGCCCGGGCTCGGCCGGCGGGGCGGCCTGCGGCGCGGGCTCGGGCGGCTCGGTGCTTGTACGGCGGCGCCGCGGGTGCGCGTAGCTGATGGTGGGCGGGGAGCCCCCGGTGTCGCCGCCGGGCGCGGGACGCGGCGCGGGGCCGGGCGTACCGGCGTACGGGACCCGGGAGACGGGGACCGGGTCCGGCGGCTCGGGAGTGGGCGCGGGGGCCTGGACGGTGGCCCCGGCCGGTGTCTGCGGGGCGCGAAGATCGGCGGCCAGGCTCGGCCGGCTGGTGCGCGCGCCGTCGGCCTGGCCGGTCGGCGCGGCCGTGGCCAGTGCGGCGGCGGCGAGCGCGGTGGCCTCCGGTGCGGCCAGTCCGCCGTCGGCCAGCAGGGCACCGAGGCCGTCGGCGTACCCCTGGCCCACGGCCCGGACCTTCCAGGCGCCCTGACGGCGGTACAGCTCCAGGGCCACGACGGCCGTCTCGGCGTCCAGCCCGGTCAGGGTGTATCCGGCGAGTTCGGCACCGTCCGGCTCGGCCACGGCCACGTAGGAGGCCGGGACCGCGCCGAAGCGCACCGGGCCGCCGGGCGGCAGGACGAGCAGGACCCCGACCCGGTGGACCTCCGCCGCGACCGCGTCGAGGTCGACGGCGAAGGTGTGCCGCTCGGCGACCTCACCCGGCGCGCGGACCCCCGGAAGGGTCCGGGCGCCCGGGTGCGCCAGTGTCCCGGGGCCTTGGAGCCGGCCCTGTTCGTCGGCGAGCGAGGCCAGGGCGAGCACGGGTGTGCCCGCCGAGACCCTGATCTCCACCCGGCTCTGGGACACGGGGTGGTTCTGCCCCCGGACCAGTTCGGCCGTCATCGTGCAGCCCTCCCCCGTGCCTTCTTCTCTTGTCGCGTACTGCCCTTTGCGTACTGCTCTTACTGCCTACTGCTTGTGCTGCCTACTGCTTGTGCTGCCTACTGCTCTTGTTGCGCAGTGCCCGAGGCGGTCCTGCTACAGGTGCGGCAGGATCGCCGGCATCAGGTCCTGGAACGTACGGCCGTTGGCCGGGTTGCCGAGGGCCGTCATCTGCCAGCCCGCGCCCGAGCGCGACACCTTCGCCATGATCTGCGCCGTGTACTGGCCGCCGCCGTCGAGGGTGTAGCGGGCCAGCTCCTGGCCGTTGGTCTCGTCGACGATGCGGCAGAACGCGTTCTGCACTTCCTGGAACGTCTGGCCGGTGAAGGAGTTCACCGTGAAGACGATCTGGTCGATGTGCACCGGCACGCGCTGGAGGTCGACGAGGATCGCTTCGTCGTCCCCGCCCTGGCCGACGCCGCCGACGAGGTTGTCACCGGTGTGCCGTACCGAGCCGTCGTCGCTCTGCAGGTGCCGGAAGAAGACGACGTCCACCGGCTGCTTGTCGGCGAAGAGTACCGCCGACGCGTCCAGGTCGATCTCCCGGGTCCGCGAGCCGAACAGCCCGCGGCGCTTGGCCGCCTGCCAGCCGAGGCCCATCCGGACCGCGGTCAGCGTGCCCCCGTCCGCCTTCTGCAGACTGATGGCCTGACCCTTGGTCATGTTGACCGTCACGCGCTGTCCCCTCTCCTAGCCCGCCCCGATTACGGGAGCGCAGCGTGTACCTGCGGCTGAGACCCAACCCTACTGACAGGCTCCGGGTCAGGCGAGGCCCGCTTCCTTCATCTGCCGCAGCTCCTTCTTCAGCTCGCCCACCTCGTCCCGGATCCGGGCCGCGACCTCGAACTGCAGCTCCGCGGCCGCCCCGCGCATCCGCTCGGTCATCTGCTCGATGAGCGAGGCCAGTTCTGCGGCCGGCCGATCGGTGAGCACCTCGCTCTTGGCCGCGGCCTTCGCACCCTTGCCGCCTGCCTTGCCCTTGACGGCCGTCTTGCCGCCGAGCGCCGGCACCGGAGCCTTGGCCCCCTTGCCGTCCGCCGCCTGCCGGTACCCGGTGCCGAGGAGCTGCTCGGTGTCGAGCTCCTCGCGGGCGATGGTGGCGACGATGTCGTTGATCTTCTTGCGCAGCGGCTGCGGGTCGATCCCGTTGGCCGTGTTGTAGGCGACCTGCTTCTCCCGGCGGCGATTTGTCTCGTCGATCGCCTGCGCCATCGCCGGGGTGATGCTGTCCGCGTACATGTGGACCTGGCCCGACACGTTGCGCGCCGCGCGGCCGATGGTCTGGATCAGGGAGGTCCCGGAGCGCAGGAAGCCCTGCTTGTCGGCGTCGAGGATCGCCACCAGCGACACCTCGGGCAGGTCGAGGCCCTCGCGCAGCAGGTTGATGCCGACCAAGACGTCGTACTCGCCGGACCTGAGCTCGCGCAGCAGCTCGATGCGGCGCAGCGTGTCCACGTCGCTGTGCAGGTAGCGGACCTGGATGCCGAGCTCCAGGAAGTAGTCCGTGAGGTCCTCGGCCATCTTCTTGGTGAGGGTGGTGACCAGGACCCGCTCGTCCTTCTCCACCCGCTCGCGGATCTCGTGCACCAGGTCGTCGATCTGCCCCTCGGTGGGCTTGACCACGACTTCGGGGTCGATGAGGCCGGTGGGACGGATGATCTGCTCGACGAATCCGTCGCCGCGGGAGAGCTCGTACTTGCCGGGGGTCGCCGACAGGTAGACGGTCTGGCCGATGCGCTCCTGGAACTCTTCCCACTTCAGCGGCCGGTTGTCGAGCGCGGACGGCAGCCGGAATCCGTGGTCGACCAGGGTCCGCTTGCGCGAGGCGTCGCCCTCGTACATGGCGCCGATCTGCGGCACGGTGACGTGCGATTCGTCGATGACCAGGAGGAAGTCCTCCGGGAAGTAGTCGATGAGGGTGTTGGGCGCGGAGCCCGGTTCGCGGTCGTCCATGTGCAGCGAGTAGTTCTCGATGCCGGAGCAGGACCCGATCTGCCGCATCATCTCCAGGTCGTACGTGGTGCGCATGCGCAGCCGCTGGGCCTCCAGCATCTTGCCCTGCTTCTCCAGCTCGGCGAGGCGCTGGGCCAGCTCGGCCTCGATGCCGCGGACCGCCTTCTCCATGCGCTCGGGGCCGGCGACGTAGTGGCTGGCGGGGAAGACGTACAGCTCGCGGTCCTCGCTGATGACCTCGCCGGTCAGCGGGTGCAGGGTGGACAGGGCCTCGATCTCGTCACCGAACATCTCGATGCGGACGGCCAGTTCCTCGTAGACCGGGAAGATCTCGATGGTGTCACCGCGCACCCGGAAGGTGCCGCGGGTGAAGGCCACGTCGTTGCGGGTGTACTGGATGTCGACGAAGCGGCGCAGCAGCTGGTCCCGGTCGAGCTCCTCGCCCACCTTGAGGGAGACCATCCGGTCGACGTACTCCTGCGGGGTACCGAGGCCGTAGATGCAGGACACGGAGGCGACGACGATGACGTCGCGCCGCGTGAGGAGGGAGTTGGTGGCGGAGTGGCGCAGCCGCTCCACCTCCTCGTTGATCGAGGAGTCCTTCTCGATGTAGGTGTCCGACTGCGGAACGTAGGCCTCGGGCTGGTAGTAGTCGTAGTACGACACGAAGTACTCGACGGCGTTGTTCGGCAGGAGCTCGCGGAACTCGTTCGCCAGCTGGGCGGCGAGGGTCTTGTTCGGCGCCATCACCAGGGTGGGGCGCTGGAGCCTCTCGATCATCCACGCGGTGGTCGCCGACTTGCCGGTGCCGGTCGCGCCCAGCAGGACGACATCCTTCTCACCTGCGCGGATGCGCTTCTCCAGGTCGGCGATGGCCGTCGGCTGGTCGCCACTGGGCTGGTAGGGGCTGACGACCTCGAAAGGCGCCACCGTGCGTTCGATCTTCGATACGGGCCGCATGACTCAACCGTACGACCCCCCACTGACACTCACGTGACACGGACCCGCCTCCCCACGCGTCCGCGCGGGTCGCCGCCCGTCCGCGGCGCGCTCGGGCGCGTCTGCCCGGCCGGACCCCTCTCACACGTTCTGGTCCGTTTGTCGTAGTTCGGTGGCGGCCCGGTGATCTTCAACCCCATGATCGCGGTGAAGGCCCGCCGAGAAGTACATCGCCACAACGTCTGGCGCACCGCACCCGTCTGACGCAGGACCAGGGCTCCCGACCAGAGGAGAACGCACATGTACGTCCGACCCGCCGCCGCGGCCGCCGCCGCATTCCTCGGCTTCACCCTCACCCTGCTGGGCGGGGCGGCCCCGTCCGCCGCCGCCGGCCCCGACTCCCCCGCGACCGGCAGGGCAGCGCTGGGAGGACCCGTCGTGTACGCCCACCGGGGGGCTTCGGCGTACGCCCCGGAGAACACCCTCGACGCGATCGACCTGGCGATGCGGCTGGGCTTCGAATGGGTCGAGAACGACGTGCAGCGCACGCGGGACGGCGAGCTGGTGGTCATCCACGACGACACGCTGGCCCGGACCACCGACGTCGAGCAGGTCTTCCCCGACCGCCAGCCGTGGCGGGTCAAGGACTTCACGGCGGCGGAGATCGCCCAGCTGGACGCGGGCAGCTGGTTCGACGAGGAGTACGAGGGTGCCCGGGTGCCGACCCTGCGGGAGTACCTCGACCGGGTAAGGCGCAACCAGCAGCGGCTGCTGCTGGAGATCAAGAAGCCGGAGCTCTACCCCGGGATCGAGGAGCAGACCCTGGACGTACTGGGAGAGGCCGGCTGGCTCGACGAGCGCCACGTGACGCAGCGGCTGGTGGTGCAGAGCTTCAGTGCCGACAGCGTCCGCATCGTGCACGGGCTGCGCCCGGACCTCGTGACGGCCTTCCTGGGCACCCCGGCGGTGGCGGACCTGCCGCGGTACGCACAGTTCACCGACAGGATCAACCCGTGGCACACCACGATCTCGGCCGACTGGGTCTCGGCGGTGCACGGCCTGCTCGGAGCCCACGGCAGGGCCATGGAGGTGGACACGTGGATCGTGGACGACGCCCTGACCGCGCGGAAGGTCCAGGCGATGGGCGTGGACGGGATCATCACCAACGCGCCGGACGTCGTCCAGGAGGCGGTGGGCGGGTACTGAGCCGGGGCCCCTCGTCGGCGCTGCCGGTCTCGTCGGCGCTGATGGCCTTGCCGGCGGTGCCGGCGGTGCCGGCATTGTCGGCGCTGCCTGCGTTGTCAGTCGGGCGCCGTACCGTGGACGCGTGGACAGCACCGAGCGGCCCCGCGGGCCGCACCTCGAATGGACCGTCGTCGCCAGCGACCCCGTCGGCATCGGGCCCCTGCTCCTGGCCGCGACCCCGGAGGGGCTGGTCCGGGTCGAGTTCCATGCCGTCCCGGACCGGGTCGACGCCATGATCGGTTCGCTCGTCTCCCGGCTCGGCGCCGACGCCCGGCGGCCCGCTCCGGGCGAGGAGGTGCTGCTGGCCGAGCCCGTACGCCAGCTGGCCGCGTACTTCTCCGGTTCGCTGCGGCGCTTCGAGCTGCCGCTGGACTGGCGCCTCAGCTCCGGCTTCAACCGGCAGGTGCTCCAGGAACTGGACCGTTCCGTGCCGTACGGAGCGGTCGTCGGCTACGGGGAACTGGCCGCCCGCGTCGGCCAGCCCGGCGCCGCCCAGGCCGTGGGCAACGCCATGGGGTCGAACCCGCTGCCGCTGGTCGTGGCCTGCCACCGGGTCGTGGAGAACGACGGGGGCATCGGGGGCTTCGGGGGCGGGGTCGAGACCAAGCGGCAGCTGCTCGCGCTGGAAGGCGTCCTCCCGCAGCCGCTGTTCTGAGCGCGGGTGCCGCCACGAAGGGGCGGCCCCGGGCCGGGCCGGACCCGGGTGCCGCCACGACCGGCGGACGCGGGCCGGTCTCCGGACCCGCGATACCCGGTTCCGTCGCACGGTAAGGGGTGGCACACTGCCGCGGTGACTACTCCTGCCGCCGCACCCGGTCTCACCGCGCCTTCCCGCGCCCCGCACCCGTGCCCGCGAAGGGGGTGCCCGGCGTGACCGCCTCGCCCGGCACGGACCGGCCCGCAGCCTCGGCCACCCGCCCGGAACTGACCCGGCTGCAGCGCCGTACCACCGGGGTGCTCATCGCGAGCCAGATCCTCGGCGGGCTCGGCGTGCCCATCAGCATCGCGCTGGCCCCCGTACTCGCGACCGAGGTCAGCGGCACCGAGGCGCTGTCCGGCCTCGCCTCCACGGCCGCGGTGATCGGCACGGCCCTGGTCTCCCTGCCGCTCGCCGCCCTGATGACCGCCCGCGGCCGGCGCCCGGGGCTCGTCCTCGCGTACGCGATCGGCGCGACCGGAGCGGGCCTCGTCGTGCTCGCCGCCGCCGTCAAGAACTTCCCGCTGCTGATGCTCGGCATGGCCGCCTTCGGCGCCGCCTCCTCCGCCAACCTGCAGGCCCGGTTCGCCGCCGCCGACCTCGCCGCCCCGGACCGCCGGGCCCGGGCGATCTCCGTCGTCGTGTGGGCGTCCACCATCGGCGCGGTGCTCGGCCCCAACCTGTCCGCCCCGGCCAGCCGCAGCTTCGCCGGGACCTCCATACCCGAGACGGCGGGCCCCTTCGTGTGGGCCGCCGCCGTCTTCCTCCTCACCGGCACACTGATCGGCGTACTCCTGCGGCCGGACCCGCTGCTGACGGCCCGTGCGCTGGCCGCGCCCGCGGAGCAGACCCGAGAGGGCCGCTCCCTGCGGGCCGGAATCGCCGCAGTCAAGGCCTCCCCGCGGGCCCGGCTCGCCCTCGTCACCGTCGCCGTGTCCCACACCACCATGGTCTCGATCATGGTGATGACCCCGATGGACCTGGGCCACCACGGCGCCGGGCTGGAACTCATCGGCCTGGTGATCAGCGGTCACATCGCGGGCATGTTCGCCTTCTCGCCCCTGATGGGGTGGCTCGCGGACCGGCTCGGGCGGCTGTCCGTGATCGGCCTGGCGGCCGGGCTGCTCTCGGTCGCCGCCCTGCTCGCCGGCACGGCCGGGCCGCACCACGGCCAGAGCGCGGCCGGCCTGTTCCTGCTCGGCCTGGGCTGGTCCGCCGGGATGGTGTCCGGCTCGGCGCTGCTGACCGACTCGGTGCCGCAGCCCGCGCGAGCCGCCGTACAGGGCCTGAGCGACCTGACGATGAACACGGCCGCGGGTGTGGGCGGCGCCGCCGCCGGCCTGGTCATGTCCCAGGCGAGCTACGGCTGGCTCAACGCCATCGGCGCCTGCCTGCTGCTGCCGATGGCAGCGCTGGCGCTGTTCACCGCGCGCCGCCACCCCGCCCCCGGGAAGGGCGTCAGCAGCTGATGTGGTAGGCCTTGCGGAGCGTCTCGTGCACGGTCCAGGTCGTCTTGTCGCCCTCCCGGAGCACGCAGGCGGAACCGGGGCCCACCTCCAGGGTCTCGCCGCCCTCGACCTCGATGGTGGCGCGGCCGCTGACCACGACGAACAGCTCGCCGGCCTCGGTGTCGGTGACCACGCCGGGGGTGATCTGCCAGATTCCCCGCACCTGCTTGCCGTCCGCCGACTCCCAGAGCACCTTGCCCGTCACGACGGGATCGCCGGAGACGATCTGCCGGGGGTCGAGGTCTTCGGCCTCCAGTTCGGCGTCCGGTACGAAGACGGCGAAGGAAGCGGGGGCGGCGGGGGTCGCGGACTGGTCGCTGGAGCTCATGGCGCGCCAGCCTAATCCGGCCCCGCCGCGCGGCGCGGTGACCAGAGCGTCCAGGAACCACCGGGCCCACGGGTCACCCTGTCCAGTCAGGCCGCCGGGGAACGCTACTCGGACAGGTTGTGACGGGTGGGGCGGGAGCGCGTTTGGGGCTGTGGATCCCGTGCCATGGATGGGGACATGTCACAGCACACAGCAACTGCATCCCTGCCCGGCGGACCGGTCCTGTCGGAAGAGGTACGCGAGGCGCTCGCCCGGCACCGGCCCGTCGTGGCCCTGGAGTCGACGATCATCGCGCACGGCCTGCCGCGCCCCCGCAATCTGGCGGTGGGGCTCGAACTGGAGGCGCTGGTCCGCTCGGAGGGCGCGGTTCCGGCGACGATCGCCGTCCTGGACGGGGTGGCGTACGCGGGTCTGGACAAGGCGCAGCTGGAGCGGATCGCGGGCGGCGAGGGCGTGCGCAAGCTCGGCCACCGGGATCTGGCGCCCGCGCTCGCGGCGGGGGCCACGGGGGCGACCACGGTGTCAGCCACCGCCTTCCTGGCGGCTCGGGCGGGCCTGCGGGTCTTCGCCACCGGTGGGCTGGGCGGCGTGCACCGCGAATGGGCGCAGACGCAGGACGAGTCGGCGGACCTGTCGCTGCTGGCGCGGACGCGGATCACGGTGGTGTGCGCGGGGGTGAAGTCGATCCTGGACGTGCCGGCCACGCTGCAGCGGCTGGAGACCCTGGGGGTGGGGGTGCTCGGTTACCGGACCGGGCGGTTCCCCGGCTTCTACCTGGCGGATTCCGGCGAGCCGGTGGACTGGACCGTGGAGGATCCGGAGGGGGTCGCGGCGGTGATGGCCGCTCAGGACGCCCTGGGGGGCGTGGAGTCGGCGCTGCTGGTGGCCAATCCGGTGGCGGAGGCGGAGCAGCTGGATCCCGAGCTGCACGACCGGGTGCTGGCCGAGGCGCTCGCGGAGTGCCGGGAGCGCGGGATCACGGGGCAGGCGGTGACGCCGTTCCTGCTGGGGTTCCTGGTACGGGCGACTGGCGGAGCCTCGCTGGAGGCGAACCTGGCGGCGGTACGGGGGAACGTGCGGCTCGGGGCCGAGATCGCGGGGGCCTGGGCGGCACGCGCATGACCGCGGCGGGACCGGCCGTTCCGGGGGCGCTGCTGATCGTCGGGGACGTGGTCACCGATGTCGTGGCGGTGCATCCGGAACCGCTGGCTCCGGCCACCGACACGGCCGCCCGGATCCGGACCCTGCCGGGTGGCGCAGGGGCCAACGCGGCCTGCTGGGCGGCCCTGACGGGGCCTGCGGAGGTACGGCTGCTGGCGCGGGTGGGTGCCGAGTCGGCGCGGTGGCACGAGCGGGCGCTGGTGGACGCGGGGGTGCGGCCACGGCTGGTGATCGACCGGGAGGAGCCCACCGGGACGGTGGTCGCGCTGGTCGGCAAGGACGCGGAGCGGACCTTCCTGACCGACAGCGGGGCCGCGCTGAGGCTGTGCCCCGCCGACTGGACGCCGTCCCTGCTGGACGGGGTGGCCCATCTCCACCTCTCCGGGTACCTGTTCTTCGCCGACAGCAGCCGGGAGCTGGCCCTGGTCGCGCTGCGGGCGGCCCGGGCCCGGGGCGTGGCGGTGAGCGTGGATCCCGCCTCGGCCGGATTCCTGGCCGCGCTGGGCCCGCGGCGGTTCCTCGACGCGGTGGCGGGGGCCGACGTACTGCTGCCGAACGAGGACGAGGCACGGCTGCTGGCCGGGCTGCCCGAGCCGGCCGGGGTGGCCCGGGCCGCGGCGCAGCTGAGCCGCCGGGTGCCGCTGGTGGTGGTGACCCGGGGAGCGGCCGGGGCGCTGGTCGCCGAGCGGGGCCGGATCACCGCCGAGGTCACGGCGGAACCGGCCGATGCGGTGGACTCGACGGGGGCGGGCGACGCGTTCACCGGAGGGTTCCTGGCGGCGCGGCTGGCGGGGGCGGATCCGGTGGAGGCGGCCCGGGCGGGCTGCCGGACGGCGGCGCTGGCGGTCACCCGGCTGGGCGGGAGGCCGTAGCCCTGGGAATGCCCGGCCGGGAGCTCGGCCCGGGCCGGGCCGCTCAGCGGGCGCGGACGTCCGTCCAGGCGGGGTGGCGGGGGTCGTCGGCCCTGACCAGTGCGTCGGCCTGGGCCGCCGGGTCGGTCTCGGCCTCGTAGCGGGCGAAGGCCGGGAGGGTCCAGCGCGCGGATTCCTCGGTGCGGCGGGCGAGCGCGCCCGGGGAGAGGCGGATGTGGACGCTCAGGTCGAAGGGGAACCAGTGGCCCAGCAGCAGCGGGCCGTGCACGATCACCACGCCGCCGGGCGGGAGTTCGACGTACGCGCTGCGCGTGGCCCGGTCGGTCACCGGGTCCCAGAGGTCGGGCAGTACCCGCCCCGTGCCACCGGGGTCGGTCGGGCCGAACACCTCCCGCCAGAGCGCGGCCGTGTCGTACCAGCCGCCGAGGTACGAGTCCACGTCCTGGCGGCCGAACTCGAAGCGCAGGGACGCCGGCCGCAGGAAGCCCTCGGCCGGTACCACCAGGACCGGCCGTCCGCGCATCCGCAGCGCCTCGGCGAGGTGTCCCGCGAGTACGCCCGTCCCGGCGGCCGGAGCTCCGTCGATGCCGACCCGCTGCCGGCTCTCCCGCCCGTGGGCGCTCTCGCTGTCGTCGAGGTGACCGGCGAGCCGCTCGGCCATCCGCTGCCATGTGATCGCTTCCAGCTGCACCGGCCCATTGTCACGCGGCGTGCGCCCGGCAGACGGCGGGGGTGATGCCGGCCGGGGCCGGAGCGGGTATGGCGAAGGGGGTCAGGGCGGTCCCCGCGGGAAGCGCCGGGGTCACGTGGATCACGACCGGTTCACTGCCGAGGTTGTGGCCCAGGTGGATGTGCCGGATGCCGGCGGGCTCCACGAAGGCGGTCCCGGCGCGGTGCACCTCGACCGTGTGGTCGTGCAGGACGCGGGTCAGCGTCCCCGCGAGCACGACGGCGTTCAGCCGCACCCGGTGGTAGTGCCAGCCGGTGCAGCCGCCCGGAGGTATGACGACCTCCCTCGCCGCGGGGGCCGCGGCTGTGCGTGCCCTCGTCGGCCGAATCGTCGTCGTCCGCAGTCCCAGCATGTGTTGCACGTGCCCTCCCCGGTGGACCGGCCGCCGTCCACTCGGGCCTCACCGTAGAAGGAGGGCAGGCCATGGAGGAAGAGATGATCAAACATCAACCGCCGCTCTCCACCAGGTGATATGAGGCCCCCGCGGCGGTATCACACCCGTATGAGCCTGGTCGTCTTCGAGTCCGCGAAGCAGATCCACTGTGCCGAGTGCCGGCAGGGCCCGCTCCGGCACCTCGTGCGCGAGGCGGGCGTGCCGCGCTGCCTGGACTGCGCCGACCTCGGGCATCTCGTCTACCTCCCGCGCGGGGACGCGGCACTCACCCGCCGCTCCCGCGAGGCGAGTTCGCTGTCCGCCGTCGTCGTCCGCTTCAACAGGCGCCGGCGCCGATACGAGCGCCAGGGGATCCTCGTCGAGGACGCCGCCCTGGCGGGCGCGGAGCGCGCCTGCCTGGCGGACGCCGAGGCGCGGGCCCGGCGCCGGGAGCGCGACCGGCTGCGTCGCGCCGCGGAGGACACCCGGTTCACGGCTGCCTTCGCGGCCGAGATAGTACGGCTGTTCCCCGGCTGCCCCGCCGACCGGGCCGTGGCGATCGCCACCCACGCCTCGGTGCGCGGAAGCGGCCGGGTGGGGCGCAGCGCGGCCGGCCGGGCCCTCGACGAACTGGCGGTGTCGTACGCGGTACGGGCGGCGGTGCGGCACACCGACACCGAGTACGACGCCCTGTTGATGGCGGGGGTCCCGCGGTTCGCGGCCCGGGCCCGGCTGGCGGCCCGCATCGAAGCCGTCCTGGACGGGTGGCGTACGGCGCCTAGTTGAGGCGGGAGCGGCGGTAGAGGAGCACCCCGCCGAGCAGCAGCGCTCCCCCGCCCGGCAGCAGGTAGCCGACGGCTCCGACCCCGGTGTGGGCGAGCGCCCCGGTCTGCTGGGGCGGTGCGGGCGGGGTCACGGGGCGCGCGGCGGCGGGCGGCTGGGCGGCGGGCGGCTGGGTTGCGGGCGGCTGGGCGGCGGGCGGATGGGCGGCGGGCGGCTGGACTGGCTTGCCTTCGCCGGGCGTCCGGCCGTTGACGGAGGTGTTGTCGTGGGAGCTGTTGCCGACGCCGACGACGCTCACGGAGTTGCCGCTGAGGTTCAGCGGCAGGTCGACCGGGAGCTGGAGCCCGTTGCCGGACAGCACCCCCGGCGAATCCTTTCCGCGCCCCTCGGCGGTGGCACCTCCGCTGTTTCCGGCTCCGGTTTTCGACGGATGTGAGGGCCTTGGGTCCGGATTCCCTCCGCCACCCCCCGGCGCCTGGTTGGCACAACGGTTCCCGGCGGCCGAGTTGAGTACGCCGACCACGCTCACGGTGTTCCCGCACACGTTCACCGGAACGTGTACGGGCAGCTGCACCAGGTTCCCGGACAGCAGCCCCGGGGAGCCTTCGGCCCGACCGGCTGCGTCCGCATCGGCGTAGGCGAATCCGCTCACACCCGCGACCGCCAGCCCGCCTCCCGCGACCACCGCCGCGATCAAGCCATTCCGACGACTGTGACGCATCAGTTTTCCTGCCTTCCGGAGAGGTTCACGGGCGCTGCACCCGCACCGGAAACAACGCCCTGAACCCATTCGGGTTATAGGGCCAGTGCGCATTTCACTCCATCGTGTACTGGGTAGTCCCTACCTCATGACTGCTCGCCCGCTGCTCCTCCTCGACGTGGACGGCCCGCTCAACCCCTTCCGGTCGCCCCTCGCCGGACTGCGCGGCTACCGTAGCCACCGGATGCGACCGGACGTCTGGCTCGCCTACCGGGACCCGGAATCCCGCAGTGCCCGGCGGGGCGCACGGGTGCGCCTCCACCCGTCCCACGGCGCCCGGTTGCTGGCCCTGCCCTTCGAACTCACCTGGGCCACCGCCTGGACGCACCAGGCCAACACGTTGATCGCCCCGCACATCGGACTTCCCGGTGATCTTCCTGTTGTCGAATGGCCGGAACTCTTCGCCCGCGACCCGGACGGCCTCTCGTGGAAGACCCGTCCCCTGCTCGACTGGGCGGCCGGCCGCCCGTTCGCCTGGGTCGACGACATGATCACCCCCCGCGACCGCGCCTGGGTCTCCGTCCACCACCCGGCCCCGGCCCTGCTCCTGCGCATCCACCCCCGCCGCGGCCTCCGGGACCGCGACTTCACCACATTGACCCACTGGGCGGCCCAACTGGCCGAATAGAGCAGGCGTTTACCAGAAGATCAGGATTCGCCCCTGCCGGTCCCGGCCCTCGCCCTAACATCACCCGTGGGGGATCTCGGTATGCGTGTGCCGGTCAGTTCTGTCGTCGGGTCCTCCGTCGGACCGACCCCTTCGCCGCGTCAGGAGTTCCAGGTGCCGTACACCGCCGAGATCAGCCGCAGCAATCCGACGAGCATCGTCTTCCTGGTCGACCAGTCGACGTCGATGAGCGATCCCATCGGCGGCGAGGTTCCCCAGCAGAAGGCCGACGTCGTCGCCGACGCGATCAACCGGCTGCTGACGGAGCTGGCCGTCAAGTGCGCCAAGGAAGAAGGCGTGCGCGACTACTTCCACGTCGCGGTGATCGGCTACGGCGCGAACGTCGGCTCGGCCTTCGCCGGCTCGCTGGCGGGCCGGGACATCGTGCCGCTGAGCGAGGTCGCGGACCATCCCGCTCGCATCGACGTGCGCAGCAAGAAGGTGCCGGACGGCGCCGGCGGGCTCGTCGAGACCAGCGTCAGCTTCCCGCTGTGGATGGACCCGGTCGCCCACGGCGGCACCCCCATGAACCGCGCCCTGAAGTACGCCGAGAACCTCGTAGCCGGCTGGACCGAGCGTTACCCCGCGAGCTTCCCGCCCATCGTCATCAACCTGACGGACGGCGAATCGACCGACGGCGACCCCTCGGCGGCCGCCGAAGCCATCACCTCGCACGCCACGGCCGACGGCGCCGCCCTGCTGTTCAACCTGCACGTCTCGGCTGCGGGCGGGACGCCGACCGCGTTCCCGGACAGCGCCGACGGTCTCCCCGACAGTTACGCCCGCACTCTCTTCGGCATGTCGAGCCCGCTGCCGAGCCACATGCGCTCGTACGCCGCCTCGCAGGGGCAGCGGGTGAGCGAGACGACCCGCGGTTTCGTGTACAACGCGGACATCACCACGATCGTCCAGTTCCTCGACATCGGCACCCGCGCCACCGAGCTGCGGTGAGCATTCCGCCCTGCGTGTACGTCACGCGCTTGGTGGCGCCCAAGCACGGGAGCTCGGAAGCGGAATGCGAGGACGCCGTCGCCGTGCTCCCGGCCTGTACCCATGTCGACATGCTCCGGGAGCCGTTGACCGTCGGTGTCTGCGACGGCGCCACGGAGAGCGTGCTGGCCAAGGACTGGGCCCGGCTGCTGTCCGGGGCGGCGGCCGCGGCGGCCATGGACCGGCCCGAGGTCATGGCGGGCGGGCCGGCGTACGAGGAGTTCACGGCGGACGCCGTCGCGCGGTGGGAGCCGTGGCTGGAGTCGTACACACGGGCACGTGCCGAGGAAGGCCGGCCGTTGAAGTGGTACGAGCAGGCCAAGTTGGACGCGGGGGCCTTCACGACGCTGCTGGTCGTCCGCGTCGACCCCACGCCCCCTCCCGAACCCGACCCCGAACCCGGCCCCGAACCCGGACCCGAGCCCGGACCCGAGCCCGGCTCCGAGCACGGCCCCGAGCCCGGACCGGCCTGGCGCTGGCGCGCGGCCGCCCTCGGCGACAGCTGCCTCTTCCACGTACGCGGTGACCGGCTGATGGGCTCGTTCCCGGTGCAGCGGCCGGAGGAGTTCGGCACCACCCCCGACCTGTTCGGCAGCCGCAACCACGACACCGGGCTGCTGGAGGAACGCACCCGGTTCACGGCGGGCGACGCCCTGCCCGGAGACCGGCTGCTGCTGATGACCGACGCCCTCGCGGCCTGGTTCCTCTCCTGCCCGGACCCGACCTCCGCCCTCCACGAACTGCTGGACTTCTCGGGGCCTGACGACCTGGGAGCCTTCGCCCAGTGGCTCACCGGGCTTCGCGAGCGGCAGGTCCTTCGCAACGACGACGTGGCCGTCGTACGGATCGACTTCGAAGGGCGGTGAACCGTGGGCGCGCCCACCGGTCCGCACCGGCAGTTCCCCAGCGGCGCGGCGTACGCGGAAGCCCTGCAGCACACGGAGCTGTGCTTCCGGCACCCCGAGCTGAAGGGCGCCAGGCCCGAACTCACCAAGCTCGGCCTGCCCCGCGCCATCTCGGGTGCCTTCGCCAGCGTGTTCTCCCTGACCTCCGCCGCGTCCGGACGGCGCTACGCCGTCAAGTGCTTCACCCGGCACGTCCCGGACCAGGAACTGCGCTACCGGGAGATCAGCTCCGAGCTCGCCGGGCTCGACCTCGGCAAGCTGTCGCAGCCGTGGAAGCTCGGCTTCGAGTACCTCCCGGACGCCGTCCGGGTGGGCGGGGACCTCTTCCCCGTCCTGAAGATGGACTGGATCGAGGCCGTCACCCTCTCCGCCTGGCTGGACACCCACCACGGCCACAGCGCCGCCGTCGACCGACTCGCGGGCCGCTTCGCGGAGTTGACCGCGGACCTCGCCGCCCATGGGATCGCCCATGGGGACCTCCAGCACGGCAACCTCCTCGTCGCCGGCGACGGCACCTTCCGTCTCGTGGACTACGACGGGATGTACGTGCCCGCGCTGGCCGGTCACGGCGGGACGGAACGGGGTCACCGGAACTATCAGTCGCCCGCCCGCGGCAACGACGACTTCGGGGCCGACCTCGACCGGTTCTCCTCGTGGGTCATCTTCCTCGCGCTGAAGGCCGTCGCCGCCGATCCCGGTCTGTGGGTGCGCCTGCACGAGCCGAGCGGCGAGTTCCTGCTGCTCACCGAGGAGGACTTCAAGAGCCCTTCGACGTCGGGCAATCTGCTGAGCCTGCTCACCCATCCCGACCGGACCGTGAGCGGTCTCGCCGATCATGTGAGGTCGCTCGCGTACCAGCCGCTCTCGGCCCTGCCCCCGCTCGCCCCGGCCGTCCCGGCGCAGGTCACCGCCGCCGGGGTCAACGCGGCCCGGGCCGGCGCGGCCACGGCCCAGGTGCCGCCCGCCCGGTCCGCCGGTACGGGCCCGCTCCCCAGCTGGATGGCCGACCATCTCGCCGCGACCGCGACCGCGACCGGGCCCGCCGCGGCCGGGGCCGGGGCCGGGGCACTGCCGGGCGGGTTCCTCGGTCGCCGGCTGCTGGACGTGGTGAGCGCCGTCCTGCTGCCGCTCTCGCTCGTCGGCTCCGTGCTGATGGTGTTCGCGGACCTTCTCGTGCCGACGGGAGTCCAGGCGGCGCCGCTCGCCCTCGCCGCGCTGGTCTCTGCCTCCGCCCGGCGCCGCCGCGGGGAGACGAAGGTGACCCACGCGGTCCTGGCGGGCCTGAACAGCCGCATGAGGCAGCTCGACAGTCCGGAGAAGAGCGCCGAGAAGCTCCGCAAGGAGCGGGCTCGGTTCGACTCCGCCGAGGCGAACCGGAAGGTCCGGCTCCCGCAGGATCAGCAGGCGCTGACCGCCCGCTACCACAAGGAGCTGAAGTCGGCGGAAGAGACCAAGGTGAGGACTGAGCGCGACATCGACCGGAGGATCGCCGCCCTCGACGGCGACCTGCGCAAAGCCCTCGCCAGGGCGCTCACCACCCGGCAGGCGGACTTCGTGCGGGACCGGCTGAGCCACAGGACGATCGCCCACGCGCGGGTACGCGGCATCGGGGAGGGCCTCACCCGGCAGCTGGCCGTGGCGGGCATCCGCACGGCCGCGGACTTCACCGACTACCGCACCTTCCAGAACACCAGGTACAACACGGTCGGTGCGGCGCTCGTCCTGCCGGGCGGCGACGCGGTGAAGATCCCCGGCATCGGCGAGGCCAAGGCCAGGGCCCTGGTCGCCTGGCGCCAGGCCGAGGCCTCAGCCGCCACCGCCAGCCGGCCCACCGGGCTCACCCTCGCCGAACGCACCACGATCGAGCAGGACTTCGAGCGCCGGCGCACCTTGCTGGCCGGCCAGCGCAAGGCGGCGGAGGGCGTGGCCGACACCGAGCGGGCGCAGGCCAAGCGCCGCCTGGAAGACGGCCGTACGCGGCTCGCGCAGGACGACGCGGCCGCCCACGCGCGTGCCCAGCGGCAGCGGCAGGAGTTCAGCCGCCGGACAGTCCAGCTCCAGGAGGACAAGGTCCGCTACGAGGCGCTGCGCGATTCCCTGGACGAGGCGCAGCGCCACAGCCGCGAGCTCTCGTACACCCGCTATCTCCGGTTCCTCTACCTCGGCCGCTGACCCGTACTCAGCCCAGCAGGGCCGCGACCGGATCCGGGGAGGGGCGGCCCGTGGGCCACCAGTCGTCGTCGTCCGGGCGGGACTCGTAGGCGTACCACAGGGCGTCACGGCCCAGGCGGAGCTGTCGGGTGGGGGACGTGAGGCGGTTGAGGTCGGGACGGAAGGAGCCCTGCGCGGCGGCGAGGAGGGCCGGGCGTGCCCGGTCGAAGGGCCCGGCCGGCGGATCCCAGGGCTCTTCGAGGGCGGCGAGCGCGGCGCGGCCACCCTGCCGCCAGGCCGCCGCGGCCCGGGCGAGGTCGGTGGTGGTACGGCCGGTGGCGCGGGCCAGGTCGCGGTACAGGGCGCGGGCGGTGCCGGTGAGCCCGGCCGTGGGGTGCGCGGAGGCCAGCCGGACGGCGTCCTGCCACAGGCTGAGCCCCGCGATCGGGTCCTCGCCGGTGGTGAGGAGCGCCAGCGCGCGGGCGGCGGCGTCCGAGGCGAGCTGGTCGAGGGCGAGCGGGTCCGGCGCCGCCGGGTCGGCCGGGTAGGCGGGCGGGAGTCCCGTGGCGGCGGGCGCGGGCAGCGGCGCGGGCAGCAGCGGCAGGCTGGTGCGGGCGAGCGCCGCCCGGGCCGGGACCCCGGGGAAGTCAGGTGTGGTGCCGGGCTGTTCGCGTGCGGCGTGCGCGGCATTGCGGCGGGCCAGCTCGTCGAGGAGCTCCCGCTCGCCGCGGCCGCGCAGGAGCAACAGCACGAAGGGGTCCTCGTCCAGGAGCCGGGCCGCCCGGTAGCAGAGGGCCGCTGCGTGCTTGCACGGCGGACGCGTGACGTCCGGGCAGGAGCAGCGCGGCAGGAGCTCGCCGGCGCCGGGCAGGATCGCCGCGGCGAGCGACTGCGGGACCTCCCGCTCCAGCAGCGCGGCGAGCGCCGCCGGATCGGCCGCGACCGCCTCCAGCAGCTCCTCCCACTCCGCGTCCGCGAAGGCGGGCAGCGCCAGCTCGGTGCGGTACGGGCGGGGCCGGCTGCCCCGGACGTACGCCACGATCCGGCCGGGGGTGAGCGTGACGGCGTCGACGTGGCCTTCGGCAGCGTACGTACGGCCCCGGGCCAGCCGGGCCGGGTCCCGGGACACCGATTCGAGGGCCGACACCCAGGCCCGGCCCCACCAGCTCACCGCCTCCGCTCCGGCGGGCACGGTCTCGAAGGTGCGGCGGCGGTCGTCCCGCGCGGTGATCACGCCGGCCTCCGCAGGGAGACGAGGTCGGCCAGTTCACGGTCGGTCAGCTCGGTCAGCGCCGCCTCGCCGGAGCCGAGGACGGCATCGGCCAGCGCCCGCTTCGCCTCCAGCATCTCGGCGATCCGGTCCTCCACGGTCCCCTCGGCGATGATCCGGTGCACCTGCACGGGCTGTGTCTGGCCGATCCGGTAGGCGCGGTCGGTGGCCTGTTCCTCGACGGCCGGGTTCCACCAGCGGTCGAAGTGGATGACGTGACCGGCCCGCGTCAGATTCAGTCCCGTGCCCGCCGCCTTCAAGGAGAGGAGGAAGACCGGGACTTCGCCCGCCTGGAAACGGTCGACGAGCTCCTCGCGGCGCGGGACCGGCGTCCCGCCGTGCAGCAGCTGGTGGGCGATCCCCCGGGCCGAGAGGTGCCGCTCGATGAGCCGGGCCATCGTCACGTACTGGGTGAAGACCAGCACCGAACCGCCCTCGGCGAGGATCGTGTCCAGCAGCTCGTCCAGCAGGGCGAGCTTGCCCGAACGGTGCGGGATCCGCGGCTGCTCCTCCTTCAGGTACTGCGCCGGGTGGTTGCAGATCTGCTTGAGCGAGGCCAGCAACTTCATGATCATGCCGCGTCGCTCGATGCCCTCGCTCGACTCGATCACCGCCATCGCCTCGTCCACCGCGGCCTGGTAGAGCGAAGCCTGCTCGCGGGTCAGGGACACGGGGTGGTCGGTCTCCGTCTTCGGCGGCAGCTCGGGCGCGATGCCCGGATCGGACTTCTTGCGCCGCAGCAGGAACGGCCGGACCAGCGCGGACAGCCGGGCCACCGCCGCCTCGTTGCCGCCGTCCTCCTCCTGCTGGTGCTCCACCGGACGGGCATGGCGGGCCCGGAAGGCGGTGAGCGGGCCCAGCAGCCCGGGCGTCGTCCAGTCGAGCAGCGCCCACAGTTCGGAGAGGTTGTTCTCCACCGGGGTGCCGGTCAGCGCCACCCGGGCGGGCGCCGGGACGGTGCGCAGTGCCTTGGCTGTCGCCGAATGCGGGTTCTTGACGTGCTGTGCCTCATCAGCGACGACCATGCCCCAGCTCTGTGCGGCGAGGAGCGGGGCGCTGGCGCGCATCGTCCCGTACGTGGTGAGCACGAACCCGCCGGCGGCGGACTCCAGGTCGTCGAGGCTGCGGCTGCCGCCGTGGAAGCGGCGCACGGGCGTGCCGGGGGCGAACTTCTCGATCTCCCGCTGCCAGTTTCCCAGCAGCGACGCGGGACACACCACGAGCGTCGGCTCGGGGCGGTCGCGGTGCAGGTGCAGCGCGATCAGGGTGACGGTCTTGCCGAGACCCATGTCGTCCGCGAGGCAGCCGCCGAGGCCGAGGGAGGTCATCAGGTCCAGCCAGGCGAGGCCGCGGCCCTGGTAGTCGCGCAGGGTGGCCTTGAGCGCGGCCGGCTGCGGAAGCGGCGCGAGCTCCCCCGTCAGCCGTTCCCGCAGCGCGGCGAGCGCCCCGACCGGAACCGCCTCGACGGGCTGCCCGTCGACCTCGGCCGTCCCCGACAGCACGGTCGCCAGCGCGTCCACCGGGTCCAGCAGGCCGAGCTCCCGCTTGCGCGCCTTGCGCACCAGCTCCGGATCGACCCGCACCCACTGGTCCCGCAGCCGCACCACGGGCCGGTGCGCCTGCGCGAGCGCGTCCATCTCCCCCGGGGTGAGCCGGTCACCGCCCAGCGCCAGCTCCCAGGAGAAGGCGAAGAGGTGCGCGGCGTCGAAGAACGCGGTGCCGTCGGTGGCGGACCCGGGCGCGGTGGACCGTACGACGGCGGTCGCGGACAGGGTACGGGCCAACTCGCGCGGCCAGTGGACCAGGACTCCCGCGGCCGCCAGCCTCGTCGCGGCCACGCCCAGCAGGTCTTCGAGCTCAGGGTCCGACAGGGCAAGGGCGTCGGGGACCGGCTGGTCGAGCAGGCGCAGCAGGGGCGGCCAGACCCGCGCGGCCCGGCGCAGCGCGAGCACGGCGTCGATCCGGGCGCGCGGTCCGAAGCCGGCGGCGGCCGCTCCCGCCCACAGCTGTGCGGCGTCGGTGACGAGGGTCGGGTCGGCGAGGCTGTGCACCTGGACCACGGCGGCCCCGGCGCGGTGGACGTCCTCGTCCTCCGCCTCGTCGAAGAGGCGGAAGGAGGACAGGTCGAGCCGGAGCGAGATCCCCACGCCGGTGTCCGCTCCGGCCGCGACCTGCGCGGCCCAGTCCTGTATGCCCGGCACCCGCTGGGCATCCCTGGCGGCGAACGGCCGCCCGGCCGCGACCGGCGCGGCCGGGGTGCGGGGCAGACTGTCGGCGACGGCGTCGAGGAAGGCGCGGACCAGCGCCTCCGGTTCGGGCAGCTGGAGGGGGCGGCGGCCGGCCAGCGGGGTCGCGTACCCCTCGTGGGGCAGCGCGGAGGCGATCGCCCGCAGGTGGTCGACATCGGCGGCGTCGAGCGGCCCGGCGCGCCAGGCGTCGATGCCCTCGGGGGTGAGCCCGGGGAGCAGACGACCCCGGGCGACCAGGGTGAGCGCCTGGGTGGCGGCGGTGCCCCATGCACGGGTGGCGGGGTGCGAGGCCGGGCTGCGGGGTGCCCGGGCGAGCAGGGGCAGCGCGGCGGTGACGGAGAAGGCCACGGCGGGCACGGTCCGGCTGCGGACCCCGTCGCCGTGCGGGCGGGCGACGGTGACCTGCGTCGGCGTACCGGCCTCGGGCAGGGCGTCCCCGTCGGGCGCCCAGAAGACGACGCGCCCCTGCCGGGGAACGGCGGCGGGCAGGAACACGGCCGCGTGGCGCAGCAGCGCTGATGGCTGCGGCTGCGGCTGCGGCTGCGCTGTCACGGCGTCCTCCCTCCCCGGTCGGTGTCCACACGGACCCCTCTGCCGACGAGTTTAGGCGCGGCCACTGACAACGCCTCTGACCTGCGGTTCAGCGTCCCCAGCGGCCCATTTCCGCGGCGTATCCGTACACGGGTCGGCCAGTGGCCGCACTGGTCCGCAGCGGCCGTCCGCCGTCGTCGATCCGGAGGGTGCCGGAGCCCGACGGACCGGTCCAGCGCAGGTCGAGGTACCAGTCGCAGTCACAGCCCGTGGTGGCGGCCTCCACCCGCAGGACGACCGGCTCGGACGCCGAGACGCGCAGCGGGAAGGTGGGGGCCGGGAGGGAGCTGCCGGCGTCGTTCCCGGCGACGGACCGGGCGACGGGCCGGGGCGCGTCCAGGTTGACGGCGAAGGCCGCCGGGGTGAGGGCGCCGCCGCAGCCCTGGGACATCTGGTAGACGTTCCAGGCCGGCGGGGTGCGCCGCGCGGCCACCCGTACCTCCAGGTCCTCCAGGACGACGCTGCCCGTGCCCGTGCCGTGCAGGGTGACCTCCACGATCTGGGCCCCGGCGTGTACGGCACGCTGCGCCGCGGCCCAGGCGGGCGCGTCCGCCTCGACGGGCGGCGGGGGCACGGAGCCCGGTCCCTGCTCGGCCAGGTAGGCGTGATCGCAGCCGAAGGCCCACACGTGCGACCGTACCGCCGCCGTCAGCGGTACCGGCGCCGGCTTCGGCGACGGCTGTGACGGCGGCGCCGGAGGCGGGGCGGGCGCGGACGCAGGGTCGTCCGGTGCCGGCGGGGATGACGGCTGCGACCACGGCCCCGGCGCGGGCGTCCCGGCCGCTTCCGACGGCCCGGAGGACACGGCCGGGGTGGCTGCCCGCGGGGCCCCCGTCGCCCCGGCCCCGACCGGCGGCGTCTCCCGGTCCGGCAGGGACGCCGCCAGGGCAGCCACGGCCACCGCGCCCGCGGTCAGCCCGGCGGCGACGACGGCGGCTGTCCGCCGCCGGTACCGAGGGATCCGGACGACGGGCCCCAGCGCCGGATCCGGAGCCGGAGCCGGAGCGGGGTCCGGACCCGGAGTGGGCACGACAGCTGGTCCGGTGCCAGGTTCCGGGGCGACTCCGGCGGCAGGGTCCGGGACGGCTCCGGCGGCAGGGTCCGGGACGGCTCCGGCGGCAGGTTCCGGGACGGTTTCCGGTTCGGCCCTCGCCGCCGCGCGCCTGCGCGCGTCCGCCAGCAACCACGCCCGGTGCAGGTCCACCGCCTCCCCCGGCAAGGCCCCGCAGGCCCGCGCGAAACGGTCCACCACCGCGAACTCCGTCGGGACGGCCTCCCCGTTGCAGTAGCGGTGCAGGGTCGACGTACTCGTGTGCAGTCTGCGCGCCAGTGCCCCGTAACTCAGCCCGGCGCGCTCCTTCAGCTCCCGCATCAGCCGCGCGAACCGCTCCGCCTCGTCCACGGCGTTCCCCCGTCCCACGACCGCGTTCCATGCAGGGGGTGTTCCCCCAGGTGACAGCACGTACGGCCATTCCAGTGTCCCGAATCCGCAGCGATCCGTCGTCCGACACCCCGGCCCGGGGAAAGCCTGTCCACGTACGCGGTCGCACCGCTCAGCGCCGCCGAGCACCACGAAGACCACGAAGACCACCAAGACCATGACGACCACGGGGAGTACCGACCATGTTCCGACGCTCCGGCACCGCCGCCACCCTCACCACCGCCCTCCTCGCGGCGGCCACCGCTCTCGTCCTCACCGCCCCGGCCCCTGCCACGGCGGCCACCGCACCGGGGTTCATCAAGGGCACCGACCTGCCGCCGCACCCCACCTCGCCCTGGTACGCGGGCGAGGTCACCAAGGGGCTGCCCGAGTCCACTCCGTTCTGCCTGGAGGGCGCACTCCCGGCAGCGGGCAGCTGGCACCGCAGCTTCGGCACGGAGTTCGACACCGGCGCCGTGCAGGTCTCCGTACGGGCGGCCTCGCCTTCCGCGGCCGCAGAGCTCGCCGGCACCCTGGAGCGCAAGGTCGCGGCCTGCGCCGCCGACTGGCTGCGCACGACCCCGGGCGGCACGGCCTCCTGGCAGGACTACGGGAAGCTCACCGTCGAGGAGGGCGCGCACGTCTACGGCGTGCACACCTCGATCCCCGATTCCGAGCCCGGCGTGCACCTCTACGGAATCGGACGCGACGGGTCCACTGTCACGGTGGTGAAGTGGGGCCAGATGGGAGACCTGTCCGACGCCCCGGTCGCCGGTTTCAAGAAGACGACGAGGGCGGCCGTGAACAAGCTCAACCCGTAGCGCCGCCGCCCGGCCGTCCACCGACCGGAGTGGGACCATGGACATGAGGCGATGGCCATGCGTTCCGGAAATGAGCCGGTGACCGCCCGCAGTCCGCTGCGGCTGCGGTTCTGGCTGAGTCTGTGGGGGCTGATCTGGGCCGCCGCCGGGACGGCCCTCTTCTCGCTGGCCGGCCGTCCCGGGTGGGCGGCGGCCTGCGGTGCGGTCGTGCTGCTGGCGGCCGTGGACCTGGCGGTGGTCGTCCATCACATTCACCAGGGCCCGCATTACCAGCCCGGCCCCGACATCCCGCCGTACGAACCGCCCCGGGACGGGTGAGTTCAGTCCTCGAAGCGGGCCGCCGCCAGGTACTCCGGCTGCGGGTCCAGCGCGGCGGCCAGCCGGAAGTGTCTGCGCGCCTGCTCGGGCCGGCCGGAGCGCTGGTGTGTGCGGGCCAGTGCGAAGTGGGCGAAGGCGTTGTCCGGCTCCCGCTCCAGCACCAGCTCGAACTCAAGCTCCGCCGGGCGCAGTTGGGCGGCGGCGAAGAAGGCCCGGGCACGCAGCAGCCGGGCCGCCGTGTTCTCGGGGTGGGCCGCTATGACCGAGTCGAGCAGCTTGACCGCACCGCGCGGGTCGCGTGCGGCGAGCAGGTGCTCGGCTGCCCGGTAATCGATGACGTGCGTCTCCGGGCTCGCCGGACCGGACGAGGACGACGGCGAGGAGTGCGGCGTGGTGTCGGACACGTTGAGTTCCTTCCCTCTACGGGCGCGTTCAACGCCCGCCCCCGCAGCCGCTATTCCGCCGCCCGCGTCTCGGTGGCACGCGCTTCCGCCGCCCGCTCCTCTGCGGCTGCGGCACGCGCTTCCCCGGCCCGCGCCGTGAGCTCCGTCCACACCTTGCGCACCTGCGGCTCCAGCGCCTCCAGCGGCCCGTCGTTGTCGATCACGCAGGTCGCCACGGCGAGCCGTTGCTCCCGCGTGGCCTGCGCGGCCATCCGGGCCCGCGCCTCCTCCTCGGCCATCCCGCGCAGCGCGGTCAGCCGTGCCAGCTGCGTCTGCGGCGCCGCGTCCACCACGACCACCAGGTCGTACAGCGGCGCCAGACCGTTCTCCGCGAGCAGCGGTACGTCGTGCACCACGATCGCGTCGGCCCCCGCGGCGGCCTCCAGCTCGGCCGACCGGGCGCCGACCAGCGGGTGCACGATCGCGTTGAGGGTCTGGAGCTTCGCCGGGTCGGCGAACACGATCGACCCGAGTTTCGGCCGGTCCAGTGCCCCCTCCGCGGTCAGGACCGCCTCCCCGAAGGCCGCCACGACGGCCGCGAGCCCCGATGTACCGGGCTCGACGACCTCCCGCGCGATCCGGTCGGCGTCCACGATGACCGCCCCGTACTCAGCCAGCAGCCGCGAGACCTCGCTCTTGCCGGCACCGATCCCGCCCGTCAGGCCCACTTTCAGCATGCCCGCAGCCTAGCCCCCGCCCTCACCCGAGCCCTAGGCCCCCGGCTGCCCAGCCCAGTCGGCCCGGCCGGCCCTGCCCTCAGCCTTCGCCCTCGCGCTCCGCGAGGAACCGCTCGAACTCGCGGCCGATCTCATCGGCCGACGGGATCTCCGCGGGCTCTGCGATCATGTTCCCCCGGCTCTCGGCGCCGGCGGCAGCGTCGTACTGGTGCTCCAGCCCCTGCACCAGGCTGACCAGCTCCTCGTCGCCCTCCCGGATCTGCCGGTCGATCTCCGTCTGGGTGCGGTGGGCCTCCGTACGCAGGGCGTGCGCCACCGCGGGCAGGACAAGCCCGGTCGCCGCCGTGATGGCCTCCAGCACCGTCAGCGCGGCGTCCGGGTACGGGGAACGCGCGACGTAGTGCGGTACGTGCGCGGCGACACCGAGCACGTCGTGCCCGGCCTGCGCCAGACGGAACTCGACCAGCGACTCCGCGCTGCCCGGCACCTGCGCCTCGTCGAACGGGCTGCGGTGGCCCGGCATGAGGTCGGTCCGGTTGCCGTGCGGGGTGATGCCGACGGGCCGCGTGTGCGGGACGCCCATGGGAATGCCGTGGAAGTTGACCGAGAGCCGGACGCCGAGGCGCTCGACGATCTGCCGGACGGCGACGCTGAAGCGCTCCCACTCCACGTCCGGCTCGGGGCCGGACAGCAGCAGGAACGGCGCTCCGGTGGCGTCCTGGACGAGCCGGACCTCCAGCCGGGGCTCCTCGAACTCCGTCCAGCGGTCGCGCTGGAAGGTCAGCAGCGGGCGGCGGGCCCGGTAGTCCACCAGCCGGTCGGCGTCGAAGCGCGCCACCACCTGGTGGGGCAGGGTGTCCAGGAGCCGCTCGACGATCTGCTCCCCGGTCTCACCCGCGTCGATGTACCCCTCGAAGTGGTAGAGCATGACCAGCCCGGCCGAGTCCTGGGCGAGCGCCAGGTCGGCCACCGCCAGGCCCTTGGCGTCCCATTCGTACAGACCCTGTGGATCAAGCACCGTCACCACTCCTCCCTCGTCGCGTTCTCTGCAATGAACGTCCAAGGAGGCGCCACCATTCCCCAGTTGGCCAAACGGATCAGCGGGAAACGCGGTGAGGCCCGCCCCCCGAAGGGGACGGGCCTCACCGTTCAGCTCAACCAGCTCGGCTCACACCGGGGTGTGATGCGCGCTGCGATCAGCTCTGGCCGCCGGCCAGCTTCTCGCGGAGCGCGGCCAGGGCCTCGTCCGACGCCAGGGCGCCGGAGGTCTCGTCCGACTCCGAGGAGTACGAACCACCCGAGATGCCCGCACCGGCGTTGCCACCGGCGGCCGGGGCGGCAGCGCCCTCGGCGGCAGCGGCCTCGTCGGCCTCGCGGCTCTTGATGACCTGAGCCTGGTGCTGCTCGAAGCGCTGCTGCGCCTCGGCGTACTGGGTCTCCCAGGCCTCGCGCTGCTTGTCGAAGCCCTCGAGCCAGTCGTTGGTCTCGGGGTCGAAGCCCTCGGGGTAGATGTAGTTGCCCTGGTCGTCGTACGACGCGGCCATGCCGTACAGGGTCGGGTCGAACTCGACCGACGCCGGGTCGGCACCGAAGGACTCGTTGGCCTGCTTCAGCGACAGCGAGATCCGGCGACGCTCGAGGTCGATGTCGATGACCTTGACGAAGATCTCGTCGTTGACCTGGACGACCTGCTCCGGGATCTCCACGTGGCGCTCGGCCAGCTCGGAGATGTGGACCAGACCCTCGATGCCCTCGTCCACGCGGACGAACGCACCGAACGGAACCAGCTTGGTGACCTTACCCGGGACGACCTGACCGATCTGGTGGGTCCGGGCGAACTGCTGCCACGGGTCCTCCTGCGTCGCCTTCAGCGACAGGGAGACGCGCTCGCGGTCCATGTCGACGTCGAGGACCTCGACGGTGACCTCCTGGCCGACCTCGACAACCTCGGACGGGTGGTCGATGTGCTTCCAGGACAGCTCGGAGACGTGGACGAGACCGTCGACGCCACCCAGGTCCACGAAGGCACCGAAGTTGACGATCGAGGAAACGACGCCGGAGCGGACCTGACCCTTCTGCAGGGTGGTGAGGAACGTCTGGCGAACCTCGGACTGGGTCTGCTCGAGCCAGGCGCGGCGGGACAGGACCACGTTGTTGCGGTTCTTGTCCAGCTCGATGATCTTCGCCTCGAGCTCCTTGCCCACGTAGGGCTGGAGGTCGCGGACGCGACGCATCTCGACGAGGGAGGCCGGCAGGAAGCCGCGGAGGCCGATGTCGAGGATGAGACCACCCTTGACGACCTCGATGACGGTACCGGTGACGATGCCGTCTTCTTCCTTGATCTTCTCGATCGTGCCCCAGGCACGCTCGTACTGAGCGCGCTTCTTGGACAGGATCAGACGGCCTTCCTTGTCCTCCTTCTGGAGAACAAGGGCCTCGATCTCGTCGCCGACCTTGACGACCTCGTTCGGGTCGACGTCGTGCTTGATCGAGAGCTCACGGCTCGGGATCACGCCTTCGGTCTTGTAACCGATGTCGAGCAGGACCTCGTCCCGGTCGACCTTCACGATGACGCCGTCGACGATGTCGCCGTCGTTGAAGTACTTGATCGTCTCGTCGATCGCGGCGAGGAAGGCTTCCTCGTTACCGATGTCGTTGACCGCTACCTGCGGAGTGGTAGAGGTGGTCTCGGTGCTGCTCGTCATGTGGGAAAGGGCTCCGGTTACGGACAGAAAGTCGTAGGTACTGCTACGCCGGGAGCCCTTATCGGCATCTGCCGAAGCCGGACAGCCAAGGAAGCCCTGATCCGCGAGAAGCGGGAAGGGCCTCGAAAACCGAGGGGACATCAACAAATGCAAGCGCAGCCTGCTAGGTCTGAGGAGCACAGGCTCGCAGCGCAACTTGTAGCATACGGGGGCAGCCGGACACGGTCAATGCGCGAAGGCGGACACCCCCGGCGGATCGCCGTATAACCGGCACAATTCGTGGGCGGGGAGGCCGTCATGCCACGTCCCTGCTCCGCTCCGCAGACATTCGCAGACTACGACGACGGGCCCCATGAACCAAGAGGACTACGCCCCCGAAGACGCTTACGAGGCAGATTCCGCCTCCGGGGACGACGCCGAGGCCACCCGGCGTGACGCCGGTGAAGCGGAGAGCAGCCGGGCGAGCCGCGGCTGGTGGGACCGCAACGCCGACGAGTACCAGAGCGAGCACGGCGCCTTCCTCGGCGACGACCGCTTCGTGTGGGGGCCGGAAGGCCTGGACGAGGCGGAGGCGGCCCTCCTGGGCCCCGCCGCCTCCCTCAAGAACAAGGACGTCCTGGAGATCGGCGCCGGCGCCGCGCAGTGCTCGCGCTGGCTGGCCGCGCAGGGCGCCCGCCCCGTCGCCCTCGACCTCTCCCACCGCCAGCTCCAGCACGCCCTGCGCATCGGCGAGGACGTCCCGCTCGTCGAGGCCGACGCCGGCCGGCTGCCCTTCCGCGACGCGTCCTTCGACCTCGCCTGCTCCGCCTACGGGGCCGTCCCGTTCGTCGCCGACCCGGTGAACGTGATGCGCGAGGTACGCCGCGTACTGCGTCCCGGCGGCCGCTGGGTCTTCTCCGTCACCCACCCCATCCGCTGGGCCTTCCCCGACGAGCCCGGTCCCGAGGGCCTCTCCGTCGCCGCGTCCTACTTCGACCGGACCCCGTACGTGGAACAGGACGAGCAGGGCCGCGCCGTGTACGTCGAGCACCACCGCACGATCGGCGACCGGGTCCGCGACGTGGTGGCGGGCGGCTTCCGCCTGGTCGACCTGGTCGAGCCCGAGTGGCCGGAGTGGAACAGCCAGGAGTGGGGCGGCTGGTCCCCGCTGCGCGGCAACCTGATCCCGGGCACCGCGATCTTCGTCTGCGAGCGCGACTGACGTGATCCGTACCGCCGCAATCGACACCCTTCCCGTACGGGAGGCGGTGCCCGCGCTCGTCTCGGCGCTGGACGGCCACGGCACCGCCGTGCTCTGCGCACCGCCGGGCACGGGCAAGACCACGCTGGTGCCGCTGGTGCTGGCGGGGCTGGTGGGCGGCGGGCCCCGGCGCCGGGTCGTGGTCGCCGAGCCGCGGCGGATCGCCGCCCGGGCGGCGGCGCGGCGCATGGCCTGGCTGCTCGGCGAGGCCGTCGGCGGCGCGGTGGGCTTCACGGTGCGCGGCGAGCGGGTGACGGGCCCCGGCACGGTGGTCGAGGTGGTCACCACCGGTGTCCTGCTCCAGCGGCTCCAGCGCGACCAGGAGCTGGCCGGCGTGGACCTGGTGATCCTGGACGAGTGCCACGAGCGGCACCTGGACGCCGACACGGTCGCCGCCTTCCTCCTGGACGTACGGGAGACACTGCGCCCGGATCTGCGTCTGGTGGCGGCTTCGGCGACGACCGACGCGGCCGGGTGGTCGCGCGCGCTCGGTCGTGGCGGTCCCGGCGACGCGCCGGTGGTGGAGGCGGCCGGGGTCTCGTACCCGGTGGAGACGGTCTGGGCTCCGCCGGCCCGGCCGGTGCGGCCGCCGCACGGGATGCGGGTGGACCCGGCGCAGCTGACGCACGTGGCCTCGGTGGTACGACGGGCGCTGGCGGAACGTTCCGGCGATGTCCTGTGCTTCCTGCCCGGCGTCGGGGAGATCGCCCGGGTGGCCGGGCAGCTGGGCGGGGTGGACGCGGAGGTGCTCCAGATCCACGGGCGGGCCCCGGCTGCCGTGCAGGACGCGGCGCTGACGGCTTCCGACCACCGCCGGGTGATCCTTTCCACCGCCGTGGCGGAGTCCAGCCTGACCGTGCCGGGCGTACGCGTGGTGGTGGACTCCGGGCTGGCCCGCGAGCCCCGGATGGACCACGCGCGGGGGCTGGGCGCGCTGGCGACCGTACGGGCATCCCGCGCGGCCGGGCGCCAGCGGGCGGGGCGGGCCGGGCGCGAGGCGCCGGGCGCGGTGTACCGCTGCTGGACCGAGGCGGAGGACGGACGCCTGCCCGCGTTCCCCTCCCCCGAGATCCGCATCGCCGACCTGGCGCAGTTCGCCCTGCAGGCGGCGTGCTGGGGCGATCCGGACGCGTCCGGGCTGGCGCTGCTGGACCCGCCGCCGGCCGGGGCGATGGCCGCGGCGCGGGAGGTCCTGCGGGCCGTGGGCGCGGTGGACGGCGCGGGCCGTCCGACTCCGCGGGGTCTGCGGATGGCCCGGCTGGGCCTGCACCCCCGGCTGGCCCGCGCCCTGCTGGACGGCTCCGCGGCCCTCGGCTCCCGCCGGGCCGCGGAGGTGGTGGCACTGCTGAGCGAGGAACCGCCGCGGGAGTACGGGGACGACCTGGCCGCGGCCTGGCGCTCCGCCCGGCGGGGCGGCGACGCCTACGCGGCCCGGTGGCGCGCGGAGTCCCGCCGCCTGGAGCGAGCCGCGGGTCCGGCTCCCACCGGGGCCGGATCATCGGACGCCGGGCTGCCGGCCGGCCCCGCCGATGCGGGCGCCGCTGCGCGGGGCTCTTCCCCCACCCCGCCCCTTCCCGAAACCGGGGCCGGCGACCCCGGCCGCCGCACTCGGGGCTCCGCCCCGGGCCCCCAGCCGGGCTCTGCCCGGACCCGCGCCTCAAACGCCGGCGGGGCTGAAATGGCGCTCCGCGCCATCCAGGCGCCGCAGGTGCAGGGCGCAGCCCCTGCACCTGCCGGCGCGGACGGGGCAGATTCAGCCCCGCCGGCGTTTGAGGCGCGGGGGTCCGGGGGCGGAGCCCCCGCCGGGTCCGGGGCGGAGCCCCTGGAACGGGAACTCGGGACGCAGCCCCTGGAACGGGGACGCGGGGCGGAGCCCCGGGAACGGGGACGCGGGGCGGAGCCCCGGGAACGGGGACGCGGGGCGGAGCCCCGCGTTTCGGGAAGGGGCGGGGTGGGGGGCGACTCCCTGTCCGACGACGCCGCCGCCGGGCTCGTCGCCGCCCTCGCGTTTCCCGAGCGCGTAGCGAAGGCCAAGGGAGAGGGCGCCTTCCTCATGGCGTCCGGGACCGCGGCCGAGCTCGCCGACGGCTCACCGCTGCGCCGCGCGCCCTGGCTCGCCCTCGCCGTCGCGGACCGGGCCCCGCACTCCGCCTCGGCCCGCGTCCGGCTGGCCGCCGTCATCGACGAGGAGACCGCCCTGGCCGCAGCCGCGCATCTGCGCAGCCAGGGTGAAGAGGTGCGCTGGGAGGACGGGGACCTCGTCGCCCGGGCGGCGGACCGGCTGGGAGCGATCGAGCTCGCCGTACGCCCTCTGCGGAACCCCGACCCCGCCCTCGTACGGGCCGCCCTGCTCGACGGGCTCCGTACCGAGGGGCTCGGCCTGCTGCGCTGGTCCGCGGACGCGGAAGGGCTCCGGGCCAGGCTGGGCTTCCTGCACCGGACGCTCGGTGGCGCGTGGCCCGACGTGGCGGACGACGGCGCGCTGCTGGACCGCGCCGACGACTGGCTGGAGCCGGAGCTGTCCCGCGCCCGGCGCCGGGCGGACCTCGGGCGGATCGACGCCGGGCAGGCCCTGAACCGGCTCCTGCCCTGGGCCACCGGCGAGGCCGCACGGCTGGACGAGCTGGCTCCGGAACGGCTCGAGGTCCCCAGCGGATCCCGGATCCGGGTGGACTACTCCGCCGAGCACGGGCAGCCGGTGCTGGCCGTGAAGCTCCAGGAGCTGTTCGGGCTGGCCGAGACGCCCCGGGTGTCCGGGGTGGCCGTACTCGTCCATCTGCTGTCGCCCGCCGGACGGCCCGCCGCCGTCACCGCCGACCTGGCCTCGTTCTGGCAGGGCGGCTACCGCGCCGTCCGCGCCGAGCTCCGTGGCCGCTACCCCAAACACCCCTGGCCGGAGGACCCCGCCACCGCCGAGCCCACTCGCCACACCAACGCCCGCTTCAGGCGCTGAGCTCCGCCTCCGGCCGTGGTCCCGGCTCCCGGCGGCTCCTCGCCTCCAGCCACAGCGCCACCGCGAGGAGCGCCAGCCCGCCGGCCGCCAGGCCGATCGGCGCGTAGGTGTGCAGCGCGAGGACCTTCGTACGGTTCGAGGCGACCAGGTCGAGGGTGTACTTCGCGTAGTCCTCGCGCATCTTCACGTGCCCGGCGAAGGCGGTGAGCTTGCCGTCGGGGCCGCCCGCCGCGATGCCGCCGCGCATCTCCTGCTGGATCACCTGCTCCGCGTTGACCGGCGCCCCGGTCACCGGGTCGACCCAGAACATCGCCTTCGTCGTGTACCAGAGGGTGGTGCCGGTGGTCGCCTCGATCGTCGCCGGGTCGATGCCCTCGATCGGCATCTTCTTCGGCATGGCGACCTTGGTCCACGGGACGGTCTGCTCGAAGTAGTAGACGTCCATGCCGCGGTACGTGCGCGGGCCGACGTAGTGGATCGGCGAGGAGGTACGGGTCTGCGCGTCGAAGTACAGGTAGTCGCGCGGCTCCGTGAAGAACGGCCACTTGAACTCGATGCCCTCGCGTTCGACGGCGTCCCCGTCGACCATCTCGCCGGTGGCGTGCACCGGGTCCTGGGTGTGGGCGTCGAAGATGTAGCGCTCGGGGATCTGGGAGACCGTCTTCCCTTCCGGGTCGATGATGTGCGTCAGCGTGTCCCAGACGACGACGTCTTTGCCCGCGCTGGCCTCGATCTCCTTCGACGCCTCCACGTTGCCCTTGAGGGTCTGGACGATCGTGACCTTGTCGACCTTCTTGGGCTGCATGCCGTTGAAGTAGTCGAGGAGGGTCGCGTCCTTCGCCTCCAGGACCATCTCCTGGTACTGGTTCGGCGGGATCTTGGCGAGTCGCGGGTACGCGTACCAGCGCAGCAGCGGTGCGAGGGCCGCGCAGAACACGGCGAGGGCCAGCAGGACGAGGCTCGCTCTGCGTCGCATGGCCGGGCCCTCCTCTACTTTCCGGGCGCGGGGGGCGCGGTGGTGAGCAGGGGCTTGGGTGAGGTCTTGCCTTCGGGCGCCCCGAGCGCCGTGATGGCGAGGACGAGGAGCACCGCGAGGACGAGCCCGCTGGCGGCGGCGATGAATGCGCGCATGCCGGGCCTCCGGAATCTGATAGGGCGTCAGGGCGGAGGCACCGTAGCAATGCGGACGCGAGATGAGAACCGTTCGACTACGGGGTTTCCCCCAGGCCGGTCGCCTCCGGCGGGGGAGACGGGAACGCGGACCGGGACGCGGACGGGGATGGGGACGCGGACGGGGACGGAGACTGCGAGGGCTTGGGCCCGGGCTTCACCGTCGGGGTCGGGGTGGGCGTGGGCTTGGGGCTCGGCGTGGGCGGGGCCGTAGGCGTCGGGGTGGGGGTCGGCGTCGGGGTGGGCGTGGGGGTCGGGGTGGGCGTCGGGGTCGGGGTGGGCGTCGGGGTCGGGGTGGGCGTGGGGGTAGGCGTGGGGGTAGGCGTAGGCGTCGGCGAGGGCGTCGGCGAGGGCGTCGGGTCCGGTGAGGGCGAGGGCGTAGGAGTGGGTGCGGGGCTCGGCTTCGGGTCCGGCTTCGGCGGTGTCACCGCGGGCGCGCCCGCGCCCCCGTTGTCCGGGACCTCGTGCGTCCCCTTGAGGTAGTAGGTGAACCAGGACCGCACCGTCCTCAGGTACTCGGCGGACTGGTTGTACGAGAGCACCGCCCGGTCCAGGTCCGCGTCCACCCGCAGGTCCCGGTTCCCCGCGCACAGGTACCGCCCGGCCGCGAGGGCCGCGTCGTACACGTTGTTCGGGTTGCGCCGGCCGTCGCCGTCCGCGTCCTGCCCCCACGCCGCCCACGTGGAGGGGATGAACTGCATGGGCCCGACCGCCCGGTCGTACCTGGCGTCCCCGTCGTACGCCCCGCCGTCCGTGTCCGGGATGTCGGCGAAGCCGTTGCCGTCGAGCACCGGTCCCAGGATCGGGCGCAGCGTGGTGCCGGCCGCGTCCACCCGGCCGCCGCGCGCCTGCCCGGACTCGACCTTGCCGATCGCCGCGAGGAGCTGCCAGCGCAGTCCGCAGCGGGCGTCGCTCTCCCCCACCACCTTCTCCGCCCGCAGGTACGCGGCGAGCACGCTCGCCGGTATCCCCTGCGCGCCCTCACCCGCGCCTGCGACCACGGGCCCGGATTCGGCCGCCGCGTGTTCCCCCGGCGTCGTCGGCGTGCCGCCCTCCGGCAGCAGCAGGGCCGGCGGCTCGGGGCTAGCCGGCGGCGGCAGTTCGGTGAAGTAGGAGGAGTCCCCTCCGGTTCCGGCCGCCAGCGGCGGGGGTGGAGCACCCCCCTCGCCGACCGCGGAGATCCGGTCCGCCGGCCCGCCGGCCGGGCCTTGGGAAGCGGTCACCGCGGCGACCACCAGCGCGCAGACCAGGGCGGCCGCCCCGCCCCTGCGCAGCCTGCGTCCGTATATTCGAGCCGACATGAGCCGGACCCCTCCCCCTCGACGTCGGGCGCGACCATACGTCAGCACCCTGCAGAGGGCCCGTACTGTGTACGGGAATTCACGACATCCCCACGTCGACGAGAGGCGCCATGCCGTTCACCCTCAGCCATGCGGCCGCCGTACTTCCGGCCGTCCGCCGGACCGGGCGCGCGCGGGGGCCGCTGGTCGCCTCGGCGCTGGTCCTCGGATCGTTCGCACCGGACACGTTCTACTTCGCCGACGCGGTCGTCGAAGGGGTCATGTCGTACGGCGACTTCACGCATTCGCTGCCGGGCGTGCTCACCGCGGACGCCGTGCTCACCGCCGCCCTGGTGGGATGCTGGCTGCTGTTGCGGGAGCCGCTGATCGCGCTCCTGCCGCGCGGCTGGCGCGGTCGCGTCCACGCCTTCGTGCGCGGCGAACGCTGGCGGGGGCGCCAGCCGTCCGCGCTCGCGCTCCGGTTCTACGTCTCGGCGGTCGTGGGGTCCCTCACGCACGTGGTGTGGGACAGCTTCACGCACCTGGACCGCTGGGGGACGAATGCCCTGCCGGCGCTCGGTGAGCCGCTCGCCTTCGGCCTGCCGCTCTACACGTACCTGCAGTACGGCAGTTCGGCGGCCGCGGCCTGCGCTCTGCTCTGGTTCACGGCGACCGCCCTGCGGCGGCTGTCCGCCCCGCCGGTTCCGGCGTCCGTGCCGGTGCTGACCCGCGCCGAGCTGGGGGGTGCGCTCGCGCTGGTCGTGGTGTGCGTGGCGGCCGGCATCACCATGCGCGTGGTCCGCTTCTTCACGTTCTTCGACCGGATCCGCACGCCGCTCGACATCATTCCGACCGTCTGCTTCGGCGCGGGCGGCGGCCTCGCCGTGGGTCTACTGCTGTACGGGGCCCTCGTGCGCCTGCGCCACCGGCGCGGCCCGAGCCGCTCGGCCGAGGACGCGCGAACGCCCGTTCCCGCCGCCCGGTAGGCGGCGGGAACGGGCGCGGCGCGAGCCGTACGCACCTGCGCGGGTCAGTGCGCGGCGGACTCCCAGTCGGGGCCGACGCCCACCGACACGTCCAGGGCGGCCCGCAGTTCCACGGCGGCGCCCATCTCGCGGCGCACCAGCTCCTCCACCTGCTTCCGCTCGCCCGGGGCGATCTCCAGCACGATTTCGTCGTGGACCTGGAGCAGCATCCGCGACTTCAGGCCCGCCTCGGTGATCGCCTTGTCGACGCGCAGCATCGCGACCTTGACGATGTCGGCCGCGGTGCCCTGGATCGGGGCGTTGAGAGCCATCCGCTCGGCGGCCTCGCGGCGCTGGCGGTTGTCGCTGTTGAGGTCGGGCAGGTACCGGCGGCGGCCGAAGACCGTCGCCGTGTATCCGGTGGCCCGGGCCTCGTCCACGACGCGCCGCAGGTAGTCGCGCACGCCGCCGAACCGCTCGAAGTACGTCTCCATCAGGCCGCGCGCCTCGGCGGGCTCGATGTTCAGCTGCTGCGCGAGACCGAACGCGGACAGCCCGTAGGCGAGACCGTACGACATGGCCTTGATCTTGCGGCGCATCTCGGCGTCGACCTGCTCGCGCTCCACGCTGAACACCTGGGAGGCGACGGTGGTGTGCAGGTCCTCGCCGGAGGCGAACGCCTCGATCAGGCCCTCGTCCTCGGAGAGGTGGGCCATCACGCGCAGCTCGATCTGGCTGTAGTCGGCCGTCATCAGGGACTCGAAGCCCTCGCCGACGACGAAACCGCGGCGGATGGCGCGGCCCTCGTCGGTGCGCACCGGCACGTTCTGCAGGTTGGGGTCGGTGGAGGACAGGCGGCCGGTCGCGGCGACGGTCTGGCTGAAGCTGGTGTGCACCCGGCCGTCGGCGGCGACGGTCTTGACCAGGCCCTCCACGGTGACACGCAGCTTGGCCTGCTCCCGGTGCCGCAGCATGATCACCGGCAGTTCGTGGTCGGTCTGCGTGGCCAGCCAGGCCAGCGCGTCCGCGTCCGTGGTGTAGCCGGTCTTGGTCTTCTTCGTCTTCGGCAGGTCCAGCTCGCCGAAGAAGACCTCCTGGAGCTGCTTGGGCGAGCCGAGGTTGAACTCGTGGCCGACCGCCGCGTGCGCCTCCTTCACCGCCTGCTGCACCGCTCCCGCGAACTGCTGCTCCATGGCCTCCAGGTGGTCGCGGTCGGCGGCGATGCCGGCCCGCTCCATCCGGGCGAGCAGCTCGGAGGTCGGCAGCTCCATGTCGTGGAGCAGCTCGGCCGCGCCGACCTCGGCGAGCTTGCCGGTGAAGGCCTCGCCCAGGTCCAGGACGGCGCGGGCCTGCGCCATCAGCGCCTCGGCCTCGGCCGTCTCGTCCGCGCCGAAGGCCAGCTGGCCGTCGGCGGCGGCTGGCGCGAGCTCCCGGTGCAGGTACTCGTGGGACAGCACGTCCAGGGCGAAGGACCGGCGGCCCGGCTTGACCAGGTAGGCGGCGAGCGCCGTGTCCATGGTGACGCCCGCGAGGCTCCAGCCGTGCTCGGGGAAGACCCGCATCAGACCCTTGGCGTTGTGCACGACCTTCGGCTTCGCCGCATCGGCCGCCCAGGCGGCGAAGGCCCGCTCGTCCGCCTCGTCCAGCTCGGACGGCTCGAACCAGGCGGCCGGACCCGCGGCCGAGGCCAGCGCGACCTCGCTGACGTTGCCCTGACCCAGCGCCCAGCTGTCGACGGTGGACACGCCCAGCGGCGCGCCCGCGTGGGCTTCGAGCCACGGAGCGAGCTCGCCCGCACCCAGCACGGAGCCGTCCAGCTCCACGCCCGCCGCCACCGGAGCCGGGGCCTCTTCCTCGGCCGCGCCCGGGTCCACGGCCAGCAGCCGCTCGCGCAGCGAGGCGTTGCGGATCTCCAGCACGTCCAGCACCCCGGTCACCGCGGACCGGTCGTACGGGACGCGGGCCAGGTCGGCCGGGGCCTTGGACAGCTCCACGTCCTTGACCATCTCGGTCAGGACGCGGTTGAGCTTGACGGACTCCAGGTGGTCGCGCAGGTTCTGCCCGACCTTGCCCTTGACCTCCTCGGCACGCTCCACGAGCTCCGCGAACGACCCGAACTGGGTGATCCACTTGGCGGCGGTCTTCTCGCCGACACCGGGGATGCCCGGCAGGTTGTCGGACGGGTCACCGCGCAGCGCCGCGAAATCCGGGTACTGCTGGGGAGTGAGACCGTACTTCTCCTCCACCTTCTCCGGGGTGAACCGGGTCAGCTCGGAGACGCCCTTGGTCGGGTAGAGCACGGTGGTGTGCTCGGAGACGAGCTGGAAGGAGTCGCGGTCGCCGGTGACGATCAGCACGTCGAAGCCGAGGGCCTCCGCCTGCGTCGCCAGCGTCGCGATCACGTCGTCGGCCTCGAAGCCGTCGACCGCGAACCGCGGCACGCGCATCGCGTCGAGCAGCTCGCCGATCAGCTCGACCTGCCCCTTGAACTCGTCGGGAGTCTTGGAGCGGTTCGCCTTGTACTCGGGGAACTCCGTCGAACGCCACGTCTTGCGGGACACGTCGAACGCCACCGCGAAATGCGTGGGGGCCTCGTCGCGCAACGTGTTCGCCAGCATCGACGCGAAGCCGTAGATGGCGTTGGTCGGCTGGCCGGTCGCGGTCGTGAAGTTCTCCGCGGGCAGCGCGAAGAACGCCCGGTACGCCAGGGAGTGCCCGTCCATGAGCATCAGGCGGGGGCGGTCCGCTGCGGTCGTCTGGTCGGTCTTCTTCGATGCTGAATCTGCCACGCCCCCGATCCTAGGCGCCCCCACCGACAAAACCGGACGGGCTGCGGGGACCGGCAAATCCGGCGGCGGCGATGTCGGCGGGGCGTGACAGGATCGGGGGCGTACGCGCAGACAGCTCGAAGGGGAGCGACATGGCAACCAAGCCGCCCGCAGGTGATCCGGTACAGGACGCGCCGCAGGTCGCGCCCCCGAAGCAGGCGGCCGCCGGGCTGCCCGCGATCGGGCACACCCTGAAGATCGCGCAGCAGCAGATGGGCCTGGCCCGGACCGCCCGCACCCTGCTCAAGGTCAACCAGAAGGACGGCTTCGACTGTCCCGGCTGCGCCTGGCCCGAGGGCGACGAGCGGCACACCGCCGAGTTCTGCGAGAACGGCGCCAAGGCCGTCGCCGAAGAGGCCACGCTGCGCCGGGTCACCCCTGAGTTCTTCGCCGCGCACCCCCTCGCCGACCTGGCCACGCGCTCCGGCTACTGGCTGGGGCAGCAGGGCCGGATCACCCACCCCATGCTTCTGGAACGAGGGGCTCTGCCGGAGGGCGGCGACCGGTACGAGGCGATCAGCTGGGAGCGGGCCTTCGCGGTCATCGCGGAGGAGCTCACCGCGCTCGCCTCCCCCGACGAGGCCCTCTTCTACACCTCGGGCCGCACCAGCAACGAGGCCGCGTTCCTCTTCCAGCTCTTCGCCCGCGAGTTCGGCACCAACAACCTGCCCGACTGCTCCAACATGTGCCACGAGTCCTCGGGCTCCGCGCTCAACGAGACCATCGGCATCGGCAAGGGCAGCGTCTCCCTCGAAGACCTCCACCAGGCCGAACTGATCATCGTCGCCGGGCAGAACCCGGGCACCAACCACCCCCGCATGCTCTCCGCCCTCGAACGGGCCAAGTCCGCCGGCGCGAAGATCATCTCGGTGAATCCGCTGCCCGAGGCGGGAATGGAACGGTTCAAGAACCCCCAGACCCCCCTCGGCATGCTCAAGGGCACCGCCCTCAACGACCTCTTCCTGCAGATCCGCATCGGCGGCGACCAGGCCCTCTTCCGCCTCCTGAACAAGCTGGTCATCGAGGCGGGCGGAGCCACCGACGAGCAGTTCATCCGCGAACACACCCACGGCTACGAGGACTTCGCGGCCGCGGCCAAGGAAGCCGACTGGGACGAGACCCTCACCGCGACCGGCCTGACCCGGCCCGAGATCGAGCAGGCGCTGGCCCTGATCCTGGCCTCGAAGCGCACCATCGTCTGCTGGGCCATGGGCCTCACCCAGCACAAGCACGCCGTCGCCACCATCCGCGAGGTCGTCAACCTGCTCCTGCTGCGCGGCGACATCGGCCGCCCCGGCGCCGGCGTCTGCCCCGTCCGCGGCCACTCCAACGTCCAGGGCGACCGCACCATGGGGATCTTCGAGCGCCCCGCGCCCGCCTTCCTCGACGCCCTCGACCGCGAATTCGAGATCACCTCGCCGCGCCACCACGGCTTCGACGTGGTCCGCTCGATCCAGGCCCTGCGCGACGGCGAGGCCAAGGTCTTCTTCGCCATGGGCGGCAACTTCGTCGGCGCCACCCCCGACACCGAGGTCACCGAAGCCGCGATCCGCCGCGCCTCCCTGACCGTCCACGTCTCCACCAAACTCAACCGCTCCCACGCGGTCACCGGCAAGCGCGCCCTGATCCTGCCCACCCTCGGCCGCACCGACAAGGACGTCCAGGCATCGGGCAAGCAGTTCGTGACCGTCGAGGACTCCATGGGCATGGTCCACTCCTCCCGCGGCAACCTCGCCCCGGCTTCACCGCACCTGCTCTCCGAGCCCGCGATCGTGGCCCGCATGGCCCGCGCCGTCCTCGGCGAGGCCTCCAAGACCCCCTGGGAGGAGTTCGAGCGGGACTACGCGGCCATCCGCGACCGGATCTCCCGCGTCGTCCCCGGCTTCGAGGACTTCAACGCCCGCGTGGCCCGCCCGGGCGGCTTCCGGCTCCCGCACGCCCCGCGCGACGAGCGCCGCTTCCCCACCAAGACCGGCAAGGCCAACTTCACCGCCGCGCCGGTGGAGTACCCCCGGGTCCCGGCGGGCCGGCTGCTCCTGCAGACCCTGCGCAGCCACGACCAGTACAACACCACCATCTACGGCCTCGACGACCGCTACCGCGGGATCACCGGCGGCCGCCGCATCGTCATGGTCCACCCCGAGGACGCCGCCGAGCTCGGCCTCGCCGACGGCGCGTACACGGACCTGGTCAGCGAGTGGAATGACGCCGTGGAGAGGCGCGCGCCCGGCTTCCGCGTGGTGCACTACCCGACCGCCCGCGGCTGCGCCGCCGCGTACTACCCCGAGACGAACGTGCTGGTCCCGCTGGACTCCACCGCGGACACCAGCAATACCCCGGCGAGCAAGTCCGTCGTCGTCCGCTTCGAACCGGCCTGATAGAACGACGTCAGGACAAGCAGGTTAACGAGCGTTGACGAACGGAGCCGGCCCATGGGCGAGCAGCACGCAGTGAAGTTCCCGCAGGAGGTCCTCGACGAGTACGCGGCCCTGGGCATCGACCTGCCCTCGCTGTTCTCGGCGGGCCACCTCGGCGAGCGCATGGACATCAAGATCCTCGAGGCCTCGGCCGACCGGGTCGTCGCCACCATGCCGGTCGAGGGCAACACCCAGCCCTACGGACTGCTCCACGGCGGCGCCTCCGCCGTCCTCGCCGAGACCCTCGGCTCCGTCGGCGCGATGATGCACGGCGGAATCAACAAGATCGCCGTCGGCGTGGACCTGAACTGCACCCACCACCGCGGCGTCCGCTCCGGCATCGTCACCGGCGTCGCCACCCCCGTCCACCGGGGCCGCTCCACCGCCACCTACGAGGTCGTCATCAGCGACGAGCAGGACCGGCGCGTCTGCACCGCCCGGCTCACCTGCCTGCTGCGCGACACGGACTCTTAACAACGCGGCCGATACCAGCAGTTGTGCAGCCCCCGGCGCCGGTCTAGCGTTCCCGCATGGGATCCGGACCGGCGCCGCGTCGCGCCACGGCCGCACGCGCGATGACGGGAGTCCTGGCCGCCACGCTCCTCGGCTGCGCCGGCCACAGCACCCCCGCCGGCGCCACCGCCACCGCACCGCCACCCGCGCCGCACACCACCACGCCCCAGGAACTCTGCACCGCCCTGATCACCCACTGGACCGGGGTGATCCTCGACGCCGGCGAGGGCCGCGACGCCGTCCGCCTCGACTACCAGGCCATGGGCCTGTCCGGCGGCCAGAACGAGATCCTGCGCGCCGTCCTCGCCGAAGCCCGCACCGCACAGCAGACCGAGGGCCGGGAGGCCGCCCGCGAGCTCACCGCACGCGAGGCCGGACGCCGCTGCGCCGAGCGCTACCGCTCGGGCACTCCGACGGGCGGTCCCTGGCAGTGAGCGGCATCGGCCCCGTCGAGCCCGGGGAGGGCACCACGGGCCGGGAGAGGCCGCACGCGGAGCCCCGTACGCCCCGTGGCCGAGCGGTCCGGCGGATCCGGGTCCGCTATGCACGCCACCGGCGGGCCGTGCTCACCCTGGCCGCGGCGGCCGCACTGGCCGCGGCCGGCGCCCGGGTCTACGCCATCCTCCCCTCGCCGCCGGCGCCCCCGCCCCCGCCGGCCCCCTCGCAGACCGTGTCCCTCACCTACGGCGAACCGGTGGAGCCGACCCCCTCCGGCAACGCGTTCGCGTTCACTGTCCGTGTGCGAAACGGTTCCGGTCCGGGCGTCACGGTGGAGCGGATCGCCCAGCCGTCGCAGGCACTGAGCGTGACGATCCAGCCACCGCTGCCGGTCACGGTCGCGGCGGGAGAAGTCCGCGACCTCGTGGTGCTGATTCGGGCAAAGGACTGCGTGCATGTAGCACGGAATTCCGGGCTTCCATTCCTGGAAGTAACCCTCAGTAATGAAATTCAGAAAGAGGATCACAGTTACATCCCCGGTGACCGTTATGCCAGGGATCTTTCCGTGGCCCTGACCAGGGCCTGTCCCGAAGATCGAGACACCGGCAGCGCAACTCCGTCATGACCAACAGGCCCGAGAGTCCTGGCAAGACAGGACCCAAACCCGCGAATGGTCCTCACGCATCTCAGCATGCGGACAAGACGAACCGGCCTGAATTCCCCCGTTCCACCCCCAGAGATCCGCTATGCATTACGCCGTGGCATAACAAGAGAGTCACATCATTGGCCTCAGCCCTCCATATCCCCCGAAGAGCCGCCTAGAGTCACGGCCAGTTACCGCGACCGCCGGATTCCACTCAGTTCGGTTCCCGCGTTCGACTCGGCGCGTCCCAGGGGGGACGCGGCGCCAGGAAAGGACTGATCGTGCGTCATCGTTCGCTCATCGCCGTGACGGCCGCCCTCGCCGCGGGCGCCCTCACTCTCACCGCCTGCGGCTCGCGCGACGACAAGGGCGGCGCTTCCACCGACGGTGGCAACACCACGGTCGTCATCGGCGTCGACGCCCCGCTCACCGGCGACCTCTCCGCCCTCGGCCTCGGCATCAAGAACTCCGCCGACCTCGCCGCGCGCCAGGCCAACGAGAAGAAGTACGTCAAGGGCGTCACCTTCAAGATCGAAGCCCTCGACGACCAGGCACAGGCCTCCTCCGGCCAGCAGAACGCCACCAAGCTCACGGCGAACAAGGACGTCCTCGGTGTCGTCGGCCCGCTGAACTCCTCGGTCTCCGAGTCGATGCAGAAGGTCTTCGACGACGCCAAGCTCGCCCAGATCTCCCCGGCCAACACCAGCCCCTCGCTGACCCAGGGCCCCAAGTGGGCCGAGGGCACGAAGACCCGCACCTACAAGAGCTACTTCCGCACCGCCACCACGGACGCCATCCAGGGCCCGTACGCGGCGCAGTACCTCTTCAACAAGGCCGGCAAGAAGAAGGTCTTCATCATCGATGACAAGAAGACCTACGGCGCCGGCCTCGCCGGAACCTTCAAGGGCGAGTTCACCAAGCTCGGCGGCGCCGTCGCAGGCGAGGGCCACATCGACCCGGAGAGCAAGGACTTCTCCGCGATCGTGACCCAGGTCAAGAGCTCCGGCGCCGACGTCGTCTACTACGGCGGCGAATACCCGGCGGCCGGCCCCCTCAGCAAGCAGATCAAGGCCTCCGGCACCAACATCCCGCTCGTCGGCGGTGACGGCATCAAGGACAAGAAGTACGTCGAGCTGGCCGGCGCCACCGCCACCGGCGACTTCGCCACCTCCGTCGGCGCCCCCGTCGAGAGCCTGCCCTCCGCCAAGGACTTCATCGACAACTACAAGAAGGCCGGCTTCAAGGACGACTACTCCGCCTACGGCGGCTACTCGTACGACTCCGCCTGGGCCGTCATCGAGGCCGTCAAGAAGGTCGTCGAGGCCAACGACGGCAAGCTCCCCTCCGACGCCCGCGCCAAGGTCCTCGAAGCCGTCCAGGGCGTCTCCTTCGACGGTGTGACCGGCAAGGTCTCCTTCGACGAGTTCGGCGACGCCACCAACAAGCAGCTCACCGTCTACAAGGTCGAGGGCGACGACTTCAAGCCCGTCGAGTCCGGCACCCTCGCCGGCTGAACCCCACCGGCTAGCAGGCCAGCCCGCTAGCCCCCTCACCCCTCATTTGCCGCGCGGGGCGCGCACAACAGCGCCCCGCGCGGTGTCACATCCGTCGAAAGACTCGGAGGACCTGCGGTGCACGAACTGCCGCAACAGCTGGTCAACGGCCTGCTACTGGGATCCATGTACGGGCTCGTCGCCATCGGCTACACGATGGTTTATGGCATTGTCCAGCTCATCAACTTCGCCCACGGCGAGATCTTCATGACCGGCGGGTTCGGAGCCCTCACGGTCTGGCTGATGCTCCCCGGCGGCACCACCATGTGGGTCGCACTGCCCCTCATGCTCATAGGCGCGATCATCGTCGCCACCCTCATCGCTGTCGGAGCCGAACGCTTCGCCTACCGGCCCCTGCGCAGCGCACCCCGCCTCGCCCCGCTCATCACCGCCATCGGCCTCTCCATCGTCCTCCAGCAGGCGGTATGGGCCTGGTACCCCGACGCGCGGTCCTCCATCGTCTTCCCCGAGATCCCCGGGGGCCCCTTCCACCTCGGCAGCATCACCATCCAGACCGGTGACCTCTTCCTGATGATCGCCGCCCCCATCTCCATGGCCTTCCTCGGCTTCTTCGTCAAGAAGACCCGCACCGGCCGCGGCATGCAGGCGACCGCGCAGGACCCGGACACCGCCAAGCTCATGGGCATCAACACCGACCGCATCATCACGGTCGCCTTCGCCCTCGGCGCGGCCTTCGCCGCCGTCGGAGCCGTCGCCTACGGCCTCAAGTACGGCGAAGTCAACTACCGGATGGGCTTCATCCTCGGCCTCAAGGCCTTCACCGCAGCCGTCCTCGGCGGCATCGGGAACATCTACGGCGCCATGATCGGCGGACTGGTCCTCGGCCTCGCCGAAACCCTGACCACCGCCTACGTCGCCGACGTCCCCGGCATGAGCCAGCTCGGCGGCCAGTCCTGGGGTAACACCTGGGCGTTCGTACTCCTCATCCTCGTGCTCCTCTTCCGGCCCCAGGGCCTGCTGGGCGAGCGCGTGGCGGACAGGGCGTGAGACCCATGACGACCAACACCGCAGAAACCACGGACACCGTGACGACCATCGCCTCGGCCCGGGGCGCCATCGCCCTCCCCGAGAAGACGGGCCGCGCCCTCGCCACCGCCGGCGGCGCCCTCACCGTCATCTCCTGCTTCCTCGCCTGGACCTGGACCGCCGCCTTCCCCGGTGACCTCACCGTCTACGGATACCCCGGCGGCCTCCAGTGGCTCGTCCTCATCGGCGGCGCCCTCACCACCCTCCTCGGCCTCTCCTCCTACGGGGTCAAGGGCCTCGGCTGGCTCACCCCCGCCGGCGCCGACGCCGCCATCAAGCTCGCCGCGCTCGCCGCCTTCACCACCGCGTGGTACGCGATCCTCGCCATCACCACCACCCTCGGCGGCATCGTCAACCTCGAGCCCGGCGGCATCGTCGTGGCCCTGGCCACCCTCGTCACCCTCGTCGGTGCCCTCTCCCTGCCCTTCGAGCGCCCCGTCCTCGAAGGCCCCGACCCCGACGACAGTGCCTGGGAACAGCGCAAGCACCACCTGCGCAACCGCTGGACGACCGTCAAGGCCGCCCTCGCCACCGGCACCCCCCGCCCCGCCCGGCCGCTCCCCGCGTGGGTCGAGATCCTGCTGATCGCCGCCGTCCTCGCCTTCGGCCTCGGCGTCTTCACGTACGGCATCACCACCCCGTACCAGGAACTCTTCATCGGCTTCCTGATCACCGCCGGCTTCGGCTTCGGCGCCCTCAACAAGGCCGGCCTGGTGGCCCGCTTCACCGCCCTCACCACCAAGCACCGCAACGTCGCCCTCGTCGGCGCCTTCGCCGCGGCCGCCGTCTTCCCCATCACCCAGACCGACGACCAGTACGCGACCCTCGGCGTCAACATCCTCATCTTCGCCACCGTCGCCCTCGGCCTGAACATCGTCGTCGGCCTCACCGGCCTCCTCGACCTCGGCTACGTCGCGTTCCTCGGCGTCGGCGCCTACACCGCGGCCCTGGTCTCCGGCTCCCCCAACTCGCCGTTCGGCGTGCACTTCCCCTTCTGGGCCGCACTCCTCGTCGGCGCCGCCGCATCCATGGTCTTCGGCGTCCTCATCGGCGCCCCCACCCTGCGCCTGCGCGGTGACTACCTCGCCATCGTCACCCTCGGCTTCGGAGAGATCTTCCGCATCTCGATGAACAACCTCGACGGTGTCTCCGGCCCCGACATCACCAACGGCCCCAACGGCATCGCCGGCATCCCCAACGTCGACCTCTTCGGATTCGACTTCGGAGCCAGCCACACCATCGCCGGATTCACCATCGGCCGCTTCGCCAACTACTTCCTGCTGATGCTCCTGATCACCCTCATCGTGATCATGGTCTTCCGCCGCAGCGCGGAATCCCGCATCGGCCGCGCCTGGGTCGCCATCCGCGAAGACGAGACCGCCGCCGAAGCCATGGGCATCAACGGCTTCCGCGTCAAGCTCATCGCCTTCGCCCTCGGCGCCACCCTCGCCGGACTCGCCGGCGCCGTACAGGCCCACGTGAACTACACCGTCACCCCGGACCAGTACGTCTTCGCCAACGCCGTCCCCCCGAACTCGGCGTTCCTCCTCGCCGCAGTCGTCCTCGGCGGCATGGGCACCATCTCCGGCCCCCTCGTCGGCGGCGCCCTCCTCTTCATGATCCCCAACAAGCTCCAGTTCCTGGGCGAATACCAGCTCCTCGTCTTCGGCATCGCGCTCGTCATCCTCATGCGCCTGCGCCCCGAAGGCCTCATCCCCAACCGGCGCAACCAGCTCGAACTCCACAAGGACCTCGAAGCGCCCACAGTCCTCGGCAAGACAGGGGCCTGATCCATGACCACCACCACGACCGAGACGGTCCTGGACGCCCGCGGCGTCACGATGCGCTTCGGCGGCCTCACCGCCGTCAAGAACGTCGACCTGACCGTGCGCAGCGGCGAGATCGTCGGCCTCATCGGCCCCAACGGCGCCGGCAAGACCACCTTCTTCAACTGCCTGACCGGCCTCTACATCCCCACCGAGGGCGAAGTCCGGTACAAGGGCACGGTCCTGCCCCCCAAGTCCTACAAGGTCACCGCCGCCGGCATCGCCCGCACCTTCCAGAACATCCGTCTCTTCAACAACATGACGGTCCTGGAAAACGTCCTCGTAGGCCGCCACACCCGCACCAAGGAAGGCCTCTGGTCCGCCCTCCTGCGCCTCCCCAGCTTCGGCCGGGAAGAAAACGCGAGCCGCGAAAAGGCCATGGAACTCCTCGAGTTCATCGGCCTCGACCACAAGGCCGAACACCTCGCCCGCAACCTCCCCTACGGCGAACAGCGCAAGCTCGAAATCGCCCGCGCGCTGGCCAGCGACCCCGGCCTCATCCTCCTGGACGAGCCCACCGCCGGCATGAACCCGCAGGAAACCCGGACCACCGAAGAGCTCATCTTCGCCATCCGGGACAAGGGCATCGCCGTCCTCGTCATCGAGCACGACATGCGCTTCATCTTCAACCTCTGCGACCGCGTCGCCTGCCTCGTCCAGGGCGAAAAGCTCATCGAAGGCACCGCTGCCGAGGTCCAGGGCGACGAGCGCGTCATCGCCGCCTACCTCGGCGAACCCTTCGAGGGCGCCCCCGGCGCCGACGAAGTCGCCGAGGTCGAAGCCGCGGAGGCAGAGGCCGCAGAGGCAGTCGCGGAAGACGCCGCGGAGGCCGACGCCGCCGAAGCCGCGGAGGCCGACGCCGCCGAAGCCGAAGCCGCCGAGGCCGAAGCCGCGGAGGCCGAAGCCGCCGAAGCGCACAGCACCACCAGCACGGACGGAGAAGCCAAGTGACCGCCCTCCTCGAGGTCGAGGACCTCCGCGTCGCCTACGGCAAGATCGAAGCCGTCAAAGGCATCTCCTTCAGCGTCGACGAGGGCGAGATCGTCACCCTCATCGGCACCAACGGCGCCGGCAAGACCACGACCCTGCGCACCCTCTCCGGCCTGATCAAACCGCGCGGCGGCCAGATCAAGTTCCAGGGCAAGTCGCTGAAGAAGGTCCCCGCGCACAACATCGTCTCGCTCGGGCTCGCCCACTCCCCCGAGGGGCGGCACATCTTCCCGCGCATGACGATCGAGGACAACCTCCTCCTCGGTGCCTTCCTCCGCAGCGACAAGGACGGCATCCAGAAGGACGTCCAGCGCGCCTACGACCTCTTCCCCATCCTGGGAGAGCGCCGCAAGCAGGCCGCCGGCACCCTCTCGGGCGGCGAGCAGCAGATGCTGGCCATGGGACGCGCGCTCATGTCCCGGCCGAAGCTCCTCATGCTCGACGAGCCCTCCATGGGCCTCTCGCCGATCATGATGCAGAAGATCATGGCGACGATCGCCGAGCTCAAGGCGTCCGGCACCACGATCCTGCTCGTCGAGCAGAACGCCCAGGCCGCGCTGTCGCTGGCCGACCAGGGTCACGTCATGGAGATCGGCAAGGTCGTCCTGTCGGGCCCCGGCCGCGAACTCCTCGTCAACGAGGACGTCCGCAAGGCCTACCTCGGCGAGGACTGACCCCGCCCACAAACCGTGAGGCCCGCCTCCCCTCGGGGGGAGGCGGGCCTCACGCCTGTCCGCGCCTACTGGCCGGCGCTCTGCTTCTTCTCCTCGGCGTCCTCGATGACCGCCTCCGCAACCTGCTGCATGGACATACGACGGTCCATGGACGTCTTCTGGATCCACCGGAAGGCCGCGGGCTCGGTGAGCCCGTACTGGGTCTGCAGGATGCTCTTGGCCCGGTCGACGAGCTTGCGGGTCTCCAGCCGGAGCGAGAGGTCGGCGACCTCCTTCTCCAGCGCCTTCAGCTCGGCGAAGCGGGACACGGCCATCTCGATGGCCGGCACGACGTCGCTCTTGCTGAACGGCTTCACGAGGTACGCCATGGCCCCGGCGTCGCGGGCGCGCTCCACGAGGTCGCGCTGCGAGAACGCGGTCAGCATCAGCACGGGGGCGATGGACTCCTCCGCGATCTTCTCGGCGGCGGAGATCCCGTCCAGGACGGGCATCTTCACGTCGAGGATCACGAGGTCCGGGCGGTGCTCGCGGGCCAGCTCGACGGCCGTCTGGCCGTCCCCGGCCTCACCGACCACGGCGTAGCCCTCCTCCTCCAGCATCTCTTTCAGGTCGAGACGGATGAGCGCCTCGTCCTCGGCGATGACGACGCGCGTCGTCAGCGGCGGAACGTGCGACTGGTCGGCGTCGGGCGTGGGCGTCGACTCGTGCTCGGCGGTCACGGAGGCTCCTCTATACGGGGCATAACAAGCTCCCCTGAGCCTACCTAGCTACGGTAAGGTGGTCTCGCGTAGGGCTCCCCCGAGCCTTCGTTTCTTAGGCCCCAGTACTCCAACTGGTCAGAGAGGCCGCTCTCAAACAGCGGACAGTGTGGGTTCGAATCCCACCTGGGGCACTTTGCTTTGATTCCATGGTCACGCGATCTTCGCATGACCATCACTCTTTTCGGCGAAGCGCACGCGAAATGCTCCGACTGCGTGAATTTCAGGCGGAAGCGTCGACCACATGTACGACATCGCTACCCGCGTGCGCACCTTGGACCTGCTGGCCGGCGGGCGCAGCATGAATTCTGTCAGCAAGGAAACCGGGATATCCCGGGCCGCGATCCGAGCCTGGCAGTCCCGGCTGGAGCCCCTTCCTCGCCTGCGCACTCAAGCCATTCCCTGCGCAAGACCCACCGACAAGGCCTCGTACGCCTACCTCCTGGGCCTGTATCTCGGCGACGGCTGCATCAGCCCCCACCCCCGCGGAGGGCACCACCTTCGGATTGCGTGCGCCGACGCATGGCCCGGCCTCATCGAGCAGTGCCGGGCGGCAATCAGAGCCGTGCGACCCGACGACAAGGTCTACTTGCTCCAGCGGCAGGGCTGCGTCGCCGTCACCAGCTACGGGCGGCACTGGACCTGTCTGTTCCCGCAGCACGGGCCCGGCAAGAAGCACGACCGGCGGATCGTCCTGGAGGGCTGGCAGCAAGAGATCGTCGACGCCCACCCTTGGGAGTTCATCCGGGGGCTGATCCACTCGGACGGGTGCCGGATCACCAACTGGACCACGCGGATGGTCGGCGGGGTGCGCAAGCGGTACGAGTACCCCCGGTACTTCTTCACCAACAAGTCGGACGACATCCGGAGGCTCTGTACCGACACGCTCACCAAGGTCGGCGTCCAGTGGACCGCCCTGGCCCGGGGCAGCGATCCCTTCAACGTCTCCATCGCCCGGAAGGGCTCCGTGGTGCTCATGGACGCCCACATCGGGCCGAAGTACTGACGCGCCACCGTGGGACCTAGAGTCGGGTCGAGGTCAAGGCATGCGATGAAGGGGACTGTGTGATGAGCGAGAAGGCCCGCAAGCTGTTCGACGCGCTGGATCTGAACGAGGACGGGCAGCTGACCCGCGTCGAGGTGATCACGGCTCTGCGGTCGAAGGGGCCGACGCTCGCCGCCCGGGGGGATCTGCCTCTCTGGGCTGTGGGGGATGTGGATGCGTCGTCGGCGTTGTTCGATGCGGCGGACGCGAACGGTGACGAGGTTCTCTCGTTCGAGGAGTTCGCGGCTGTCGTCGACCGGCGGTTCGGCTGGTAGTCCATCGGAGCCGGGGCGGGGGTGCGGCTGACCGCGTCGGGCGGGCGCTCCCCGGGTTCGGGTGGGGGGCCTGCTGGTACTGCCCGACGCGGTGCGTCTCATACGTGAGGCGGTGTGCGGCGGCGGTCAGCGGACGGCGTCGCCGATGTGGTGGATGCGGACGAGGTTGGTGGAGCCGGTGACGCCGGGGGGTGAGCCGGCGGTGATGACGACGACGTCGCCGGGGATGCAGCGGCCGATGCGCAGGAGTTCTTCTTCGACCTGGGCGACCATGGCGTCGGTGGAGTCGACGTGGGGGCCGAGGAAGGTTTCGACGCCCCAGGTGAGGTTGAGCTGGGAGCGGGTGGCGGGGTCGGGGGTGAAGGCGAGGAGGGGGATGGGTGAGCGGTAGCGGGAAAGCCGGCGGACGGTGTCTCCGCTCTGGGTGAAGGCGACGAGGAATTTCGCGTCGAGGAAGTCGCCCATTTCGGCGGCGGCGCGGGCGACGGCTCCGCCTTGGGTGCGGGGTTTGTTGCGGTCGGTGAGGGGTGGGAGGCCCTTGGCGAGGATGTCTTCTTCGGCGGCTTCGACGATGCGTGACATGGTGCGGACGGTTTCGACGGGGTATTTGCCGACGCTGGTTTCGCCCGAAAGCATGACGGCGTCGGTGCCGTCGATGATGGCGTTGGCGACGTCGGAGGCTTCGGCGCGGGTGGGCCGGGAGTTGTCGATCATCGAGTCGAGCATTTGGGTGGCGACGATGACGGGTTTGGCGTTGCGCTTGGCGAGTTTGACGGCGCGCTTCTGGACGATGGGGACTTGTTCGAGGGGCATTTCGACGCCGAGGTCGCCGCGGGCGACCATGATGCCGTCGAAGGCGGCGACGATGTCGTCGATGTTGTCGACGGCCTGGGGCTTTTCGATCTTGGCGATGACGGGGAGGCGTCGGCCTTCTTCGTCCATGATGCGGTGGACGTCTTCGATGTCGTGGCCGCTGCGGACGAAGGAGAGGGCGATGACGTCGGCGCCGGTGCGCAGGGCCCAGCGGAGGTCTTCGATGTCCTTGTCGGAGAGGGCGGGGACGGAGACGGCGACGCCGGGGAGGTTGAGGCCTTTGTGGTCGGAGACCATGCCGCCTTCGATGACGGTGGTGTGGACGCGGGGGCCGTCGACTGCGGTGACTTCGAGGGTGACGCGGCCGTCGTCGACGAGGATGCGTTCGCCGGTGGTGACGTCGGTGGCGAGTCCTTTGTAGGTGGTGCCGCAGGTGTGGCGGTCGCCTTCGTGGTCTTCGACGGTGATGGTGAACTCGTCGCCGCGTTCAAGGAGTACGGGGCCTTCGTGGAATCGGCCGAGGCGGATCTTCGGGCCTTGAAGGTCGGCGAGGATGCCGACGCTGCGGCCGGTTTCGTCGGAGGCCTTGCGTACGCGCTGGTAGCGCTCTTCGTGTTCGGCGTAGGTGCCGTGGCTGAGATTGAGGCGGGCGATGTCCATTCCGGCTTCGACCAGGGCTTTGATCTGGTCGTATGAGTCGGTGGCGGGGCCCAGGGTACATACGATTTTCGCTCGGCGCATGGGTCGAGCGTATTCCCCTACCAGGCAGTAGGAAATTGGTTCCTGGTGTCCACTCAACAACCTTTGAGCAAAAGGTTGTTGACAACTGTTGAATGTGCATGGGGGTGCTCTGATGAGCACCCCCGGAGCGTCTGATGGTGGGCTTTCAGGGCTTTTTCAGAGCTGGGGCGGGGTCATCGTGAAGCGTGCGTTCACCTGGGCGTAGATGGTCTGCCGCTGCGGTTCGAGGTCGAGGGGCGGGGCGCCGGCTTCTTCGGAGCCGCTGAAGGCCATGGTGCGCATGGTGGCGCCGGGGGCGCCTTGGAAGGGTGCGGCGTTCTCGGCGCCGAGGTCGGCGAGTTCGACGAGGGCGGCGAGGTGGGCGCCGAGGGCTTCGGCGTATTCGCGGGCGCGCTGGACGGCTTCGAGTACGGCTTGGCGGCGGGCCTGGCCGTGGGCGGGTGAGGTGGGGCGCAGGGCCCACCAGGGGCCGTCGATCTGGGTGAGTTCGAGGTCGGCGAGGCGGGTGGTGAGTTCGCCGAGGGCGGTGAAGTCGTTGAGTTCGGCGGTGAGGTGCACGCGCCCGTGGTAGGCGCGGATGCGTTCGCCGCGGCCGTGGCGGGTGAGTTCGGGGCTGATGGAGAAGGCGCCGGTTTCGAGTTTTTCGACGGGGTCGCCGTAGCTCTTGATGAGGTCGAGGACGGCGTTGTTGCGGCGGGTGAGGTCTTCGAGGGCGGTTCGCCGGTCGGTGCCGCGGGCGCTGACGGTGATGCCGATGCGGGCGATTTCGGGGTCGACTTCGATGCGGGCTTCGCCGCGGACGGCGACGCGGGGTACTTCGGGGGTTCCGTAGGGCTGGTGCGATGCGTCCTGAGTCATGGTTTCACTCTTGCACTGTCGCTCGTACGGGTGCGGTCATCGGATCGAAACCTGGTGGGGGTGTTGCGGCTTGTTACTCGTGGGTCAGAATCTACGCGCGTTGTTCACGCCTCAAAAGGGGAGATGGCATGGCGTTCGACCGCAGGACTTTTCTGGGAACGACGGCCGCGACAGGTGCGGCCGTAGCGTTGGCGGGGGCCACGAGCACCCCGGCGGCCGCACACGCGGGTGCGCGTACGTACGCGTTCACGGTGATGGGCACGACCGACTTGCACGGGAATGTCTTCAACTGGGACTACTTCACGGACAAGGAGTTCGACGACAAGGCGCACAACGACGTCGGTCTGGCGAAGATCTCGACTCTGGTGAACGAGGTGCGTGCGGAGAAGGGGCGGTGCAACACGCTGCTGATCGACGCGGGTGACACGATCCAGGGCACGCAGCTTTCGTACTACTACGCGAAGGTGGATCCGATCACCGCGCGGCGGGGTCCGGTGCACCCGATGGCGCAGGCGATGAACGCGATCGGCTACGACGCGGCGGCGCTGGGGAACCACGAGTTCAACTACGGCATTCCGGTGCTGCGCAAGTTCGAGGAGCAGTGTGATTTTCCGCTGCTGGGTGCGAACGCGCTGGACGCGAAGACGTTGCGGCCGGCGTTCCCGCCGTACAGCATGCACCGGCTGCGGACTCCGCACGGGCCGGATGTGAGGGTGGCGGTGCTGGGGCTGACGAATCCGGGGATCGCGCTCTGGGACAAGGCCAATGTGCAGGGGAAGATGACGTTCCCGGGGCTGGAGGAGCAGGCGGCGAAGTACGTGCCGAAGCTGCGTTCGATGGGCGCCGACGTGGTCATCGTGTCCGCACATTCGGGGTCGAGCGGGACGTCGTCCTACGGGGACCAGTTGCCGTACGTGGAGAACGCGGCGGCTCTGGTGGCGGAGCAGGTGCCGGGGATCGACGCGATCCTGGTGGGGCACGCGCACACGGAGATTCCCGAGTACCGGGTGAAGAACAAGGCGACCGGCAAGGACGTGGTGCTGTCGGAGCCGTTGAAGTGGGGGCAGCGTCTGACGTTGTTCGATTTCGAGCTGACGTGGGCGAAGGGCCGCTGGTCGGTGGCGAAGGTCGCGGCGCGGGTGCTGAACTCGAACACGGCCGTGGAGGACCCGAAGATCACCGGGTTGCTGTCGGACGAGCACCGCAAGGTCGTGGCGTACGTGAACCAGGTGATCGGCACGTCGACGCAGGCGATGTCGTCGGCGGAGGGGCCGTTCAAGGACGTGGCGATCATCGACCTGATCAGTCATGTCCAGGCGGAGACGGTGAAGGCTGCGCTGGCCGGGACGCAGTGGGCGGCGCTGCCGGTGCTGTCGCAGGCGTCGTGTTTCTCGCGGACGGCGTCGATCCCGGCGGGGCAGGTGACGATCAAGGATGCCGCGGGCTTGTACCCGTTCGAGAACACCATGGAGGCGCGGCTGCTCACCGGTGCGCAGCTGAAGGACTATCTGGAGTACTCGGCGCGGTACTACGTGCGGACGGCACCGGGTGATGTGGTGGATCCGGCGAAGCTGACCAATTCGGAGGGCACGCCGGACTACAACTACGACGCCGTGTACGGGCTGGCGTACGACATCGACATCGCGCAGCCGGTGGGTTCGCGGATCACGGGGCTGTCGTTCCAGGGGAAGCCGGTGGATCCGGCGGGGCAGTTCGTGCTGGCGGTGAACAACTACCGGGCCTCGGGTGGCGGGAACTTCCCGCATGTTCCGCAGGCCAGGCAGTTGTGGGCGAATTCGGACGAGATCCGTAACACGATCATCCAATGGGTGAAGGCGAAGGGGACGGTGGATCCGGCGCAGTTCGCTTCGGTGGACTGGCGTCTGACGCGGGCCGGGGTGCCGGTCTTCTGAGGCCTGTTGTGTGGGTGCCGGCTGCAAGGGCTGCAAGGGCACCTCTATGTCGGATTGCCGCCAGCGTGATCTGTATCCGCTGATCACACTGGCGGCATGACGATTTCACCCATTACCGACTCCGTAACCGTGTTGACCGCCATGTATGCGGCGGAGGCGGAGTACCTGGCGGCCGGGGGCCCGGGCGAGGCCCCGTTCGATCTGCTCGCCCCCTTCTTCGCTCCCGACGTCGTACTGCATCAGGCCGCCGCTCTGCCCTATGGCGGGGTCTGGAGTGGACACGTCGGCTTGGAGCGTTTCTTCCTCGCGATGAGCCGGGTGTGGGAATCGTTCGACCTGGTGGAGCAGGAATTCCTCGCCACGGGTGAGACTGCGGTGGTCCTCACGCAGGTCCGTGCCCGCGCTCGTGCCACCGGCCGCGAGCTCGCCTTCCCGATCCTGCAGACGATCAGGGTCAAGGACTCCCGGATCGTCGAGGTCCGCCCCTTCTACTGGGACACCTCGGCGATCGCCGGTGTCTGCGCGATGTGACACGCCCTAGGGATGTTCGACCAGTGGGAGCAGTTCGCCGGCGGGTTGCGGGCGGGTGTGCTCCCGCTGTTCGAGGCCGAAGGTGGTGAAGGCGGTCCGTAGGGGCTGGGGGTAGGGGTCCTTGCCGGTGAGGGTGTTCAGGATGGCGGCGCTGCGCCAGGCGGCGAGGCCGAGGTCGGGGGCTCCGACGCCGTGGCTGTGGCGTTCGCCGTTCTGGACGAAGATGCTGCCGGTGACGGCGGGGTCGGTGATCATCCGGTAGTGGTCGTCGATGCGGGGGCGGCCGGAGGAGTCTTTGCGCAGGTAAGGGTCGAGGCCTGCGAGGAGGCGGCCGAGGGGGCGTTCGCGGTAGCCGGTGGCGAGGATGACGGCGTCGGTGGTGAGGCGGGAGCGGGTGCCCTGCTCGATGTGTTCGAGGTGGAGTTCCACTTTGGTGGTGGCGACGCGGCCGGCGGTGCGGACGCTGACTCCGGGGGTGAGGACGGCGTCGGGCCAGCCGCCGTGGAGGGTGCGCCGGTAGAGCTCGTCGTGGATGGCGGCGATGGTGTCGGCGTCGATGCCTTTGTGGAGTTGCCATTGGGAGGGGACGAGGCGGTCGCGGACGGGTTCGGGCAGGGCGTGGAAGTAGCGGGTGTAGTCGGGGGTGAAGTGTTCCAGCCCGAGCTTGGAGTACTCCATGGGGGCGAAGGAGGGGGTGCGGGCGAGCCAGGTGAGGCGTTCGAGGCCGGTGGGGCGGGCGCGGAGGAGGTCGAGGAAGACTTCGGCGCCGGACTGGCCTGATCCGATGACGGTGACGTGTTCGGCGCCGAGGATGCGCTGGCGGTGGTCGAGGTAGTCGGCGGAGTGGATGACGGGGACGGTGGGTGCTTCGGCGAGGGGTCGCAGGGGTTCGGGGATGTAGGGGGCGGTGCCGACGCCGAGGGCGAGGTTGCGGGTGTAGGTGCGGCCGAGGGCTTCGGCTTCGCCGTCGGTGTCGAGTTGGGTGAAGTCGACTTCGAAGAGGTCGCGTTCGGGGTTCCAGCGGACGGCGTCGACTTGGTGGCCGAAGTGGAGTCCGGGGACGCGGTCGGCGACCCAGCGGCAGTAGGCGTCGTATTCGGCGCGTTGGATGTGGAACTGCTCGGCGAAGTAGAAGGGGAAGAGCCGTTCTTTGTGTTTGAGGTAGTTGAGGAAGCTCCAGGGGCTGGCCGGGTCGGCGAGGGTGACCAGGTCGGCGAGGAAGGGGACTTGGAGGGTGGCTCCGTCGAGGAGGAGTCCGGGGTGCCAGCGGAAGTCGCGGCGCTGGTCGTAGAAGGCGGTGGCGAGTTCGCCGGCCCCTTGGTGCGGCAGGCCGTGGGCGAGGGCCGCGAGGGACAGGTTGAAGGGGCCGATGCCGATTCCGACGAGGTCGTGGGGGGCATCGAGCTGGGCGGTCATCGGTGGGTGCTGCCTTCCAGGAGGGCGATGAGGGTGTCCAGGTCCCCCGTGGTGGTGTGGGGGTTGAGCAGGGTGGCTTTGAGCCACAGACGGCCGTCGGCGTGGGTGCGGCCGAGGACGGCGCGGCCGTCGTGCAGGAGGGTGCGGCGCAGGGTGGCGACCTGGGTGTCATCGGCGTGGGTGGGCCGGAAGAGCACGGTGGTGAGGGTGGGGGCGGCGTGGAGTTCGAAGCCGGGGTGGGCGTCGAGGAGTGCGGCGAGGTGGTGGGCGAGTTCGCAGGTGTGGTCGATGAGGCGGATGAGGCCGTCGCGGCCGAGTGAGCGCAGGGTGGTGGCGATCTTGAGGGCGTCGGGGCGCCGGGTGGTGCGCAGGGAGCGGCCGAGGAGGTCGGGCAGGCCGGCTTCGGTGTCGTCGGTGGCGTTGAGGTAGTCGGCCTGGTGGGCGAGGGGGGCGAGGAGGGCGGTGTCGGGGACGGCGAGGAGTCCGGCGGCGACGGGCTGCCAGCCGAGTTTGTGCAGGTCGATGGTGAGGGACGCGGCTCGTGAGAGTCCGGCGAGGCGGTGGCGGTGGCGGGGGCTGAGGGCGAGGAGTCCCCCGTACGCGGCGTCGATGTGGAGGTCGGCGCCGTAGCGGTCGCAGAGGTCGGCGATGTGGTGGAGGGGGTCGATGAGTCCGGCGTCGGTGGTGCCGGCGGTGGCGGTGACGAGGGTGGGGCCGGGGGTGGCGGCGAGGGTTTCGGCGAGGCGGGCGGGGTCGAGGGTGCCGTGGGGGGTGGCGATGGCCACGGCGGGGGGCAGGCCGAGGAGCCAGGCGGCGCGGGGGACGGAGTGGTGGGCGTTTTCGCCGTGCAGGACGGTGAGTCCGGGTCCGTGGCGTTCGCGGGCGAGGAGGAGCGCCAGTTGGTTGGCTTCGGTGCCGCCGGTGGTGATGAGGGCGTCGGCGTGGGGGGTGTCGTAGAACTCGGCGGCGAGGGCGCGGGTGAGGAGGGCCTCGATCACGGAGGCGGCCGGTGCCTGGTCCCAGGAGTCGAGGGAGGGGTTGAGGGCGCTGGCGGCGAGGTCGGCGGCGGCCGCGACGGCGAGGGGCGGGCAGTGCAGGTGGGCTGCGCAGAGGGGGTCGGCGGGGTCGGCGGCGCCGGCCGCGAGGGTGTGCACGAGGGTCCGGAGTGCCTCGTGGTCGCCGGTGCCGTGTGGGGGGAGTACGTCGCCCAGTGCGGCCTGGACGCGGGCCGAGAGGTCGTCCGGCCCGCCGGCCGGCAGCGGCCCGCCGCGGGCCTGGGCTCCGCTGTGCAGTGCGTCGAGGACCGTGTCGAGGAGGGGCCGCATGGCTTCGGCGCCGCCGGGGCCGCCGGCGAGGGGTGGCGGCGGGGTCGGTGTACCGGGCGGCGCGGTCATCCGGGTCCTCCGGGGCGTTGGTCCGTGGCGGGGTGGTGGGCACCCGGCCGGTACAACGATCCGACCCGTATGGGGTAACCGCCGGGGTTTGTCCGGGGTCGATTTCCAGCCGTTTCCCTGGCGGGGCCTGGTGGTTGCCGCTGCGCGGAGCGCCTCTCCCCGCCCCGTCCTTTCCCCGTTTCCCGGGGCTCCGCCCGGACCCGAACGCCGGCGGGGCGGGACTGGGACGGGGACGGGGTGGGGTGTTGGCCGGGACGTAAAACGTGATGTGTGGCGCGTGCCAGGCCCGTAAGGACCGAAGCAAGACCCAGGGCGCCATAAATCATGCAGTCCCGGCCGACACCCCACCCCGGCACCGGCCCCGCGAAGCCCGGCCAGGAGACTGCCGAGCACCGTCCCGCGCCGGCGGAGCCGAGCCTCGCCCCTGCCGAGCACCCGGCGGCGGCGCAGCCGGCCCGCCAGGCCCCGGCACGGCGCAGCCGAGGCCTGGCCCGCCGAGCCCCCGGCAGGGGCGCGGCAGGGGCGCGGCAGGGGTCCGGCTATGCCGTGCGGACGCGTAGGGCTCGGGCCAGGTCGTCCAGCTGGTCGATCAGCTTGCGGCGCAGGAGGGGGAGGATGTCCGGGGTGGCGAGGCAGGCGTGGCCGGCCTTGAGGTTGGCCTCGTCCACGGCGTACGCCGGGAAGGCCCAGCGCCCGATCGCCTCGCCGATGGCCGGTCCGCGGCGGGCGGCGAGGGCGACGGCGTCCGGGTAGAACCGCGGCACGTACTCCCGTACGAGATCGGCCTGTTCGGGCTGCCAGAACCCCTGCGCGGTGGCGCTGAAGAGGTAGTTGGACAGGCTGTCGTCGTGGAAGAGCCGGTCCCAGGCGGCGGCCTTGGCCTGCGGCGTGGGGAGCGCGGCGCGGCAGCGGGCCGCGCCTTCCTCGCCGGTGGCGCTGGGATCGGCGGCGAGCGCGGCGTCGATCTCGGTCTCTCCCACGGCTCCGAGGACGGCCAGCCGGGCGAGGATGCGCCAGCGCAGCTCGGGGTCGAGTTCGGGGCCGCCGGGGACGGAGTCGTCGGCGAGCCAGGCGGCCACGGTGTCGGGCTGGGTGGCGCTGTCGATGAGGGCGCGTACGGCGGTCAGCCGCAGTCCGGGGTCCGAGCCGTCCTCGGTCCGCCGGAGCAGGTCGCGGCCGATGGAGTGGAGGGCGGCCAGCGCCGCGGTGCGCTGTTCGGGGGCGACGTAGCGGGTGGCGATCTGGGTGCGGGCGAAGGTGAGGACGCCCTGGACGATGGCCAGGTCGCGTTCCTCGGGCAGGTGCGCCGTGGCGGTGGCCAGGTAGTCGCCGGGGTCGAGTTCGCCGTCGCGGACCATGTCCCGCAGGGAGTTCCATACGACGGCGCGGGTGAGCGGGTCGGGGATGCCGGAGAGGCAGCGCAGGACCGTTTCGACAGAGGTCTCGTCGAGCCGGACCTTGGCGTAGGTGAGGTCGGCGTCGTTGAGGACGAGCAGTGCGGGGCGCGGCCCGCTCACAGACACGACCTCGTGGGAGGGGACGTCGAGGTCGAGGAGCTCGCGCAGTTCCAGGATGTGCCCGTTGACGGGGTCGTGGTCGTAGACGCCTGCGGCGATGCGGTGGGGGCGGCTGCCGTGGCGGTCGACGGTGAGGGTCCAGCCGGGGGTGCCGTCGGTGCTCTCCTCGATCTGCGGGGTGAGGGTGTCGATGCCGGTGGTGCGCAGCCAGATTTCGGCCCAGGCGTGGACGTCGCGGTCGGTGTGGGCGGCGAGGGAGTCGACGAAGTCGGCGAGGGAGGCGTTGGCGAACTTGTGGCGGGCGAAGTGGGTGTTGATTCCGGCGAGGAAGTCCTTCTCGCCGAGCCAGGCGACGAGCTGGCGCAGGGCGGAGGCTCCCTTGGCGTAGGAGATGCCGTCGAAGTTGAGGAGGGCGGAGGCGGTGTCGGGGACGTCGTCGGGGCCGGGGGCGACGGGGTGGGTGGAGGGGCGCTGGTCGGCGTCGTAGCCCCATGCCTTGCGGGTGACGCCGAATTCGGTCCAGGTGCCGGTGAAGCGGGTGGCTTCGGTGAGGGTCTGGTAGCCCATGTATTCGGCGAAGGACTCGTTGAGCCAGATGTCGTCGAACCAGGCGAGGGTGACGAGGTCGCCGAACCACATGTGGGCCATTTCGTGGGCGATGACCATGGCGCGGGTCTGGCGTTCGGTGTCGGTGACGGCGGAGCGGTAGATGAACTCGTCGCGGAAGGTGACGAGGCCCGGGTTCTCCATGGCTCCGGCGTTGAACTCGGGCACGAAGGCCTGGTCGTAGGAGTCGAAGGGGTAGGGCTCGGTGAACTTCTGCTGGTAGCGGTCGAAACAGTCCTTGGTGATGGACAGGATTTCGTCGGCGTCGGCGTCCATGTGGGGGGCGAGGGACTGGCGGCAGTGGATGCCGAAGGGCAGTCCGGCGTGCTCGGTGGTCACGCTGTGCCAGGGGCCGGCGGCGACGGCGGCGAGGTAGGTGGAGATGACGGGGGTGGGGGCGGAGTGCCAGATGCCGGCGCCGTCGCTCTCCCGGTCGCCGGTGCGGGTGGTGACGCCGTTGGCGAGGACCGTCCAGTGGGCGGGGGCGGTGACGGTGAACTCGAAGACGGCCTTGAGGTCGGGCTGGTCGAAGGCCGGGAAGACGCGCTGGACGTCGTCCATGAACATCTGGCTGTAGACGTACGTCTGTCCGTCCGCGGGGTCGGTGAAGCGGTGCAGGCCTTCGCCGGTGCGGGAGTAGCGCATGGCCGTGTCGAGGCGCAGCTCGTGGGGGCCCTCGGTGAGGCCGGTGAGGGGGAGGCGGTTGCCGTCGAGGGTGGCCGGGTCGAGGGGGTGGCCGTCGAGGGCCGCGGAGCGCAGTTCGTCCGGTTTCAGCTCCAGGAAGGTGTCTCCGGCGGTGCGGGCGGTGAACCGGATGACGGTGGTGGAGTCGAAGGTGTCGTCGCCGCCGGTGAGGTCGAGGGTGACGGTGTAGTGGTGGACGTCGAGGAGCTGGGCTCGGAGCTGCGCTTCGTTGCGCGTCAGTGCGGACATGGGCCCATGCTGCCTGACGGCGGCGCCGGGCCCCAGGGTTCTACTCTTCGCCCGCAGCGATCGTCTCGTGGTGGCGGATGACCTCGGCGATGATGAAGTTGAGGAGTTTCTCTGCGAAGGCTGGGTCGAGCTTGGCGTTCTCGGCGAGCTGGCGGAGCCGGGCGATCTGGCTGGCCTCGCGGCCGGGGTCGGCCGGGGGCAGCTGGTGCCGGGCCTTGAGGTGGCCGACCTGCTGGGTGCACTTGAAGCGCTCGGCGAGCATGTGGACCACGGCCGCGTCGATGTTGTCGATGCTGTCCCGCAGGCGGGCGAGTTCGGCGGCGACGTACTTGTCGGTCCCGTTGTCGATGTCGCTGTTGTTCATGGTTCCCGAGAATACGTGGCGGACGCGGGTGGTTCCTCGGGCAATCGGTCAGTGAGACGGGTACCGGCCACGTGGGCGCGGGTTCCGGCCATGCCGGGAACGGGATGGGTTCCGGTGACGGCGGGACGGGCCGGTGACGGCGGGACGGGCCGCTGACGGCGGGACGGGCCGCTGACGGGCGACCGGGGTCCGGGGGCCATGTCGCGCATCGGGCGGACCGTGCGAGCGGGCGGGACGGGGGAGTCGCCGACGGCTGCGGCCCCGTACCGCTTCAACCAGTACGGCCGGGCCGGCGTCTCTTCAGGAGGAGGCCGGCTGCCGCCCGTGGAGCGCCGTGTGGACGTCCTCGTCGAGGTCGAAGGTGGTGACGATGACGATGACGACGCGCGGTCCGTCCTGGCCGGAGGGGCGCCGGGTGATGTGGAGGCCGTCGGCTCCGGCATCCGGAATCCGGGCCCTGCCCGTGTCCTGGTCGGCCGCGATGACCACGCTGACCGCAGTGCGCCGCCCGCCCCGGTGTCGCCCGCTGCCGTTTCCTTCCCATGGGGCCGGTGCGGGCGTGGGCCCGCGACCGCACACGGGGCCATCGGGCGGTACGCGGGTCGGCGATGTGTACGTGCGGGGGGTGGGGCCTCGTCCTTCCGGCCGGTCCGGGCCCGGCCGGAAGGACGAGGGGCGAGTGCTGCCCGTGCCGGTACCGGAACGGGCACGGGCTCCGGTACTACAGGGTTGCCGCGGCGCTCTTGATCGCGGCGGCGAAGGTGGAGACCTCGGTGTAGACGCCGGGGTAGTCGGGCCGGGCGCAGCCTTCGCCCCAGCTGACTATGCCGACCTGGATCCAGGCGTTCGCGCTGTCGCGGCGGAACATGGGGCCGCCGGAGTCGCCCTGGCAGGTGTCGACGCCGCCCTCGTCGAAGCCGGCGCAGATTTCCTCGGCCGGGACGAGGGAGCTGCCGTACGAGGCCTGGCAGCTGGCGTCGGAGACGAAGGGGACGGTGGCCTTGCGCAGGTAGCGCTGCTGGGCGCCGCCCTCGCGGGTGGCGCCCCAGCCGGCGACGGTGAAGGTGCCGTTGTCGTACTGCTTGGTCTCGGCGATCTTGAGGGTGGGCAGGTTGATGGGCTTGGCGAGCTTGATCAGGGCCCAGTCCTTGCCGGTGCCGTTGTAGCCGGGGGCCTGGAGGACCTTGGTGGACTTGACCTTGATGGCGCTGGAGCTGTTGAGGTCGACGACTCCGGCGGTGGCGGTGATGGAGGTGTTGTTGCCGGACCCGTTCACGCAGTGGGCGGCGGTGAGGACGATCTGCTGGGTGTAGAGGGCGCCGCCGCAGCCCATGGAGAGGCGCACCATGAAGGGGAACTCTCCCTGGGCGGCGCGGGTGCCGCCGACGACCGGCGCGGTGGAGGCTCCGGCGCTGGCGGGCTGGAGGCTGACGGCGGCGAGGGCGACGGCGCCGATCGCGAGGGTTCGTTTCATGAATCGCACAAGGGTGCTCACAGTCAACACACTGCCTTTCGTGGGGGGTTGGGCCGTGCGTGCCATCGGGTGAATGACGAGTCCATGACACATCTGAGGTATGGCGGGCATCAAGAACGTGTTTTCGGACAACTTCCGGCCCTGGGGACGGTATGACGCAGAACAGCAGGCACAGCAGCCCGGTCGAGCACGGATTTCCGCACCTGGAAACGGTCCGCGCGGCGATCACGGCACTGTTCCGCCGGTTGTCCCCCGACGGGATCCGGGCCTACGACACGAGCCTCGCCCCCGCCGACGCGGCCTTCGGCGCCGACGACGACCTGCACCTGGGAGCCCATCGGCTGGCCTCAGCCATGGTCAGGGCGCTGCGGCTGCCGGACGCGCGCGTGGTGGTCGCGTTCCGGCCGATGCAGGACGCGGCCTCGGTGGAACTGGCCGCGGGCCCCGAGTACTTCCTCGAAGTCAGCGACCGCTTCCGCACGCACCGGCGCGACCTTGCCGCCGCCCTGGCCCACGAGGTCACCCACGTCCTGCTGCACCGGCTGGACCTGGGCTTCCCCACCACGGCCGAGAACGAGATCCTCACCGACACCGCCGCCGCCTACCTCGGCGCCGGCTGGCTGCTGCTCGACGCCTTCCGCGAGGACGCGCTCACCCACCAGAAGCTCGGCTACCTCACCCCGGAGGAGTTCGGCTACGTCCTCGCCCGCCGCGCCGCCCTGTTCGGCGAGGACCCCTCCACGTGGTTCACCAGTCCGCAGGCGTACGAGGCGTACGTGCGCGGCCGCGCCCTGGCCGAGCGGGAGCAGCGCCGGGCCCCGCTCGCGGCCGCCGGAGCGCCGGCACGGCGGCGGTACGCGAAGGCGCGGCGCACCGGGGCACTCCCGGCGGACGGATCGGCGTACCGCTTCGAGCCGGACGGCGCCGGGCCGGGGTTGCGGGTGAGCTTCCCCTGTCCGGTGTGCGGGCAGCGGCTGCGGGTCCCGGTGCGCGGGCGCCTCCGGGCCCGGTGCGGGCTGTGCCGCACGGTGCTGGAGTGCGATACGTAGGGCGCATCCACGGCCAATCTCCCGCGTTCCACGGCGAATCGACCGCGAATCCCCCGCGCAGCACCAAGATCGACGGGGATTCATCGCCCGGCCACGAAAAGTTTCCTACCGGCCAGTAGACATGGGGTCGAATCTGGCCAACCCTGGTCGCGTACATGCCAATGCGTGACCGAGGAGCGTCCCCCATGCGCAGCACCCGCCGCACCCGCACGACCCGTACCGCCGCCGCCGGCGCGGCCGTCGCGGCCGCCGTCCTGACCCTGCTGCCCGCCAGCGCGGCCGAGGCGGCCCCGGTCACCGCGACCACCACGGCCTCCGCCTCCGCGACCGCCTCCGCGCCCGGCGGGAACGCGGCGATCCTGGGCATCGACTACGCCACCTGGCAGCGGGACGTCGCCGCCGTGGTCGACGCGGCCCGCCCCGCCATCGAGCGGCGCATCGCGGCCTCCCCCGCCGGGGAGAAGCCCGCGATCGTGCTCGACATCGACAACACCTCGCTGGAGACGGACTTCCACTGGTTCTGGACCTTCCCGACCCCCGCGATCGCCAAGGTCCGCGAGCTGACCCGGTACGCGAACGACCGCGGGGTGGCGGTCTTCTTCGTCACGGCCCGCCCCGGAATCGTGTATTCCCTCACCGAGCGCAACCTCAAGGCCGTCGGCTACCCGGTCTCGGGGCTCTACGTCCGCGATCTGCCCGACCTGTTCGGCGAGGTGAGCGCGTACAAGTCGGGCAAGCGCGCCGAGATCGAGGCCCGCGGCTACACGATCATCGCCAACATCGGCAACAACCAGAGCGACCTGGTCGGCGGCCACGCCGAGCTCACGGTCAAGCTGCCGGACTACGACGGCAAGCTGTCCTGACCCCCGGCCGCATCCGTCGCCTCGAATCGCGTCGGCCGTAATGGTCGCAACATGAGGGGCCCGACGCGGTTCGGCAAGTGGGTGTAGTGGGTAGTCATATCCCATCGCACGGGTGACGGAGCCGGGCCCGACCCCTCGCCAGGGGGCCGGGCCCGCTTCGTTCCTCCGTCCGATACGCCGCTACAGGCCGTCCGCTACGCCGCTACGGGCACGGGGGACACCGCCGTGCGGGGCAGCGCCAGGCACAGCACCGCGCTGAGCAGGAATCCGGCGCTCACCCAGGGCATCGCGGTGGTCAGGGCGTGGGTCGGGCCGCCGTCGGCGAGGGCGCCGAAGAAGACCGAGCCGATGACGGCCGCGCCGAGAGCGCCGCCGAACTGCTGGGCGGTGGAGAAGATCCCGGAGGCGCCGCCGGCGATGTCGGCGGGGACGGCGGACAGCACCACGTTCACCAGGGGCACTACGAGGAAGCCGAGCCCGGCGCCGGCGACGAGCAGACCGGGGACGAGCGGCCAGGCACCGGCGGGCGTGGAGCCCGCGTGGGCCACGGCGTACCAGACCCCGGCGAAACCGCCCGCCATCATCAGCGCGCCGATGGCGAGGACAAGGCGGCCGAAGCGCACGGCCAGGGCGTCGGCGGCCGGGGCGGTGAGGAAGCCGCCGGCGGAGAAGGCGACGGTGACGAGGCCCGCCTGCATGGGGGTGTAGCGCTCGGCGCCCTGGAGCCAGATCGCGAAGACCAGGAAGAAGCCCTGCATGCCGACGGCGAAGAGGAGTTGGACGGCGAGGCCGACGGAGAAGGCGGGCAGCCGGAACGCGCGGGCGGGCAGCAGCGGTACGGTCGCCCCGCGCCGCCGGGCTTCGAGGATGCCGAGGCCGGTGACCGCGAGCAGCCCGGCGGCCAGGCACAGCCAGCCCCACAGCGGCCAGCCGTTGGCCTCGCCCTGGACGAGCGGCAGCACGATGGCGATCAGACCGGCGGCGAGGACGAGGCTGCCGAGCAGGTCGGGCCGGCCGGCGCCGCGCTCGCGGGTGGCGGGGACCAGGACCGCGCCGGCGGCGAGGGTGGCCAGCGCGACGGGCACGTTGACGAGGAAGACGGAGCGCCAGCCCCAGCCGAAGAGGTCGGCGTCGGTGAGCAGGCCGCCGAGCAGCAGCCCGACGGCGGAGGCGAAGCCGGCGACGGCTCCGTACACCCCGAAGACGGCGCCGCGCTCCTTGCCGTGGAAGAGGGTGCGGAAGGAGCCGAGCACCTGGGGCATCAACAGGGCGGCCATGACGCCTTGGGCGGCGCGGGCGGCGATGAGCTGGCCCGGGCTCTGGGCGACGCCGCAGGCGAGGGAGGCGAGGCCGAAGCCCGCTGTCCCGGCAAGGAAGAGCGCTTTGCGGCCGTACCGGTCGCCGAGGTGGCCGGAGACGATCAGGGTGGCGGCGAAGCCGAGCAGGTAGGCCGAGACGAGCCACTGCAGGGCGCTCTGCGAGGCGTGCAGGTCGCGGCCGATGGAGGGGATGGCGACGTTGACGATGGTGACGTCGAGCAGGTCCATGAGCGCGGCGACCATCATGACGACGGCGGCGGCCCAGCGGCGTGGATAGGGGGTCGGGGTCATTGACGGCCTCCAGAACTCTTTCGTTCGGACGAACGAAAGAGTTGCACGTGGACAGGCGTGATCGCAAGTCTTTCGTTTGTCCGAACGAAATACTTGATAGGCTGGCCCCATGGGCGAAGAGGTGGACGCGCGACGCGCGAAGGTTCTGGAGGAGCTCAACCGGACCGGCCGGGAGACCAGCGCAGCGACGGTGGTGTTCCACGAGGCGGCGGCCGCGAAGCAGGGTCTGAGCGCGACGGAGACGAAGACGCTGGACCTGCTGCAGCGGCGGGGACCCCTGACGGCGAAGGAGCTGTCCCAGCTGTCGGGGCTGGCCCCGGCGTCGGTGACGGGTCTGGTCGACCGGCTGGAACACAAGGGATTCGTCCGCCGGGCCGAACACCCCACGGACAAGCGGCGCGTCCTGGTGGAGGCCCGGCCGGAGCGGCTGGACGCGATTCGGCCGGTGTTCGAGGACTGGGCGCGGGAGGTGGCGGAGCTGTGCGCCGAGTTCACGACGGACGAGCTGGAGACGGTGATCCGCTTCCTCCGGGGCTCCAACACCCGCCAACTCCGCGCGGCGGCCCGCCTATCGGACTCCTGACCCGCCCCCACCCGGCCCCCGGGGCTCCGCCCCGCCCCCTTCCGGGCCGCCCGGACCCGCGCCTCGATCGCCGGCGGGGCTGGATCCGCTGATGCCGTCCGGGCGACGGTGCCGCTACCGCTGGGCCCGGGCGGGGCTCAATGATCCGGGGCTCCGCCCCGCACCCCGCTCCTCGAACGCCGGAGGGGCTGGATCCGGCTCACGCCGTCCACCTCCCGTCGGCTCCATGGCGCTCCACGCCAAGACGGGGCCCGATCCCCCGCCCCGCCGGACACGACCCAGCCCTGCCGTTTGAGGCGGGGTCCGGGGCGGAGTCCCAGCAACGGCGCCGCACCCGTCCGCGTCCGGCGGGGCCAGATCCTGGCGCCGCACCTGGCGGGACCGGCGGAGCCGGCCCGCAGCGCCACACCATCGGGCCCGGCCGGGCCGACCCTGGTTGCGGACCCTGCAGACCCGACGGAGCCGGACGGCGTCAGCGGGAGCCGTACACCGGCTGAGGAGCCTCCGCCGCGGCGAGGAGCTTCGCCGCGGCCTCCCCCGCCTCCGACGGAGTCCACCGCGCGCCGCGGTCCGCCGTAGGACCCGGTCGCCAGCCCTCCATCACCGTGATCCGTCCGCCCTCCGCCTCGAAGACCCGCCCCGTCACCCCGGCGGAGGCATCCGCTCCGAGCCACACCACCAGCGGCGACACGTTCTCCGGCGCCATCGCGTCGAACACCCCGGCGGCCGGTGCGGCCATGCTCTGCGCGAAGGCCCGTTCCGTCATCCGGGTCCGCGCCGCCGGGGCGATCGCGTTGACCTGCACCCCGTACCGCCCCATCTCCGCGGCGGCGACCATCGTGAGCCCCAGGATCCCCGCCTTGGCCGCGCTGTAGTTGCCCTGGCCGACCGAGCCCAGCAGCCCGGCCCCCGACGAGGTGTTGACGACCCGGGCGGCCACAGGCCGCCCCGCCTTCGCCTCCGCCCGCCACCACGCGGCCGCGGACCGCAGCGGGAGGAAGTGCCCCTTCAGGTGCACCCGCACGACCGCGTCCCAGTCGTCCTCGTCCAGGTTCACCAGCATCCGGTCCCGCAGGAACCCGGCGTTGTTGACCAGCGTGTCGATTCGTCCGAACGCGGAGAGGGCGCAGTCCACCAGCGCGTCGGCGCCCCCGCCCGTTGCGACGTCCCCGCCGTGCGCCACCGCCTCCCCGCCGAGCGCCTCGATCTCCGCGACCACGCGCGCCGCCGGGGAATCCGGTCCCGGCAGCCCGTCGAGCCCCACCCCCAGGTCGTTGACGACGACCTTCGCCCCCTCCGCCGCGAAGGCCAGCGCGTGGGCCCGACCCAAGCCCCGCCCCGCGCCCGTCACGATCACGACCCGGCCCTCGCACAGTCCCGTCATCTCAGCTCTCCTTGTTGACAGTTGCCGCATCCAGAAACGCCGGGCGCTCCCCGCCCCCGTGCACGAGCAGGCTCGCCCCGCTCACGTACCCCGCCCGCCCGGAGGCCAGGAACACCGCCGCCTCCCCCACGTCCGAGGGTTCCGCCAGCCGTCCCAGCGGTACGGTCGCGCCCACCGCCGCGATCCCGGCCGCGTCCCCGTAGTGCAGGTGCGACAGCTCGGTCCGCACCATGCCCAGGACCAGCGAGTTCACCCGCACCTCCGGGGCCCACTCCACGGCCATGGAGCGGGCCAGGTTCTCCAGCCCCGCCTTCGCCGCCCCGTACGCCGCCGTCCCCGGTGACGGCCGGGTCCCGCTGACGCTGCCGATCATCACCACCGAGCCTCGCGCCTGCCGCAGCCACGGGTAGGCGGCGAGCGAGGCCGTCATCGGTGCCACCAGGTTCAGCGCGACGACCCGCGCGTGCCGCTCCGCCTCGCCCTCGCCTTCGCCCAGCCGCCGGTACGGGGTCCCGCCCGCGTTGTTGACCAGGCAGTCGAGCCGCCCGTACCGGTCCGCGACCGAGCCGAAGAAGTCCTGCACCGCCGCCGGATCGCGCAGGTCCAGCGCCGCGAACGACGCCTTCCGGCCGTCCGCCGCCACCGGTTGGGCGGGCGGCCGCCGTGCGCAGACGACGACCCGCGCGCCCGCCGCGAGGAACGACCGGGCGATCCCGGCGCCGACGCCCCGGGTTCCGCCGGTGACGACGACCACCCTCCCGTCGAGCTCCATAGGCTGCTACCTTCCTCACCTAACAAATGTTTGGTGGAAAGGTAGCTGATCCTCTCATGGGTGTCTCCACCGCAAGCCCCGGCAAGGGCATCGCACTTGTCACCGTCGACTTCCCGCCCGTCAACGCCCTTCCCGTGCAGGGGTGGTACGACCTCGCCGGCGCCCTGCGCGCAGCCGGACGCGACCCCGAGGTCCGGTGCGTCGTCCTGGCCGCCGAGGGCCGGGGCTTCAACGCCGGGGTCGACATCAAGGAGATGCAGCGCGAGACCGGCCACGCCTCCCTCATCGGCGCCAACCGGGGCTGCTACGAGGCCTTCGCCGCCGTGTACGAGTGCGAGGTGCCGGTCGTCGCGGCCGTACAGGGGTTCTGTCTCGGCGGCGGGATCGGTCTCGTCGGCAACGCGGACGCGATCGTGGCGAGCGACGACGCGACCTTCGGCCTGCCCGAGCTGGACCGGGGCGCGCTCGGCGCCGCCACGCACCTGGCCCGCCTGGTCCCCCAGCACCTGATGCGCACCCTCTACTACACCTCGCGCACCGCGACCGCCGCCGAACTGCACGCGCACGGCTCGGTCTGGAAGGTGGTCCCGCGCGAGGAACTACGCAGTGCCGCCCTGGAGTTGGCCGCCGAGATCGCGAGGAAGGACGGTTACCTGCTGCGGCTGGCCAAGGCCGCCATCAACGGCATCGACCCCGTCGACGTGCGCCGCAGCTACCGCTTCGAGCAGGGCTTCACCTTCGAGGCCAACCTCAGCGGGGTCGCCGACCGCGTCCGCGACACCTTCGGGAAGGAGCAGCGCTCATGACCGCCACGACAGGACAGACCGACAAGACCATGACCCCGGAAGAGGTCGTCGGGCAGCTGCACAGCGGGATGACCCTGGGCATCGGCGGCTGGGGGTCGCGGCGCAAGCCCATGGCGCTCGTGCGAGCGCTGCTCCGTTCCGAGATCACCGATCTCACCGTGATCTCCTACGGCGGGCCCGACGTCGGCCTGCTGGCCGCCGCCGGCCGTATCGGCAGGCTGGTCGCCCCCTTCGCCACGCTCGACTCGATCCCACTGGAGCCCCACTTCCGGGCCGCCCGCGAGCGCGCCGCCTTCCCCCTCACCGAGCTCGACGAGGCCATGTTCATGTGGGGTCTGCACGCCGCCGCCAACCGGCTCCCCTTCCTCCCCGTCCGGGCCGGCCTCGGCTCCGACGTGATGCGGGTCAACCCGGAGCTGCGGACCGTCACCTCCCCCTACGCCGACGGCGAGGAGCTCGTCGCCGTCCCCGCCCTGCGCATGGACGCCGCGCTGGTCCACATGAACCGCGCCGACCGCCTCGGCAACGCCCAGTACCTGGGCCCGGACCCGTACTTCGACGACCTCTTCTGTGAGGCAGCCGACGCCGCGTACGTCTCCTGCGAGCAACTGGTCGAGACCGCCGAGCTCACCAAGGCCGGTCCCCCGCAGTCCCTCCTCGTCAGCCGCCACTCGGTCACCGGGGTCGTCGAGACCCCGAACGGCGCGCACTTCACCTCCTGCGTCCCCGACCACGAGCGCGACGAGGCCTTCCAGAAGCTCTACGCGTCCACCCCCTGGCCCGAGTTCGCCGCCCGCTTCCTCTCCGGCGGGAGCGAAAGCGACTACCAGTCCGCCGTCCGGACCTGGCACGAGGAGCAGCAGTGACCACCGCGACCACCACCCGCGCCGAATACTGTGTGATCGCCTGCGCCGAGGCCTGGCGCGACAACGGCGAGGTGCTCGCCAGCCCGATGGGCCTGATCCCCTCGTTCGGGGCCCGGCTCGCGAAGCGGACCTTCGCCCCCGACCTGCTCCTGACCGACGGCGAAGCGATGCTCGTCGGCCTCGACGGCACGGTCGAGGGCTGGCTCCCGTACCGGCGCCATCTGACCATGGTCACCGGGGGCAGGCGGCACGTGATGATGGGCGCCAGCCAGATCGACCGGTACGGCAACCAGAACATCTCTTGCATCGGCGACTGGGCACGGCCGGCCCGCCAGCTCCTGGGCGTGCGCGGCGCACCCGTCAACACCTTGAACAACCCGGTGAGTTACTGGATCCCCCGGCACTCGACCCGGGTGTTCGTCGAACGCGTCGACATGGTCAGCGGCGTCGGTTACGACCGCGCGGAGGCGGCCGGGGTGACCCGCTACCACCGCCTCCCCCGGGTGGTCAGTGATCTCGGCGTCTTCGACTTCACCGGTCCCGGCCGCTCGATGCGCCTGGCCTCCCTCCACCCGGGGGTCGGCGTCGAGCGGGTCCGGGAGGCCACCGGCTTCGAGCTCGCGATCGCGGACGAGGTCCCGTACACCCGGGAGCCGACCGCCGAGGAGCTGCGGCTGATCCGCGAGGTCGTCGACCCCAGGGGCCTGCGCGACCGCGAAGTGCGGGTCTGATCCATGGAGACGGCATTGACCAAGCTGGTCGGGGTGGAGCACCCGATCGTGCAGACGGGCATGGGCTGGGTCGCGGGACCGCGTCTGGTGTCGGGCGCGGCAAACGCGGGGGCCCTCGGGATCCTGGCGTCGGCGACGATGACCGTGGACCAGCTGCGGTCGGCGGTCCACGAGGTCAAGTCCCGCATCCCGGAAGGCACTCCCTTCGGGGTCAACCTGCGCGCGGACGCCGGGGACGCGGCGGAACGCGCCCAGCTGATCATCGACGAGGGGGTACGGGTCGCCTCCTTCGCCCTCGCGCCGTCCCGGGAGCTGATCGCGCGGCTCAAGGACGCGGGCGTGGTCGTCATCCCGAGCATCGGGGCCCGCCGGCACGCCGAGAAGGTGGCCGCGTGGGGCGCGGACGCGGTGATCGTGCAGGGCGGTGAGGGCGGCGGGCACACCGGGGACGTGGCCACGACGGTGCTGTTGCCGCAGGTCGTCGACGCCGTGGACATCCCGGTGGTCGCGGCGGGCGGTTTCAGCGACGGCCGCGGCCTGGTCGCCGCCCTGTCCTACGGGGCCGCGGGCATCGCCATGGGCACCCGCTTCCTGCTGACCTCGGACTCCACCGTCCCGGACGCCGTGAAGGCCGAGTACCTGAAGGCCACCGTCAAGGACGTCACCGTGACCACGGCCGTCGACGGTCTGCCGCACCGGATGCTGCGCACCGGGCTGGTCGACTCCCTGGAGCGGGCGGGCCGCGCCGGGGCGCTGGTCAGGGCGGTGCGGCACGCGGCGGGCTTCCGCAGGCTCTCCGGCCTGAGCTGGCCGCAGATGGTGCGCGACGGCCTCGCGATGAAACACGGCAGGGACCTGTCCTGGAGCCAGGTCCTGCTCGCCGCGAACACCCCCATGCTCCTGAGGGCGTCCATGGTCGAGGGCCGTACGGACCTCGGTGTCATGGCATCGGGTCAGGTCGCGGGGGTGATCGACGATCTCCCGTCCTGTGCGGAGCTCGTGTCCCGCGTCATGGCCGAAGCACAGCAGGTACTCGCGTCACTGCACTCGCTCCGCGCCCTGCCACCACCAGGGTGATCCCCCTTCTCCGTCACAGGAGTCGCCTCCATGAGCCGTGCCCGCATCCGCCTGGCGACCGCGGTCCTCGCCTCCGCCCTCGCCATCGGGACCCTGCCCGCATCCGCGTACGCGGATGCGGCGCCCGGAGCCGGGGCCAGTGCCCGGCAGCTCCACCTCCAGCACCCCTGGCACCTCCAGGCGGAAACGATCCGCCAGATCCCCCTCAAGGGCGCCGTCAACGTCCGCGACCTGGGCGGCTACCGCACGTACACCGGCGGCCAGGTCCGCCAGGGGCTGGTCTACCGCTCCGACGCACTGAGCAAGCTGACCGAGGCCGACGTCACCACCGTCTCCGGTCTCGGCCTCACGAAGGTCGTCGATTTCCGCATCCCCATGGAGCTCCAGTACGACGGCGCCGACAGGCTGCCCGCGGGGCTCGCCGCCACCTCCCGCCCGGTCAGCGACCTCGGCCTGTACGGGACCCTCGTCGGCGCGATCTCCAGCGGTGACCCCGTCAAGCAGGAGCAGATGCTCGGCGGCGGCCGCGCCGAGGCCTACATGCGCGACATCTACCGCACCTTCGTGACCAGCCCCGAGAACCGGGCGCAGTTCGCGGCGACCGTGCGGGAGATCGCGGACGGCGGTCAGGGGCCGCTGCTGTTCCACTGCTCGTCCGGCAAGGACCGCACCGGCTGGATGAGCTACGTACTGCTGCGGGCGCTGGCCGTCCCCGAGGACGCCGCCGCGCGTGACTACCTGGCGTCGAACACCTTCCGCGCCGCGTACGACGCCCAGGTGCGGGCCGGTCTCAAGCAGTCGGGCCGGATGCAGAACCCCGACCTGCTGATCCCGCTCCAGGAGGTCCGCCAGGACTACCTGGACTCCGCAACGGCGCAGCTGGAGGCCGACTACGGAAGCTTCTACGGCTATCTGACGGACGGCCTCGGCCTGGACCTGCGGACGCTGGCGAGGCTCCAGAACAAGATGGTCCGCTAGCGGACAGCACGACGCCGGACAGTGCGGGAAGCACTGCCCGGCGTCGTGGTACGTCTCGTCCCTGCGGGTGTCAGACGGCCCGGCGGCGGCCCTGGCCGCCGCTGCCGACCCGGCTCCGCGCGGAAGCGGCGGCCGCGCCACCGGAGGCGCCGCCCCCGGTACGCCGTCCCTGGCCGGCCGAGCCGGTGGCGGCGCCGCCGCCCTGGCCGCGGCGCGCCTGGCCCGACCCGGAGGCCGCCGGGGCCTGCCCGGACGCGCCGCCACCGGAGCGGCGGCCACGGCTGCCGGCCGCCGGAGCGCCACCCGTGGCGGAGCCGGTACGGGGTCCGCCGGACCGGCGGCGCGCACCGGAGCCCGAGCCGGAGCCGCTGCGCGGCTTCGGCGCGGCGGCCTGGGGTACCTCCAGCACCACCGGGATGCCCGAGGGCTCCTTGGCGCCGGTCAGCCGGGAGAGTTCCTCATCGGAGGACTTGATCTGCGCGGTGCGCGGGGAGATCCCGGCGTCCGACATCAGGCGGGTCATGTCCCGCTTCTGGTCGGGCAGCACCAGGGTGACCACGCTGCCGGACTCGCCCGCCCGGGCGGTACGGCCGCCGCGGTGCAGGTAGTCCTTGTGGTCGGTGGGCGGGTCCACGTTGACGACGAGGTCGAGGTCGTCGATGTGGATGCCGCGCGCCGCGACGTTGGTCGCCACCAGCGCGGTGACCTCGCCCGTCTTGAACCAGTCGAGGGTCCGGTTGCGCTGCGGCTGCGAGCGTCCGCCGTGCAGGCCGGAGGCGCGGACGCCGTCCGCGAGGAGCTTCTTGACCATGCGGTCGACCCCGCGCTTGGTGTCCACGAACATGATCACGCGCCCGTCGCGAGCGGCTATGCGCGTCGCCACGGCCTTCTTGTCGGTCTCGTCCATGACGTACAGGACGTGGTGCTCCATGGTGGTGACCGCACCGGCCGACGGGTCGACGGAGTGGCCGACCGGGTCGTGCAGGAACATCTTGACGAGCTTGTCGATGTTCTTGTCCAGCGTCGCCGAGAACAGCATGGTCTGGCCCTCGGGCTCGACCTGCTTGAGCAGCGCGGTGACCTGCGGCATGAAGCCCATGTCGGTCATCTGGTCGGCCTCGTCGAGGACGGTGATCGCGACCTGCGACAGGTCGGCGTCACCGCGGTCGATGAGGTCCTTCAGGCGGCCGGGGGTGGCCACGAGCACTTCGGCGCCGCGGCGCAGGGCGCCCGACTGCCGGTTGATCGACATGCCGCCGACGACGGTGGCGATGCGCAGGTTGACGGCGGTGGCGTACGGGGCCAGGGCGTCGGTCACCTGCTGTGCGAGCTCACGGGTCGGTACGAGGACCAGCGCGAGCGGCTGCTTGGGCTGCGCGCGGCGGCCGGCGGTGCGGGACAGCAGCGCCAGGCCGAAGGCCAGCGTCTTGCCGGAGCCCGTGCGGCCGCGGCCGAGGAGGTCACGGCCGACGAGGGAGTTCGGAAGCGTCGCGGCCTGGATCGGGAACGGCTCGGTCACGCCCTGGGCGGCGAGCGTCTTCAGCAGCGCCTCGGGCATGTCCATGTCCTCGAACGCGGCGACCGGCGGGAGCGCGGGGGTCAGCGGTTCGGGCATGGTGAATTCTTGGGGCCGGGCAACGGGGGCGGACTTCTGCCGTCCCGCGCCAGCCTTCGGACGTCCCTGGGCCGCACCTCGGCCCCGGGTGGGGCGGCGGCTGGGTCGTGCGGAGCTGGAGCTGGTCATGCGGAAATGCCCTCCTGAAACCGGCAGGTACAACAAGGTCGAAACAGCAGACAAGCCGGGGTCCGCACCTCACGGTGCGGACCCCGGCAAGCTGAAATACTTAGTTGGCGGGGAGGATGTTCTCCGCCTGGGGGCCCTTCTGGCCCTGGGTGACGTCGAAGGACACGCGCTGGCCCTCCTGGAGCTCACGGAAGCCCTGGGTGGCGATGTTCGAGTAGTGGGCGAAGACGTCCGGGCCGCCACCGTCCTGCTCGATGAAGCCGAAGCCCTTTTCCGAGTTGAACCACTTCACGGTGCCAAGTGCCATTTTGAATCTCCTGAATAGGCGGCAAAGGGCCCCATCCGGAGATTCCGGCAAAACAATAAAAGCGCCTGAGGATCATTCCCGTCAGGCGCACATAAAGTTCATGGGTACCACAACTGCAACGAGCTCTAAGCTAGCACACCTCTGCCCGGGGGTGTGCCCACGGGAGTGTGACCTCCGCCCTCCGTGGTATCCGCGCGCCCTCTGTCACCCCCTCGGCGGAGCTGCTGCGGGCCCGTCCGCCCGGGCGCCGGTGCCGGGGGCGAAGCCCCTGGCGGCCGCCGCCCGCGGCTGATTGGATCACCGGATGGCAGCGATCAAAGAGCCCTGGGGGCTCAGTGTGCTCGGGGCGGGCAACGTGTCCGCGGAACCCCGTCTCGCCCACGTGGACCTGGCGGTCGACCTCCTCGCCCCGACGCCGAAGGAGGCCTTCGCCGAGGCGGGCGCGGCCGTGGCCCGGCTGCGTGCCGTCCTGCGGGAGCACGGCATACCGGACTCCGACGTGTCGGGCTCACGGCTGCAGCTGACCTCGCAGTTCAAGGGCTACGGCGCGGAGCGGGCCTTCGTCGGCTACGCCTGCGAGGCCACGTACACCGTACAGACGGCGGCGCTCGACCGGCTGGAGCTCTTGATCGAGGACGCCGTCACGGCGGGCGCGAACCGCGTGGACGCCGTGCGCTTCGAGGTCGAGGACAAGCCCGCGATGCGTGACGAGGCCCGCCGCCGGGCGGTGGCGGCCGCACGGCGCAAGGCCGAGGTCTACGCGGAGGCGTGCGGGGTGCGGCTGGGACCGGTGATCCACATCGAGGACGCGGACCCGGAGTCGGTGGGCGGCCACAGCCACGGCCGCCGCACGGGCGGGGACCCCGAATCCGACGGCTCCCTCTCCCCGGGCTCGGTCCGCGTGGAGGCCGCCGTCCTCCTCGGCTTCGGCCTGATCTCCTCCTGAACGATCCCGCACCCCGCCCGGCTCCCGGGCCCGCCCGTCCGGGCCGAGGGAGCCGGGCCGGTCGGCAACGGGGCCGCGGCGGGCTACAGCCGCTCGATGATCGTCACGTTGGCCTGGCCGCCGCCCTCGCACATCGTCTGGAGGCCGAAGCGGCCGCCCGTGCGCTCCAGCTCGTGCAGGAGCGTGGTCATCAGCTTCACGCCCGTCGCGCCCAGCGGATGGCCCAGGGCGATCGCCCCGCCGTTGACGTTGACCTTCCCGGGGTCGGCGCCGGTCTCCTTCAGCCAGGCCAGCACCACCGGGGCGAACGCCTCGTTGATCTCCACCAGGTCGATGTCGGCCAGCGACATGCCCGTCTTCTTCAGCGCGTACGCCGTGGCCGGGATCGGCGCCGACAGCATGCGGATCGGGTCCTCGCCGCGCACCGACAGGTGGTGGATGCGGGCCCGCGGCCGCAGGCCGTGTTCGCGTACCGCCCGCTCGGAGGCGATCAGCATCGCCGCCGCGCCGTCGGAGACCTGGGAGGAGACCGCCGCCGTGATGGTGCCGCCCTCCACCACCGGCTTGAGGCCGGCCATCTTCTCCAGCGACGTGTCCCGGCGCGGGCCCTCGTCAACCGTCACGTCCCCGTAGGCCACCGTCTCCCGCGCGAACCGCCCCTCGTCGATCGCGCGCAGCGCGCGCTGGTGGGACCGGAGTGCGAACTCCTCCATGTCCCGCCGCGAGATGCCCCACTTCTCGGCGATCAGCTGCGCGCCGTGGAACTGGTTCACGGGGGCGTCGCCGTACCGGGCCCGCCAGCCGGCCGATCCTGCGTACGGGCCCTCGGTGAGGCCGAGCGGCTCCGCCGCCTGCCGCGAGGCGAAGGCGATCGGGATCATCGACATGTTCTGGGTGCCGCCGGCGACCACCAGGTCCTGGGTGCCGGAGAGTACGCCCTGTGCCGCGAAGTGCACGGCCTGCTGCGAGGATCCGCACTGGCGGTCGACGGTGACCCCGGGCACCTCCTCGGGCAGGCCGGCCGCGAGCCACGCGGTCCGCGCGATGTCCCCCGCCTGCGGCCCCACCGTGTCGAGGCAGCCGAAGACCACGTCCTCCACGGCGGCCGGGTCCACCCCGGACCGCTCGACCAGCGCCTTGAGGACGTGCGCGCCGAGGTCCGCCGGGTGGACCCCGGCCAGCCCTCCCTTGCGCCGGCCGACGGGCGTGCGGACCGCTTCGACGATGTATGCCTCGGGCATCGGAACTCCTCGGGTCGGGGTCAGGTGCGTACGGCGATCCCGTCCAGAACCATCGACAGGTACTGGCGGGCGATCTCCTCGGGGCTGTGCTGGCCGCCCGGCCGGTACCAGGACGCCGCCACCCACACCGTGTCGCGCACGAAGCGGTAGGTGAGGCGGACGTCGAGGTCGGCGCGGAAGACCTTGGCGGCGACCCCCCGCTCCAGCGTCCCGAGCCAGGCCTTCTCGAACTTCACTTGGGAGGCGGAGAGGTAGTGGAAGCGGGGCTGGGCGGAGAGGGTGCGGGATTCCTTCTGGTAGATCGCGACGGCGGCCCGGTGCCGGTCGATCTCCCGGAAGGACTCGGTGACGAGGGCCTCGATGGTCTCCCTGGGGCCGAGACCCGCCGCGAGGACGGTGTCGTACCCGTCCCACAGTTCGGTGAGGAAGGCGGAGAGGATCTCGTCGAGCATCGATTCCTTGGAATCGAAGTGGTAGTAGAGGCTGCCGGCGAGCATCCCGGCGGCGTCGGCGATCTTGCGGACGGTGGTGGCGTTGTAGCCCTGTGCGGCGAAGACCTCGGCGGCGGTGTCGAGGAGTTCACGGCGCCGCTCGGGCGAGGCCGTCACCTGCGGCTTCTTCTTGGCTGACGGCTGGTTCGCCGGCTTGTCGGTCGGCTTGTTCGCTGGCTTGTTGGTTGGCACGCGCCCATTGTGGTCCTAGGCGTGCTGGCTGCTGACCGACACGGTCTCGCCCGTCATGTACGACGAGTAGCCGCTGGCCAGGAAGACGATGACGTTGGCCACCTCCCAGGGCTCGGCGTACCGGCCGAAGGCCTCGCGGGCGGTGAGTTCGGTGAGCAGCGCCTGGCTCGTGACCTTCACCAGGTGCGGGTGCATGGCCAGGCTCGGCGCGACCGCGTTGACCCGCACGCCGAACCCGGCCGCTTCCAGCGCCGCGCAGCGGGTCAGTGCCATCACCCCGGCCTTGGCAGCGGCGTAGTGGGCCTGGCCGGTCTGGGCGCGCCAGCCCACGACGGAGGCGTTGTTGACGACGACTCCGCCGGTGCCGGACGCCTTGAGCGAGCGCAGCGCGGCGCGGGTGCAGCGGAAGGTGCCGTTCAGGGTGACGTCGAGGACGCGGGACCACTGTTCGTCGGTCATGTCGACGAGGGCGGCGGTGCCGCCGAGTCCGGCGTTGTTGACGACGATGTCGAGGCCGCCGTGGGTCTGTTCGGCGAGCGCGAAGAGGGCCCGTACCTGGTCCTCGTCGGTGACGTCGCAGGGCAGGGAGGTGATGCGGGCCGCGCCGAACTCGGCGGCGAGCGCGTCCTCGGTCTCCTTGAGGCGGCGGGCGTGCGCGTCGCCGATGACGATGCGGGCGCCCTCCTCCAGGAAACGGCGGGCGGTGGCTCCGCCGATGCCCGCGCCGGCGGCTGCGGTGATGACGGCGGTGCGGTCCTTCAGCAGGTGGTGACCGGCGGTGTACCGGGGCTCGTTCATGCGAACTCCTCGACGCTGCTCATGGCCGTACGTTAACCTACCAAACACTTGTTAGGGAAGCTGCTGGTGGAGGAGGCGGACACCTGATGGACCTGACCCAGACGGCGGAGGTGGAGGCCTTCCGGGCGGAAGCCCGGGCATGGCTGGCCGCCCACGTGCCCGCCGAGCCCCCGGCCTCCCTGGAGACGGAGGAGGGTTTCGCCGCGCACCGGGAGTGGGAGGCGCTCCTGCACGCGGACCGCTGGTCGGTGGTGTCCTGGCCCGAGGAGTACGGGGGCCGGGGCGCGGACATCGTGAAGTGGCTGGTGTTCGAGGAGGAGTACTGGGCGGCGGGCGCACCCGGCCGGGTCTCGCAGAACGGCATCAGCCTCCTCGCCCCGACCCTCTTCGACCACGCGACGCACGAGCAGCGGGCGCGGGTGCTGCCCTCCATGGCGAGCGGCGAGGTGATCTGGGCCCAGGCATGGTCGGAGCCGGAGTCGGGCTCCGACCTGGCCTCGCTGACGTCACGGGCGGTCCGCACGGGCGGCGGCTGGCTGCTGTCCGGGCAGAAGACGTGGTCCTCGCGTGCGGCGTTCGCGGACCGCGCCTTCGGCATCTTCCGGACGGACCCGGACGCGCCGAAACCGCACCAGGGGCTCACGTACCTGATGTTCGACCTGCGGGCGCGCGGGGTGACCGTGCGGCCCATCGGCCGCCTGGACGGCAAGCCGGCCTTCGCGGAGCTCTTCCTCGACCAGGTCTTCGTACCGGACGAGGACGTGATCGGGGAGCCGGGGCAGGGCTGGCGGATCGCGATGTCCACCACCGGCAACGAGCGGGGGCTCACCCTGCGCTCCCCCGGCCGGTTCCTGGCGGCGGCGGACCGGCTCGCCGCCCTGTGGCGGGAGCGGGGCCATCCGTCCGACACCGCGCTGCGGGACCGGGTGGCGGACGCGGTGGTCGGGGCGCGCGCCTACGAGCTGTTCACCTGGGCGGGCGCCTCGCGCTTCGCCGCGGGAGGGACGATCGGCGCCGAGTCCAGCCTGAACAAGGTGTTCTGGTCCCAGTACGACATCGCCCTGCACGAGACGGCGCTGGACCTGCTGGGGCCGGACGCGGAGCTCGCCGGGGGAGAGTGGGCCGAGCCGTGGGTCTTCTCGCTCGCGGGGCCCATCTACGCGGGGACCAACGAGATCCAGCGCGACATCATCGCCGAGCGGCTGCTCGGCCTTCCGAAGGGCCGCCGCTGATGCGCTTCCTGCCGACCGACGAACAGTCGGACTTCGCCCGTACGCTGCGCTCCCTGCTGGGCTCGGCGGACGTCCCGGTGGCGGTACGGGCCTGGGCGGGCGGCGGGCACGGGCCGGGGCGGGCGATCTGGGCCAGGCTCGCAGGGACGGGCCTGTTCGCGCTGGCCGTGCCGGAGCCGTACGACGGCGCGGGGCCGCTCCCGCTGGAACTGGCCCTCGGCTTCGTGGAACTGGGCCGGGCCGGGGTGCCGGGGCCGGTGGTGGAGACGGCGGCCGCGTCGGTGCTCCTGTCCGAGCTGGGTGACGAGGGGCCGGCGAAACGCTTCCTCCCGGGGCTGGTCACGGGCGAGGCCTCGGCCACGCTGACGCTGCCTGACGGGAGTCCGTACGCCCTGGACGCGGATGCGGCGACGTACTGCTTCACGGTGTCGCGGGCGGGTGAGCTCCGCCTGGCGGACTCGGCGGCGGGCGAGCCGCTGGCCTCGCTGGACCCGGCCCGCAGGCTCTCGGTCCCGTCGGGGGGCGGGGAACTGCTGGCGGCGGGCCCGGCCGTTGCGGCGGCGGCGCGGACGGCCGGGCGCTGGGCCCGGCTGCTGACAGCGGCCCAGTGCCTGGGCGTGGGCGAGGCGATGCTGGCCCGGACGGTGGAGTACGCGAAGCAGCGCACGCAGTTCGGGACGCCGATCGGCTCCTTCCAGGCGGTCAAGCACCGCCTGGCGGACACCCTGCTGGGTCTGGAGTTCGCCCGGCCGCTGCTCTGGGCGGCGGCGCTGACCCTGACCCCGGGCGACGTGGCGGCGGCGAAGCTGAGCACGGGCGAGGCCTCGTACGCCGCGGCGCGCACGGCCCTCCAACTGCACGGCGCGGTCGGTTACACGGAGGAGCTGGACCTCTCCCTGTGGCTGCGCAAGGCCCGCCCGCTGCGCGACGCGTGGGGCACACCCTCGGCGTGCCGGGCGGAGGTCGCGCGGTCCTTCGGCCGGTCCTGAGCCCCGGTCCTGGAGCCGTTCTCACCCAGCCCTTCAGCCGCGAGAGCGGTGATGCGTGACGAGAGCGGTGTTCACATCCGGGCGACGCTGAGGCTCACGACGTAGCGCTCCTCGACGGACCCGTCGGGGAAGAGCGCGAGCAGCCGGGCCCGCTCGGCGTCCGTGAACTCCCGGGTTCCGGACTCGCCGAGGAGCAGGAAGGCGGAATGGCTGGCCAGGTTGGCGAGGTGGTCGTCCAGCGGGATGCGCCGGGACCACCGCACGGAGCGGGTGGCGAAGCCGCCGAGGCCGCGCGGCAGGGTACGGAAGGTGTTCGTGTCGCCCCCGTCGGCCCCGTCGGCCCCGTCGGCCCCCTCGGCCCCCTCGGCCCCCTCGGCCCCCTCGGCCCCGAAGAAGACGCGGAGCCGCTCGCCCTGCCCCGCGATCCACGGGACTTCGGCGTCCAAGTCGTTCCACCAGATCGCGAGCGCGCCGCCGGGGCGCAGGACGCGGCGGGCCTCGGGGACGGAGCGTGCCGGGTCGGTCCAGTGCCAGGCCTGGGCATAGGTGAGCAGGTCGAACGCCCCGTCGGCCAGCGGCAGCCGGTCGCCGTCCCCGCGTACGAGCGGGATCCCGGGGTTCGCCCGCCGGAACTCGGCGGCCATGCCGTCCCCCGGCTCCACGGCGACGACCTCGGCCCCGCGCGCGTGCAGCAGCGCGGTGGCGATCCCGGTCCCCGCCCCCACGTCGGCCACCCGCGCCCCGGCGAGCGGCCGGCCGGCGAGCTCCTCGACGGCGTCGAAGAGCTCTGCCGGGTACCCGGGGCGGTGCGCCTGGTAGAGCACGGCTGCGGAATCGAAGGACCGGGCGCGTTTCGTCATGCGGCCATTGTTTCGATCACGCCCTACGGCGCCAAGATGAGGGCCCCGTACGGGATGTGATGGGATCTTCGTGTTCGAACGAACGACGACGAACCACGAACGACGAACGACGAGCGACGGACGACGGACGAAGAACGAGGTACAGGACCATGCGCAGGACGATGACGGGGATGACGCTGTGTGCCGCGGCGGTGGCGCTGCTCACCGGCTGCGGGAGCGACACCCCGAAGGGCGCCGTGGACAACGGGAAGCCCGCGGCGTCCCGGAGCCCCGCGTCGCCCTCCCCGGCGGCCAAGACCGGCGGCGCGACGCACGAGGTGACCCTGGAGGTCGGCGGTACGGGAAGGACGGCGGTCATGTACAGCGGCGTCGACAGCGGCTTCGAGCAGCAGACCCTGCCGTGGACGAAGACGGGCACCGTCGAACTCACCGCCGCGGAGCAGAAGGTGGGCTACCTCGTGAACGTCGTTCCGGGCACGATCACGGGCCCCGACGGCAAGCTCCAGCAGGCCCCCTGCGTCATCAAGGTCGACGGCAAGCAGGTCGCGGAGAGCGACGGCGTCAAGAACACCAAGGGCTGCTCGTACACGATCAAGTAGGGCGGTACTCGCGCACGACCTCGATGCGGCCGACGATGTGCGCGTTGAACTCGTCGAGGTCCTCCGCCGGGACCCAGAGCTCCAGGATGGTCTCGCCGCCGGCCTGCCGGACCGGGTAGCGCGCGAGGAAGGCCGAGTCGACCTCGAACCGGGTCACGAAGCCCGCCCCGTCGTGCTTGACGTTCCAGTCCCGGGCGATGCGGATCGCGTAGTCCTCGTTCAGGACCGGGTAGAAGATCGGCTGCTCGGGCAGGCGCGGCGGCCAGGCACGCCAGTCGAGGGCGCGGACCAGGTCGAGCTCGACGGGGCCCGTGGGGCGCCAGAGAGTGGTCGTGGACATGCCGCGACCTTAGAGGTCCGGCCAAGGCGTTGACCAGCGGTTTTCAGGCCCGGGGGCGGCGCAGGGAGAACCACCCGAGGGTGGCCGTCTGGAGCAGGAGCAGGGCTCCGGTGCCGGTCGCCTGCCACAGCGGCCGGTCCGGGCGGCCGCCCACGGACCACCCCGGGCCGTCGGGGTCCGCCGTCACCGTGAGGCGGGCGCCGACCGCGAGGTCCATGGAGACCGGGCCGGGCAGCTCGCGGCCCGCCGCCGTACGCAGGCGCAGCGACGGGGAGTGGCCCGAGCCGTCCTCCACCATCGTGCGCGAGGCGACCACCGCCACCTCTTCGCCCCGGTCGTGGAGGGTGTACCGGTCCCAGGTGATCCCGCCGAGCACCGCGACCCCGACCGCGGTGAGCGCGACGGCGGTACGCGCCATGAACTCGGCGTCCGTGCCGTGCGGTACGGCGGCGCCGACGACGAAGACGGCCAGCAGGACCGGGATCCAGGCACCTCCGGGGCCCCGGAGCAGCCAGACGGCGCCGAACTCCGCTGTCAGGAGAAGGCAGTTGCGGAGCAACGCCCCCGGCAGCCTCCGTGTCAGTTCGACCATGAACACATCATGCCTGGGGCCCGGCTGGGATCCGAGGCACGGGCGGGGGCGTAGCACAGAGGCAGTGCGCCTGCTCCACTACAGGAGGACGCCGGTTCGCATCCGGCCGCCCCGCCCGCCCGCTCCGGCCGCTGCCGCCCGCGGCACCGCCGTCAGGCGGTCGTCATTCCGCCGTCCACGGTGAACTCCGCGCCCGTCACGTACGAGGACGCGTCCGAGCAGAGGAAGAGGACCAGCTCCCCGACCTCTTCCGGCCGTCCCATCCGCCCCAGCGGTACGTGCGACCAGTCCCGGCCCGCGACCGCCCCGGCCACCATCGGCGTGTCGATGGCCCCCGGATGTACGGAGTTGACCCGGATCCGGTCCCCGGCCAGGTCCAGCGCCGCCGACCGGGTCAGCCCGCGCAGCCCGAACTTGGTGGACCCGTACGCCGCGTGACCCGGTATCCCGACCAGGCCGGCCGTCGAGGAGATGTTGACGACGGAGCCGCCCCCGCCCGCCCGCAGTACGGGCGCCACCGCCTGGATCCCGAGGAACGGCCCCAGGAGGTTGACCCGCAGCAGCGCCTCGAAGTCGTCGAGCCGCTGCTGCTCGACGTGCGCCGTGCGCCACAGGGCCGCGTTGTTGACCAGCGCCGAGATCGTGCCGAAGGCCGAGACGGCCGCGCGCACGACCCCCGCCCAGCTCGCCGCGTCGGCCACGTCGTGCCGGACGTAGAGCCCCTGGTCGCCCAGCGAGGCGGCCACCGCCCGGCCCTCGTCCTCCCGTACGTCCGTGACCACGACCCGTGCTCCCGCCTCCGCGCACAGCAGGGCCTCGGCCGCGCCCTGCCCGCGCCCGGCGCCGGTGATGACGACGACCTTCCCGTCGAGGGAAACACCCACGGCCCAGCCTCCCTTGGTCATTACTAATAGGAATACTTCTAGCAGTCATATCGAGAGGGAGGAAGGGTGCCGACGAAGACCGGTCGTAGACTGCGCCGCGTGGCAGACGAGCGCAGAAACGAGACCGCCGACCGGACGGGCACGGCGGGCGGGCGCGCGCTCCCCGCGACCAGCTGGGCGGTGCTCGGCCTGCTCTCCTTCGGAGAGGAACTCTCCGGCTACGACCTGAAGAAGCGGTCGGACCGGTCACTGCGCTTCTTCTACTGGAGCCCGTCCTTCAGCCAGATGTACAGCGAGCTCAAGCGGCTGGAGAAAGCCGGCTACGCCACCTCGCGGAAGGTCGCCCAGGAGAGCGGCGCCCGCGACAAGCGGGTGTACCGGATCACCGACGACGGCATGGCGGCCGTCCGGGAGTGGGTCCGCGAGGCCCCGGTCGACCCGCCCGTCCTCAAGCACGGGCCGATGCTGCGGCTGTGGCTGGGCCATCTGCTGGAGCCGGAGCAGATGCGCGAAGTCCTCGTACAGCAGCAGGAGTTCGCCGAGGAGATGCGACGCCGCGCGGTGGCCGACGCCGAGCGCGCGGAGGACGGCGCCGAGCGCGCTGAGGACGTGCCCCCGGTCGGGGCCCGGGCGTACCCGACGCTCACCCTCAGGTGGGCCGAGCGGTACTACGCCTCCGAACGCGATCTGGCCGCCGCCATGCTCGACGACATCGAGGAGCTCGGCACGCGCCGGTAGGCGCGCCGACGGGCCTCCCGTAACCTCGGCCGCATGACGGGCAGTGCGATCAGCCTCCGCAAGGTGGAGGAAACGGCTCCGGCGCTCGTGAGCCTCTACAAGAGCGCCGGGGTCTCCCTGCGCAAGTACGGCCTGGAGGGCGGGCGCGCGGCCGTCTACCTGGTGCTGGACTACTCAGGTTCGATGCGCCCGTACTACGAGGACGGCAGCGTGCAGGCCTTCGCCGACCGGGTGCTGGGCCTCTCCGCGCACCTGGACGACGACGGACGGGTGCCGGTGGTCTTCTTCTCCACGGAGGTCGACGCGGTGGAGGAGATCACTCTCGCCGGGCACGAAGGGAAGGTCACCGAGATCGCCTCCCGGCTCGGCCACATGGGCAAGACGGCCTACCACGCGGCGATGGACGCGGTGATCGACCACTACCTGGACGCGGGGTCCACGCAACCGGCCCTCGTGGTCTTCCAGACCGACGGCGGGCCGATCAACAAGCTCGCCGCCGAGAAGTACCTGTGCAAGGCGGCCCGCCTGCCGCTGTTCTGGCAGTTCGTCGGTTTCGGCAACACGCGCAGCACGCAGTTCGACTTCCTGCGCCGCCTGGACGAACTGCCCGTCCCGTCCCGGCGCGTGGTGGACAACGCGGGCTACTTCCACGCGGGGCCGCAGCCGCGCGCCGTCCCCGACCCGGAGCTCTACGACCGCCTCGTCGGCGAGTACCCGGCCTGGCTGGCGGCGGCGCGCGGGGCGGGCGTCGTGCGCGCCTGAGCGGCTGCCGGCGGAGCCGCACGCTTTGATGGACGTATGACGACGAACAACTGGGCAGCGTTCGAGAAGGCGGAGCCGGAGTTCGCAGCGGCCGTCCGGGCCCGCTTCGCGCAGTACCCGCACCATGTGCTGGCCACGCTCCGCAAGGACGGCTCCCCCCGGGTGGCCGGACTGAATGTCGACATCCGCGGCGGGGAGCTGTGGCTCGGCATGATGCCCGGCTCGATGAAGGCCCGCGACCTCCAGCGTGACCCGCGCTTCGCCCTGCACACCAATCCGGGCGCGGGCGAGGAGATGCCGGACGGGGACGTACGGATCTCCGGGCGCGCGGTGGAGCTGGTGGACCCGCCCGAGCTGCACCGGTACGCGGAGGAGACGGAGACCCCGCACCCCTTCCACCTCTTCCACGCCGACCTGACGGAGGTGCTCCACGTCGGCGTGGAAGGTGATGACCTGGTGCTGCGGTCGTGGACCCCGGCGGGCGGCCTGCACACGGTCCGCCGGGGCGATGACGACGAGCCGCCGCGGGAGGATCCGGCGCCGGGCGTCGCAGGTGAGGGGCCTAGCTGAGCGGGAAGGCGCCGACGGTCCCGATCGTGGAGGGATCGACGTCGACCCAGTTGCGGTCGATGTTGATGGTGACCCCGCCGTAGGTCGCGTCGTGGTCGCCGCGGAACTGGTGGGCACGGCGCGGGCCGTACCACTGGGTCGTGCCCTCGGGCAGGCCCATGTCGGCGTCGGTGACGGAGGCCTCGCCGTTCCAGCGGGCGACCCACAGCACGTCCGGCATGGCCTCGGGGGCCTGGTCGTGGTGGGCGCTCAGCGCCTGGGCCCCGGAGCTCGCCGAGACGTAGGCGGCGGAGCGGTAGCCGAGCTCGTGCAGCCGGACCGTCCAGCCGGTCAGGTAGGCGACGACGGGGGCGTCCCAGGTGTCCCGGTCGGTGTAGTTCTCCAGGTCGTTGTAGAGCACCGTGCCCGCGGCGAGGCCCAGCGACCCGGCCGCGTCCGCCGCTCCTTCGGCGGCGGACCGGCCCTGCTCGTCGGCCTCGGAGGGGTCGGTGGACAGGCCGGTGCTGGAACTGTTCCAGGGTTGGCGGCCCACCCAGATCGGCATGAGGTGCCAGCCCGCCTCGGCCTGCCGGCGTACCCAGGCGGCCGTGAGCTGCGGCTGGGCGCAGGCCCGGGCGCGGCCGCCGATGTAGATGCCGACGGCGCCGAAGGGGGAATCGGCCCGCCACGTGTCCATGGACGTCTGGGTCGGGGCGGTACAGGCGTCGAAGCCCTGGCCGGTGAAGGGCTCCTGGGCGTTGCGGGGTCCTGGGCCGCCTGTGGCCAGCGCGGGCTCGGCGGGCGGCGTGGGGGTGGCGACCGCGTCGGGTGCTCCCGGGGCGCCGGCGGGCAGGGCGCGGGCGCGCGCCAGGACCCTGCGTACGGCGTCGGGCGCGTCCCCGTAGGAGACGGTGGCCATGACCCCGGACCGGAGCAGGGCGTACCGCAGTTCGTTGCTGTCGGCCTTGGTCGGGTCCTCGGGCAGGGCGCTGCCGGAGTCCACGGTGACGGTCGGGATGTCGGCGCGCGGCGGGGCCGTGTCCAGGGGTTCGAGGTGCAGGGTGTCGGCACGGCCGGCGACGGCCCGGCCGGTGCATTCGGCCTGGGTGCCGGCGTGGCCGAGGTAGAGGGTGGGCAGGTCGAGGCGCAGGCACGCGCCGGGCTCGCGGTCGAGGTCGACGATCCGCCAGTCGGCGGGGACGGCGAGGCGCAGCCCGTGGTAATCGACGGTCCGCGCGTCGGCGGCGGTGGCGGCGGTGGCGGCCGGGAGGACGGGGATCAGCAGGGCGGCGCCGAGGAGGCCGCTGAGCAGCGTTCGGGTGGGGGCCATGATCCGGATAGTTACCAGACGGCGGGCGCGGCCGGGCTCCCCAACTTCGCCGAGGGGTCCCGCAGATGGTCCGTACGGCCTACGGCTGCGACTGGTCCTGGAAGGCGGGCAGGTCAAAGATCCGCTGCATGCCCTCCTCCGGCATGAGCTCGACGAGCGGCAGCACCAGCTCCCACAGGTCCTGCTCGGCTACCTCCCGGGCCAGCGCGTCCAGCTCGGTGTCACCCATTCCGGCGGCGGCGTCCGCCACCACCTGGCGGGCCTCCGCGGGCAGTACGCCGGCCAGCGGCAGGAACTCGCCCCACAGCCCTGCCGCCACGACGGCCCGGAGCACCGCGGCCAGTACGTCCGGATCCCGCAGGACTTCCAGCCGGGCCACGGCGAGCCGGTCCTCCTCGTCGAGCAGGGCGACGAGGGGCAGCAGGGCCTCCCAGAGCCCGGCTTCGTGTGCCACCCGCACGAGTGAGGCGAGCGCGGCCCCGTCGAGGCGGGCGGTGAGCCGGGCGATGCGCAGCCGCTGTTCCCCGTCGACCGCGGCGGCGACGGCGAGGGCCTCCTCCCAGAGCCCGGCGGCCGCGGCGGCGCGTACCACCGAGGCGGGCCGCTCGTCGCCCATGAGCTCCAGGATCCGCGGGAGCCGTTCGGGCAGGTCGACGTAGACCCGGGCGCGCAGCACGTCCGTGTCGTCGACCTGTTCCAGGATCTGCGAGAGCACCTGGTCCCGCAGGTGCCCGACGAACCGCCCCATGGTGAGGTGGTCGCGGTTCTCGGCGGGGACGACGGCTATCCGTACGACGAGCGCCTCGTCGGGGCGGTCCACGATCGCGGGGTCCTGCGCGGTCGAGGTGGGCGCACGACTCGCGGTGAAGGACACGGGCAGCTTGGCGATGATGCCGGCGGCCCTTCCCGCTTCCAGCCACCCGGCGACGGCGGCCGCGAGCCCGGGCCCGAGCGCGGCACCTCCCTCGCCGCCACCCGCGCCTGGGCGCTGGCCCGCCTGCACGAACCGACGACCCTGGCCGAGCTGGCCCGGCACGCGGGCACGAGCACCCGCACGCTGACCCGCCGCTTCCGCGCCGAGACGGGCCTCAGCCCCCTCCAGTGGCTGCTGCACCAGCGCCTGCACCGGGCCCGCGAGATCCTGGAGACCACCACCCTCCCGATGGACCAGGTGGCCGCCCGCAGCGGCCTCGGCACGGCGGACTCCCTGCGCACCCACCTCCACCGCCGCACGGGCCTCACCCCGAGCGCCTACCGCGCCGCCGCCCGCGCCATGAAGACGTCCACCGCGTCCTGAGCCTCCACCACGAACCCGTACCGCTCGTACAGCGCCTGCGCGGCGCTCCCCCGCAGCACGTTGAGCCGTACGGTCATCCCCTGCGCGTCCGCCCGCGCCAGCACCCCGCGCAGCACGCGGGACCCGATCCCCCGCCCCTGGTGCTCGGCCGCCAGGTAGAAGTGCTCCAGCAGCAACCCGCCCCCGTCGGGCCGCACGGTGAAGCACCCGACCACCTGCCCGCGGGCCACGAGGACGAACGAATGCTCGACGGAGAACGTTTCCCGCAGCCGCTGCCGCACCCGCTGGTCGTCGTACCGACCGAGCCGCTCCAGGTCCGCCCGCATGACATCGGCCCGCAACTCGGCCACCACCTCGACATCCCCGTCCCGCGGGGCCCTGACCTCTATGTCCATGCCCGAAGCATCCCAGCCACTTCGACGGTGTCCGCTCAGCTCATCCTCCTCTCACCCACCGCGCGAACTCGTCGGCCGGCCCGGCCGGATTGGCGAGCTCCGTCCGTCGCGCGACCGCCTCGAAATACTCCAGCTCATGCAGGATCACCGGAATCGGCCGGCCGAAGACCTTCTCGATCAGGCCGCGCCCGTGCATCTCGCAGGCGACATGCCGGCACACAGCGTCGTGCGCGGCCTCGAGCCCGCCGGCCAGCCGCGCGACCTCCTTCCCAGCCCTGCGGCCAGTCCTCCGGCTCCTCGTACCGGAGCCCGAGTTCCTCGACCCATTCCCTGGGCGCCGCCACTACATCGAGCTCGTTCTGCAGCCAGAAGGCATGGTTCCACCGCGCCTCCCCCGCATCCGAGGCACGCCCCAGACTCTTCCTCACCTGCGCCTCGGTGTGGTAACCGATGGTCACGACGGGCCGCCGGTGGTCCTCCCCCTCGTTCCAGACCAGGAAGGACAGCGCGTACACCTCCGCCGCCACCGACGCCGGCACGTTCCCCACGGCTGCCCGGAGACCTGCCGGTCCTGCGGACCCTCCGCACGGTGTACGGAGCAGACGAACGCCCCATCGAGGTCACCGTCATGGTGAAGGCCGGGCACCTGTACGCGCTCCAGTACTAGTTCACCCCCGAGTAGACGCCCCCGCACGCCACAGCGCCCGCCATCCCTGGTCGGAGACTTGGCGGGCGCTGTGTCGGAGTTCCGCACGTCATTGTGCGGACCGTATGAGGGGTCCTCCCGGGGGAGGGGTACTGCCGGTGGGTCCTCCCCGAAGGGAGGGGTACCGAGGGGTTACACCATCAGGGAGCGGTCCGTCGGCTTGACCGGGTACGGGAGGGCGCTCGTGCCCGTCAGGAAGCGGTCCACGCCGCGGGCGGCCGAACGGCCTTCCGCGATGGCCCACACGATGAGCGACTGGCCGCGGCCCGCGTCGCCGGCGACGAAGACGCCGTCCACGTTGGTCGCGTACGAGGAGTCGCGGACGATGTTGCCCCGGCCGTCCAGCTCCAGGCCGAACTGGTCCACCAGGCCGTTGGCCTGGTCGGTGCCCGTGAAGCCCATCGCCAGGGTGACCAGCTGCGCGGGGAGGACGCGCTCGGTGCCGGGCTTCTGGACGAGCTTGCCGTCGACGAACTCCACCTCGGCGAGGTGCAGCGCCTGGACGTTGCCGTCCTCGTCGCCCTCGAAGTGGGTGGTGGAGACGGAGTAGACCCGCTCGCCGCCCTCCTCGTGCGCCGAGGTGACCTTGTACAGCATGGGGAACGTCGGCCACGGCTGGTTGGCGTTACGGTCCTCGCCGGGCTTCGGCATGATCTCCAGCTGCGTGACCGAGGCCGCGCCCTGGCGGTGGGCGGTGCCGACGCAGTCCGCGCCGGTGTCGCCGCCGCCGATGACGACCACGTGCTTGCCCTCGGCCGTGATGGGGGGCGCCATGAAGTCGCCCTCCTGGACCTTGTTCGCGAGCGGCAGGTATTCCATCGCGAAGTGGATGCCGTTCAGCTCGCGCCCCGGGACCGGCAGGTCGCGGGAGACCGTGGCGCCGGCCGCGATGACGACCGCGTCGTACCGCTTGCGCAGCTGTACGGCGTCCAGGTCGCGGCCGATCTCCACGCCCGTGCGGAACTTGGTGCCCTCCGCGCGCATCTGCTCGATGCGGCGGTTGATGTGCACCTTCTCCATCTTGAACTCGGGGATGCCGTAGCGCAGCAGACCACCGATGCGGTCCGCGCGCTCGTACACCGCCACCGTGTGGCCGGCCCGCGTCAGCTGCTGGGCGGCGGCCAGGCCCGCCGGGCCCGAGCCGATGACCGCGACGGTCTTGCCGGACAGCCGCTCCGGCGCCTGCGGGGTGACGTCGCCGTTGTCCCAGGCCTTGTCGATGATCGAGACTTCGACGTTCTTGATGGTCACGGCGGGCTGGTTGATGCCCAGCACGCACGCCGACTCGCACGGAGCCGGGCACAGGCGGCCGGTGAACTCCGGGAAGTTGTTCGTCGCGTGCAGGCGCTCCGAGGCCGCGGCCCAGTCCTCGCGGTACGCGAAGTCGTTCCACTCCGGGATCAGGTTCCCCAGCGGGCACCCGTTGTGGCAGAACGGGATGCCGCAGTCCATGCAGCGGCCGGCCTGCTTGCTGATGATCGGGAGCAGCGAGCCCTTGACGTAGACCTCGTTCCAGTCCTTCAGGCGGTCGGCCACGGGACGGGAACAGGCGGTCTCGCGCGGGGTGGTGAGGAAGCCCTTCGGGTCAGCCATTGGTCGCCGCCTCCATCATCTTCTCGGTGGTCTCGGACTCCGAGAGTCCGGCCAGCTCAGCGGCGTCCTTGGCGGCGAGCACTGCCTTGTACGTGGTCGGGATGATCTTGCTGAAGCGGTCCACCGCGACGGACCAGTCAGCCAGGAGCTTCGCGGCCACGGTCGAGCCGGTCTCCTCCTCGTGGCGGCGCACCACATCGTGCAGCCACTGCTTGTCCGTGTCGGACAGGACGGTCTCGACGGCGCCGGCGTTGCCGACGTTGACGTTGTCCGGGTCGAGGTCGATGACGTACGCGACGCCGCCCGACATGCCGGCCGCGAAGTTGCGGCCCGTCTCGCCCAGGACGACCGCGTGACCGCCGGTCATGTACTCGCAGCCGTGGTCGCCCACGCCCTCCGAGACGACCAGCGCGCCGGAGTTGCGGACGCAGAAGCGCTCGCCGGTGCGGCCGCGCAGGAACATCTCGCCGCCGGTGGCTCCGTAGCCGATGGTGTTGCCGGCGATGGTCGAGTACTCGGCCAGGTGGTCGGCGCCCCGGTCGGGACGGACGATCACGCGGCCGCCGGAGAGGCCCTTGCCGACGTAGTCGTTGGCGTCGCCCTCCAGGCGCAGCGTGATGCCGCTCGGCAGGAAGGCGCCGAAGGACTGGCCGGCCGAACCGGTGAAGGTCAGGTCGATGGTGTCGGCGGGCAGGCCCGCGCCACCGAACTTCTTGGTGACCTGGTGGCCGAGCATGGTGCCGACGGTCCGGTTGATGTTGCGGATCGCGACCTGGGCGCGGACCGGCTGGGCGCTCTCTGCGGAGTCGGCGTTCAGCGCGTCGGCCGCGAGCTCGATCAGCTCGTTGTCGAGGGCCTTCTCCAGCCCGTGGTCCTGCTCGATAAGGGCGTGGCGGACCGCGCCCTCGGGCAGCTCGGGCACGTAGAAGAGCGGCTCCAGGTCGAGGCCCTGCGCCTTCCAGTGCGTGACGGCCTTGCTGGTGTCGAGCAGCTCGGCGTGACCGACGGCTTCCTCGATGGAGCGGAAGCCCAGCTCGGCGAGGAGCTCGCGCACCTCCTCCGCGATGAACTCGAAGAAGTTGACGACGAACTCGGGCTTGCCGGAGAAGCGCTCGCGCAGGACCGGGTTCTGCGTGGCGATGCCGACCGGGCAGGTGTCCAGGTGGCAGACGCGCATCATGACGCAGCCGGAGACGACGAGCGGCGCGGTCGCGAAACCGAACTCCTCGGCGCCGAGCAGCGCGGCGATGACGACGTCGCGGCCGGTCTTGAGCTGGCCGTCCGTCTGGACCACGATGCGGTCGCGCAGCCCGTTGAGCAGCAGGGTCTGCTGGGTCTCGGCGAGGCCGAGCTCCCAGGGACCGCCGGCGTGCTTCAGCGAGGTGAGCGGCGACGCGCCCGTACCGCCGTCGTGGCCGGAGATGAGGACGACGTCCGCGTGCGCCTTGGAGACACCCGCGGCGACCGTGCCCACGCCGACCTCGGAGACCAGCTTCACGTGGATGCGGGCGGCCGGGTTGGCGTTCTTGAGGTCGTGGATCAGCTGAGCCAGGTCCTCGATGGAGTAGATGTCGTGGTGCGGCGGCGGGGAGATCAGGCCGACGCCCGGGGTGGAGTGCCGGGTCTTGGCGACCCACGGGTAGACCTTGTGGCCGGGCAGCTGGCCGCCCTCGCCGGGCTTGGCACCCTGCGCCATCTTGATCTGGATGTCGTCCGCGTTGACCAGGTACTCGCTGGTGACACCGAAGCGGCCGGAGGCGACCTGCTTGATGGAGGAGCGGCGCGCCGGGTCGTACAGGCGGTCCGGGTCCTCGCCGCCCTCGCCGGTGTTGGACTTGCCGCCCAGCTGGTTCATGGCGATGGCGAGGGTCTCGTGCGCCTCCTTGGAGATGGAGCCGTACGACATGGCGCCGGTGGAGAAGCGCTTGACGATGTCGGCGACCGACTCGACCTCGTCGAGGGAGATCGAAGGGCGGTCGCTCTTGAAGCCGAACAGGCCGCGGAGCGTCATCAGGCGTTCGGACTGCTCGTTCACACGGTCCGTGTACTGCCGGAAGATGTCGTACCGGCGGTTGCGGGTGGCGTGCTGGAGGCGGAAGACCGTCTCCGGGTCGAACAGGTGCGGCTCGCCCTCGCGGCGCCACTGGTACTCGCCGCCGATCTCCAGCGCGCGGTGCGTGGCCGCGATGCCGGAGGCCGGGTACGCCTTGGCGTGGCGCGCGGCCACCTCCTTGGCGATGACGTCCAGGCCGGCGCCGCCGATCTTGGTGGCGGTGCCCTGGAAGTACGCGCCGACGAACTCCTCGTTCAGGCCGACGGCCTCGAAGACCTGGGCGCCGCGGTAGGAGGCGACGGTGGAGATGCCCATCTTGGACATGACCTTCAGGACGCCCTTGCCGAGCGCGTAGATCAGGTTCTTGATGGCCTGCTCCGGCTCCAGGCCGGACAGGAACGTTCCGGCGCGCAGCAGGTCCTCGACGGACTCCATGGCGAGGTACGGGTTCACGGCGGCGGCGCCGTAGCCGATGAGCAGCGCGACGTGGTGGACCTCGCGGACGTCACCGGCCTCGACCAGCAGACCCACCTGGGTGCGCTGCTTGGTGGCGATGAGGTGGTGGTGCACGGCGGAGGTGAGCAGCAGCGACGGGATCGGCGCGTGCTCGGCGTCCGAGTGGCGGTCCGACAGGACGATCAGGCGGGCGCCGGCCTCGATGGCGGCGTCGGCCTCGGTGCGGATCTCCGCGATCCGCGCGGCCAGCGCCTCGGCACCGCCGGAGACCCGGTAGAGGCCCGAGAGGGTGGCGGCCTTCATGCCCGGCATGTCGCCGTCGGCGTTGACGTGGATGAGCTTGGCCAGCTCGTCGTTGTCGATCACCGGGAAGGGCAGGGTGACGCTGCGGCAGGACGCGGCGGTCGGCTCCAGCAGGTTGCCCTGCGGGCCCAGCGAGGACAGCAGCGAGGTGACGAGCTCCTCGCGGATGGCGTCCAGCGGCGGGTTGGTGACCTGCGCGAACAGCTGGGTGAAGTAGTCGAAGAGCAGCCGGGGGCGCTCGGACAGGGCCGCGATCGGGGAGTCCGTGCCCATGGAGCCGAGCGGCTCGCCGCCGGTACGGGCCATCGGCGCGAGGATGACGCGCAGCTCTTCCTCGGTGTAGCCGAAGGTCTGCTGGCGGCGGGTGACCGAGGCGTGGGTGTGCACGATGTGCTCACGCTCGGGCAGGTCCGTCAGCTCGATCTCGCCGGTTTCCAGCCATTCGGCGTACGGAGCGGCGCCGGCCAGCTCGGCCTTGATCTCGTCGTCCTCGATGATCCGCTTCTGGGCGGTGTCGACGAGGAACATCTTGCCGGGCTGGAGGCGGCCCTTGCGGACGACCTTGGCCGGGTCGATGTCGAGCACGCCGACCTCGGAGCCGAGGACGACGAGGCCGTCGTCGGTGACCCAGTAGCGGCCGGGGCGCAGACCGTTGCGGTCGAGGACCGCGCCGACCTGGGTGCCGTCGGTGAAGGTGACGCAGGCCGGGCCGTCCCAGGGCTCCATCATCGTGGAGTGGTACTGGTAGAACGCGCGGCGTGCCGGGTCCATGGAGGTGTGGTTCTCCCACGCCTCCGGGATCATCATCAGCACGCTGTGCGGCAGCGACCGGCCGCCGAGGTGGAGCAGCTCCAGGACCTCGTCGAAGGAGGCCGAGTCGGAGGCGTCCGGGGTGCAGATCGGGAAGATCCGGTCCAGCGCGCCGTCGCCGAAGACGTCGGAGACGAGCTGGGACTCGCGGGCCTCCATCCAGTTGCGGTTGCCCTTGACCGTGTTGATCTCGCCGTTGTGCGCGACGAAGCGGTACGGGTGGGCGAGCGGCCAGGACGGGAAGGTGTTCGTCGAGAACCGCGAGTGGACCAGGGCCAGCGTCGACGCGAAGCGTCGGTCGGAGAGGTCCGGGAAGAAGGGCTCCAGCTGGCCGGTGGTCAGCATGCCCTTGTAGACGATGGTGCGGGCGGAGAGCGACGGGAAGTAGACCCCGGCCTCGCGCTCGGCGCGCTTGCGCAGCACGAAGGCCTTGCGGTCGAGCTCGATGCCCGTGCTGCCGTTGCTCACGAACAGCTGCGAGAACGCCGGCATGGTGGCGCGGGCGCCGTTGCCGAGCAGGTCCGGGCTGACCGGGACCTCGCGCCAGCCGAGGACCGTCAGGTTCTCCTCGGCGGCGATGGCCTCGATCTGCTCCACGGCGACGGCCTGTGCGGTGCCGTCGGCGGGGAGGAAGGCGATGCCGACGGCGTACGCGCCGGCCTCGGGGAGATCGAAACCGGCCACCTCGCGCAGGAAGGCGTCCGGCACCTGGGACAGGATGCCGGCGCCGTCGCCGGAGTCCGGCTCGGAGCCGGTCGCGCCGCGGTGCTCGAGGTTCCGCAATACGGTCAGCGCCTGCTCAACGAGGGTGTGGGTCGCCTCGCCGGTGAGGTTCGCCACGAAACCGACGCCACAGGCGTCCTTCTCGTTGCGCGGGTCGTACATGCCCTGCTGGGCGGGGCGACCGTCCATGGGCGACCAGGCAGTGGTGCTGGGGCCGGTCGCGGAGTGCGTGGATGCGGAACGCATCGGCTCTCCCGTCGTCGTCGTGGCATATGTGCATAGCCGAGGGACGACGTTGGCCCTCTGCGAAATTTCGTGCAGATTACATGATGACGACAATCCCGCGAAGTGGATATGGCGTTCCAGCATGCGGACACCGCACGAGGCAGATAAGAGGGGACCTTCGGGGACGTTTCACAACGTTTCGCAACGCTTCACGGGAACGAAGGGCCCGACGCGAGGTGGGCATCATTGCCCAGGCGCCCTGGTGTGATGCCCGGCGGACACGGGATCGAAACCGCCGGGTAACGGAGTACTTATGTTGCGTTCCGCATAGTGTCCCACTCCCTGCGCGGTCAGCCTACGGCTCCGCCGATCCAGGTTCCCAGGACGTACGTCACACCGGCGGCCGCGCCACCCAGTGCGAGCTGACGCAGACCGCTGTACCACCAGGACCGGGCCGTCACCCGGGAGACGATCGCGCCGCAGGCGAAGAGCCCGGCCAGCGCCAGCAGCACCGCCGGCCACAGGGACGTGGCGCCGAGCAGGTACGGCAGTACGGGGAGCAGCGCGCCCAGCGCGAACGAGCCGAAGGACGAGACGGCGGCGACGAGCGGCGAGGGCAGGTCGTCGGGGTCGATCCCGAGCTCCTCGCGGGCGTGTATCTCCAGGGCCTGCTCGGGATCGCGGGACAGCTGCACGGCGACCTCGCGGGCGAGCGCGGGCTCGACACCGCGGGAGACGTAGAGCTCGGCCAGCTCTTCCATCTCGTCGACGGGATGCTTGCGCAACTGCTGGCGCTCCACATCCAGTTCGGCGAGGACCAGCTCGCGCTGCGAGGCGACGGAGGTGTACTCGCCGGCCGCCATGGAGAAGGCGCCGGCGGCGAGGCCCGCGAGGCCGGTGATCACGATGGTGTGCGGGGCGACGGCGCCGCCGGCCACACCGGTCATCAGCGCGAGGTTGGAGACGAGCCCGTCCATGGCACCGAAGACGGCCGGCCGCAGCCATCCACCGTTGACGTCGCGGTGGGTGTGGTTGTCGCGGTGGGCGGTGTGCAGCGGTGCTTCGATGTCGATGATGGACATACGGATATCTCCCCATTTGTGCGAACGGGCGCCGCGAGACACCCCGCTCCCCCTGAACACCTCGAAACTACGCACGATTTCTGCTGCCCGCCAGCAAGGAAGGCCGTACTTACCTGGGCTTTTGGGGGTCGGCGACCGGGTGACGGGGATGTTCGCGGGGTGTTTCGCGGCGAGCGACAAACCTCATGTCATGGCACAAATCCCCCAAGGGCTCAATATGAGTCCCATCAAGTGGAGAGGCGCGCCATGGAGCTGATTGCATGCAATCCGCAGGTCCTCCTCGAACGGGCCAGGGGCGCTCTTCTGGGCCTCGCGGTGGGCGACGCGCTGGGCGCCCCCGCGGAGAACATGAAGCCGTCGGAGATCCGGGCGAAGTGGGGCCGCATCGAGGGATTCGTCTCGGAGGACCCGGCGGGCACGGACGACACCGAGTACGCGATCTTCTCGGGCCTGCTGCTGGCCCGGCACGGCTCGGCGCTGACCGTCTCCCACGTGGAGCGGGCCTGGCACCACTGGATCGCCGACCTGGACGAGGGCCCGTTCCGCGGCGCGGGATTCTCGGAGCGCGGCACCCTTGAGAACCTCCGCCGGGGCCTGGCGGCCCCCATCTCGGCGCAGCACCGGCACGCGTGGTCGGACGGCCTGGCGATGCGGGCGGCCCCTTTCGGGGTGTTCGCCGCCGGCCGCCCGGCGGAGGCGGCGCGGCTCGTCGCCATCGACGGCTGCGTCAGCCACGACGGCGAGGGCATCTACGGGGGCCAGGCGGTGGCGGCGGGCGTGGCCGTGGCCATGGCGGGCGGCAGCCCCGCGTCGGTGGTCTCGGCGGCGCTGTCCGTCATCCCCTCGGACTCCTGGACGGCCCGGTCCCTGCGCCGGGCGGTGACCGCCGCGCCGCGCGGGGAACGGGCGGTGCGCTCGGCGGTGGTCATCGGCGGCTACCCCTGGACCGACCTGGCCCCTGAGGCGGTCGGCCTGGCCTTCGGCGCGTTCGCGGCGTGCCAGGGCGACTTCCCGTCCTCGGTCCTGACCGCGGTCAACATGGGCCGCGACGCGGACACCACGGCGGCGGTGGCGGGCGCCCTGGCCGGCGCGATGTCGGGCGCGGGGGCCGTCCCCCTGGCCTGGTCCTCGGCCATCGGCCCGGTCCGGGGCAGCTGCCTCCCCTCGATGCGGGGCTACCACGTCCTGGACATCGCGGACCTCCTCACCCCCGAATCCGAGGGCCCCCGATGACCCCACCCCCCTTCACCCCGACCCCGCCCCGCACCCCACCACCCCCACCCACGACCCACGACTCCACGCCGCCCTCCCCACCCCACTCCGGCCGGGACGCCACCCCGGCAAGCCCGCCGGAAACCCCGCGGGGCCCGGGTGCCCCGGCGGGCCCGGCGGGCCCCGGTGTGCCGGCGGACCCGGCGGCTCCGGGTGGCCCAGGCGTCCCGGCGGGCCCGGCAGTTCCGGATGTGCCAGCGGGCGCGGCGGCTCCGGGTGCCCCAGGCGTCCCGGCGGGCCTGGCGGGCCTGGCGGGCCTGGCGGGCCCGGGTGTGCCGGCGGGCCCGGCGGCGCTGGGTGGCCCAGGCGTCCCGGCGGGCCTGGCGGCCCTGGGTGCCCCGGCGGGCCTGGCGGTTCCGGGTGTGCCGGCGGGCCCGGCGGTTCCGGGCGTCCCGGCGGGCCTGGCGGTTCCGGGCGTCCCGGCTCGCCAGGCGGCGCCCGAGACCCGTACCGCCCCGGCCAACCCGGCGGACGCACCACCCAGCCCCGCCCACCGGCCAGATCCGGGCCTCCCGCCGGGGGCGGGTGGTCCAGGCCACGCCGGTCTCCCCACCGGTCCGGCGCGCCCGCCGGCACCGGCCGACCCAGCCACCCCACCGGGTCCGGCGCATGCCCCGCCCGGTCCGGCCGAGCCACCGTGTCCGGGCGCCCCAACGGACCCGGCGGCGCCCGAGACCCGTACCGCCCCAGCCAACCCGGCGGACGCACCACCCAGCCCCGCCCACCGGCCAGATCCGGGCCTCCCGCCGGGGCCGGGTCTCCCACCGGGACCGGGTGGCCCAGGCGACGCCGGTGTCCCCACCGGTCCGGCGCGCCCGGTGACACCGGCCGACCCAGCCACCCCACCGGGTCCGGCGCATGCCCCGCCCGGCCCGGCCCACCGGCCAGATCCGGGCCTCCCACCGGGGCTGGGTCTCCCACCGGGGGCGGGTCTCCCACCGGGACCGGGCGGCCCCGGTGCCCCCACCGGTCCGGCGCGCCCGCCGGGACCCGCCGACCCGGCCACCCGACCGTGTCCGGGTGTGCCGGCTGTCTCCGCCTGGACGGCGGAGACAGGGGCCCCGCCGGGCGGGGGGCCCGGGGGCCTGCCCCTGGTTTCGGGAAGGGGCGGGCTGGGGGAAGCCTCCGCCCCCGCCGGGGGAACCCGGACCGGCGGCCCGGAGCCGCGGACCTGGATCCGGATCACCGACCACCCCGCCGGGACCCGTACCCGCGAAGCCGGGCGCCGCCCAGAGGCCCGCACCACCACCACCGAGCCCCACCCAGACACCCGCACCACCACCACCCAGCCCCACCCAGACACCCGCACCACCACCACCCAGCCCCCCGCAGGGGACGGGCCCCGCCGGATCGAGGGGCTGCTCCTCGGGCTCGCCGCAGGCGACGCGGCCGGGTGGCCCGCCGCCCGGCACCGCGCCAGCCGGATGCCCGAGTGGACCCGCCGCCTCACCCGCGAGCTCGACACCTTCGCCGAGCAGAACGCCACCACCACCCTCCCCGTCCCCATCGCTCTCAACCAGCCCCCCGAACCCCTGCGCCTCGGCCCCTCCGACGACGCCGAGTGGGCCGCCTTCGTCGCCGAATCCGTGCTCACCGCCGCCGGCGTCCTGCTCAGCGACCTCTCCCGGTCCCGCCGCATGCGCGCCGCCATCGACCTCGCGTGGAACGCCCTGGCCTCCGAGGTCGCCGCGGCAGCGGAACGCGCGCCCGAGGTCGAGTCCGCCGTCCTTCCCCTCCGCGCCCGGATCTCCGTCCGCGCCGGCCTCGGCAACCTCGCCACCGGCCTGCGCCCGCCAGCCACCGGCCACGACAACCCGCATTACTTCGACGACGCCGCCTGCGTCCGCGCCTGCGTCCTCGCCGTCGTCCACCCCGGGGACCCGCACGCGGCAGCCGACCTCGCCGAGTTCGACGCCCGCTACACCCAGGACGGCGACGGCGTCCACGGCGCCCGTGCCATGGCCGCCGCCGTCGCGACCGCCCTCGTCGGCGCGGACGTCGACGCCGCCGTCGACGCCGCCCTCGCGCAGCTCCCCGAGGCCACCGAGATCGGCCGCAACGCCCGCCACGCCGTCAAGCTCGCCCGTACCCACCCCGGCGGCGGCGCCTTCTCCATCGTCCCCACCCTCGAACACGAGATCGTGGACCACGTCTACAGCTACGGGATCGCCGCCGCCGAGACCGTCCCCGTGGCGCTCGCCCTCGCGACCGCCGCCCGCGGTCGGACGGCGGAGGCCGTCCCGGCCGCCGCCTGCCTTTCCCGCGTCGCGGACTCCGCCCCCGCCCTCGCCGGCGCGCTCACCGGCGCGCTCGGCGGCGGCGACTCGATCCCCGCCGCTTGGCGGGAGGCTTGCCGCACCCTGTCCGGCTGCACCCTGCCCCGCCTCGCCGGCACCGATCTCGTCGAACTCGCCGCGCTCCTCGCTCGCACGGAACTCACCTCACCCAAGGGATGATTCGGACATGACGCTCACGCTCACGCTGGAGGACCGGGCCTGCGGCGCTCTCGTCGGAGCCGCCGTCGGCGACGCGCTCGGCGGCCCGGTGGAGGGCTGGACCCCGGACCAGATCCTGGAACGGCACGGCGGCCGGGTACACGGCATCGTCGGCCCGTGGTACGAGGACTGGCGCACGGCCCGGCCGATCGCCCCGTACCACAAGGGAGATGGCCACGTCACCGATGACACCCTCATGACGCACGCCCTGGTACGGGTCTACGAGACGGTACGGGACCACCTGGACGCGTACGGGGTCGCGGACCACCTGGTGCCGGACCTGATGACCAACCCTCGGTGGATCCCCGAGCTGGAGGCGGAAGCCCTCCCGCTCCAGCGGATCTTCCTCGCCGAGAAGTGGATCGTGGCACGGCTGCACTACGCGCACGTCGACCCGCGCGAGGCCGGCAGCGGCAACATCGTCAACTGTGGTGCGGCGATGTACATGGCGCCGGTGGGCATCGTCAACGCGGGCAACCCGGCGGGCGCGTACGCGGAGGCGGTGGACGTCTCCGGCGCGCACCAGTCCTCGTACGGGCGGGAGGCGGCGGGCGTGTTCGCGGCGGCGGTGGCGGCGGCGTGCGTCCCCGGCGCCACCGCCGCCTCCGTGGTGGACACCGCGCTGTCCCTCGCGAAGGACGGCACGCGCGAGGCCATCGTGGCGGTCTGTGCAGTGGCCCGCCGGCACCGGGACTTCGAGTCGGCGCTGTCCCCCCTCCGCGCGGCGGTGGCCCCGTACGACTCGGTGGGCCCGGACTACCGGAAGCCCTCCCTGGGCGCCCGCCGCCCCTCCCGGCTCCACTCCATCGAGGAACTCCCGATCGCCCTCGGCATGCTGCTGATCGCGGACGGGGGGTACGAGACCGCCGTGCTCGGAGCGGTCAACTACGGCCGGGACTGCGACTCCATCGCCACGATGGCGGGGGCGATCGCCGGGGCCCTGGGCGGCGAAGCCGCGATCCCGGCCGCCTGGGCCAAACAGGTCGCCGAGGCCAGCCGCCTCGACCTCCACGCCCCGGCCCGGTCCCTGGCCGCCGTTGCCCGCGAGGTCTTCGCCCAGGACCGCTCCCGCCGCCGCACCCACGAGTCGGCCTTCACCCAGATCACAAGCCCCCGATGACCCCCCGGCCCGACCACCCGCCCGCCGCGCCCGGGCGCCGCGAGCCGTCCGGAGCGGACCCGGTCGGCCCGCCGCCGGCCCCGCCGCCCGGCGCCGGAACCCGTCGGCCGGCACCAGGCAGCACGCCGCCCCGCCACCACACGGCCCAACCCGGCAGCCCACCCCCACCCGCCTCCGACACCACGACCCCCGCCCACCCACCTGCCCGCGCCGCCACCCCGGCCACCGCCAGGCCCCAGTGCCACCAGGCGCCCCAGAACGACCCGCTCAACCCGGAGGCGACCCCGCCGAACGACCACGGGCCGTCCACAGCCGGACCCCTACGGCTCACCTGGACCCATCCCGAAGACCCCGCCAGGCACAAGCAGCACCAGGCGGGCCAGGACGGCCGGGTCCGCCCGGACGGCCGCGAACCCCGTCGGCGGGCACCCGGAAGCAGCCCGGCCCCGCACCGCACGGCCCAACCCGGCGACACGCGCCCGGCCCCGCCCTCCGAGGCCGCCGGCCCCCTCCCGGCGACCACCCCGAGGGTTTCCGGCGGCCCGGGACCGGCCACCACCCCCGCAGCCGCCGACGCCCCGGCCACCGCCAGGCCCCAGTGCCACCAGGCGCCCCAGAACGACCCGCTCAACCCGGAGGCGACCCCGCCGAACGACCACGGGCCGTCCACAGCCGGACCCCTACGGCTCACCTGGACCCATCCCGAAGACCCCGCCAGGCACAAGCAGCACCAGGCGGGCCAGGACGGCCCGATCAACCCGGTCAACCCGGAGGCGGCCCCGCCGAGCGACCGCGACCCGTCCGCGGCCAGGCCCGTACGACTCACATGGACCCAGCCCGAAGACCTCGTCGGGCACGAGTTCCGCCAGGCGGCCGAGGACGGCCGGGATGCCGGCCCCGTGCTGCGGGTCTGGCTGGCGGCCGGTGGCCAGCCGGCCCCGGCCCGGGCCGGGGCCTCCCCCGCCCCCGCACCACCGGCGCTCCGCGCCCTGGCCTGCCGGCTCCTGGACGAGCTCGCCGCCCTCCCGTCCACGACGTCCGCCGCCGAGCCACAGTCCTGGAACGCCATCCGGGCCACCTGGCCCCCGGGCCCGGGGGAATCTGCCCGGACCGGGCCCGCCGCTCCACCCCCGGCAAGCCGTGCCGCCGGCCCTGAGCACCCGGGCCCGGGATCCGCCCGCGCCGGCGGCAGCCCCACCGCGGAGCGGGCGACCGCCGACCCGGCCCTCCCCGCGGAACCACAGCCCCACGACCTGGGCCCCACCCGGCAGGAACCCCGCTCCCGGAAGGCCGACCCGACCAACCGCCCCCAGCGCACCGGCTCCCGCCCAGGCACCCGGGACCAGGACCCGGCCCGCGCCGCGGAACCACAGCCCCGCCACCCCGGCCGCACCCCCGAGCCGGAGCCGAGCCCAGGCAGCCGGAACCCGGAGCGGGACCGGAACCCGGACCGGGAGCAGGGCCCGGACCGGGAGCAGGGCCCGGGCCGGGAGCAGGGCCCGGGCCGGGACCCCGACCCGGAGCCGCAACCAGGGCGGCCTCACCTCTGCCTGCGGGCCCGGCTGGAAGCCGCCTGGCTGGGGCGGGCCGTCGGATGTCTGCTCGGCAAGCCCGTCGAGAAGCTGCCCCTGGAGGGGATCCGGGCCCTGGCCCGGGCGGCCGGGAACTGGCCGCTGAACGACTGGTTCAGCGAACGCGGCGTCCCGCCCGAGCTCCTGGCCGCGTACCCGTGGAACCGCCGCTCCGCCCCCACCTCCCTCGCCGAGAACATCGACGGCATGCCCGAGGACGACGACCTCAACTACCCCCTCCTCGGCCTGCTCCTCCTCCAGCGCCACGGCAAGGGCTTCACCACCGCCGACGTCGCCCGCCTCTGGCTCGACGAACTGCCCGCCGGGCGGACCTTCACCGCCGAGCGCGTCGCCTACCGGAATCTGCTGCAAGGGCTGGAGCCCCCGCTCACCGCCACCCACCACAACCCCTTCCGCGAGTGGATCGGCGCCCTCATCCGCGCCGACGTCCACGGCTGGACCAACCCCGGCGACCCGGCCGCCGCCGCGGCCCAGGCGTACCGCGACGCCGCGTTGACCCACACCGGCAACGGCGTCTACGCCGCCCTCTTCATCGCCGCCGCCACCGCGGAGGCCGCCACCGGCCGGGCCGACGTCCACAGCGCCCTCCAGGCGGGGCTGGCCGTCGTACCGCCGCGCTCACGCCTCGCCGAGGCCGTCCGCTCCGGGATCGGGGCGGCCGCCGCCGAGCCCGACTTCGACCGCGTCGTCGACCGCCTGCACGCCCGCTACGGCCACTACCACTGGGTGCACGCCGTCCCCAACACCGCCCTGATCGCCGCCGCCCTCACCCACGCCGACGGCGATTTCACCCGCTCCGTCTGCCGCGCCGTCTCCGGCGGCTGGGACACCGACTCCAACGGCGCCACCGCCGGCGCCCTCGCCGGGATCCTGGCCGGGTCGCCCGAGAACATCCCGCACCGCTGGACCGCACCCCTCAAGAACCGCCTCGCCACCAGCGTTCCCGGCTTCGACGGCATCGGCTTCGACACCCTCGCCCGCCTCACCCACCAGCTCACCCCGCACCAGCCCACCGTTTACCAGTTCACCGCCCCCCAGTTCACCCCGCACCAGCTCACCGCACAGGAGGCAGCACGCTCATGACGGCCATCGCCGTGCTCGGCAGTACGAACATGGACCTCGTCGCCTACGTCACCAAGGCCCCCCGCCTCGGGGAGACCGTCACCGGCCGCGCCTTCCGCACCGTCCCCGGCGGCAAGGGCGCCAACCAGGCCGTCGCCGCCGCCCGCTGCGGCGGAAAGGTGGTGATGATCGGCGCGGTCGGGGCCGACGAGTTCGGCGTGCGGCTGCGCTCCGCGCTCACCGCCGACGGCATCGAGACCGCGGCCCTGCGCACTGTCGAGGGCGCCAGCGGCACCGCCCACATCACCGTGGACGACGAGGGCGGCAACAGCATCATCGTCATCCCCGGCGCCAACGCCCACGTCACCGGCCTGGAGGCGGGCGACGACGCCCGGATCGCCACCGCCGACGCCCTCCTCCTCCAGCTCGAACTCCCCCTGCAGGCCGTCCTCGCCGGCGCCCGCTCCGCCCGTGCCCACGGCGTCCGTACGGTCCTCACCCCGGCCCCGGCCCAGCCGTTGCCCGCCGAGCTCCTCGCCGCCACCGACCTCCTGGTCCCCAACGAGCACGAGGCCGCCGCCCTCACCGGCCTCACCGACCCCCGCCAGGCCGCCGAGGCCCTGCTGGGCGACGTACCCGAGGTGGTGATCACCCTCGGCGCGGCCGGAGTCCTGTACGCCGCGCGCGGCCGGGAGCCGTTGACCGTGCCCGCGCCCCGGGTGCGGGCCGTGGACACCACCGCCGCCGGGGACACCTTCGTCGGCGCCCTCGCCGTGGCCCTGGGCGAGGACCGGCCCATGGCCGGGGCACTGCGCTGGGCCTGCGCGGCGGCCGCGCTCTCCGTCCAGCGGCCCGGCGCCCAGGACTCGATGCCGACCCGCGCCGAGACCGACGCCTTCGCCGGAACCCAGCCCGGAACCCGGCAAGGAAGCCAGCCAGGAAGCCACTCCGGAGCCCGGCCGGGAGCCACCTCGTGACGACCGCCGGGCCCCTGGAAGGGCTCCGCGTCCTCGACCTCGCCACCCTCTTCGCCGGTCCGCTGGCCGCCACCCTGCTCGGTGACTTCGGCGCCGAGGTCGTCAAGGTCGAGCACCCCGGCCGCCCCGATCCCTCCCGCGGCCACGGCCCCGCCAAGGACGGCGTCGGCCTGTGGTGGAAGCTGCTCGGCCGGAACAAGCGGACGATGACCCTCGATCTGTCCACTCCCGGCGGCCGGGACACCTTGCTGCGGCTCGCCGCGACCGCCGACGTGGTCATCGAGAACTTCCGCCCCGGCACCCTGGAGAAGTGGGGCCTGGGCTGGCCCGAGCTGTCCGCCGCCAACCCCCGCCTGGTCCTGACCCGCGTCACGGCCTTCGGCCAGCAGGGCCCGTACGCCCGCCGCCCCGGCTTCGGCACCCTCGCCGAGGCAATGAGCGGCTTCGCCTCGATCACCGGGGAACCGGACGGGCCGCCGACCCTGCCGCCGTTCGGGCTCGCGGACTCGATCGCCGCGCTGACCACTGCGTACGCCGTGATGACCGCGCTCGCGGGGCGCGACCGCACCGGACACGGGCAGGTCGTCGACCTGGCCATCATCGAGCCGATCCTCACGGTGCTGGGCCCGCACCCGCTCTGGTACGACCAGCTCGGCTACGTCCAGCCGCGCACCGGCAACCGGTCCGCGAACAACGCCCCCCGCAACACCTACCGCAGCGCGGACGGCCGCTGGCTGGCGGTTTCCACCTCCGCCCAGTCCGTCGCGGAGCGCGTGATGCGGCTGGTCGGGCGGCCCGAGCTGATCGCCGAGCCCTGGTTCGCGACCGGCTCCGGGCGGGCCGGCCACGCGCACGTCCTGGACGGGGCGGTCGGCGGCTGGATCGCCCGCCACAAGGCCGAAGAGGTCGTCGCCGCCTTCGAGGAGGCCGAGGCCGCCGTCGCCCCGGTCTACGACGTCCGGGACGTGATGGCCGACCCCCAGTTCGCGGCCCTGGACACGGTCACGGAGGTCGAGGACCCCGAACTCGGGCCGATCCGGATGCAGAACATCCTCTTCCGGCTCTCCGAGACCCCCGGCGGGATCCGCTGGGCCGGCCGCCCGCACGGCGCGGACACCGACGAGGTCCTGACCGAGCTCGGCCTGACCGAGGACGAGATCACCGCGCTGCGGACCGAGGGGGCACTGTGATCCTGACCTGGCTGTACGCGCCGGGGGACCGCCCGGAGGTGGTGGGCAAAGCCATCCGCAGCGGGGCGGACGCCGTCATCGTGGACCTGGAGGACGCGGTGCCGGCCTCCCGCAAGGAGTACGCCCGCGCGGCGACCGCCGAACTGCTCGCCGGGCGACCCCCGGTCCCCGTCCACGTCCGCGTCAACGCGATCGACTCCCCGTGGGGAGGAGCCGACCTCACCGCCCTCGCCGGGCTGCACGGGCTGGCGGGACTGCGGCTGCCCAAGATCAGCGCCCCCGAGCAGGTCGTCGCCGCCGCCGTGCGCACCGGTGGGGTGAGCCTGCACGCCCTGCTCGAATCGGCGGTGGGCGTGGAGCGGGCGTACGAGATCGCCCGCGCGCACCCCGCCCTGCGCGGGCTGTCCCTCGGCGAGGCGGACCTGCGGGCCGACCTGGCCGTCAGCGCGGAGACGGGCCTGGACTGGTGCCGCTCCCGGGTGGTGGTGGCGGCCCGCGCGGCGGGGCTCGCGCCGCCGGCCCAATCCGTGTTCCCGGACATCCGGAACCTGGAGGCGCTGGCCGTCTCCTGCGCGCGGGGGCGGTCGCTCGGCTTCTTCGGCCGGGCGGCGATCCACCCGCGGCAGCTGCCGGTGATCGAACGGGCCTATCTTCCGGCGCCGGACGAGGTGACGGCCGCGGAGGAGGTCCTGAGCGCGGCTCGGGCCACCCCGGGGGCGCTGGCCCTGCCCGACGGCCGGTTCGTGGATCCGGCGGTCGTGGCGGCGGCCCACCGCACCCTTGCGCTCGCCGCGCGGATGGCCACGCGGTGACCGCCCGCCGCGGCTGGGTGCGGCACCGCTTCCCGGGGCTCCGCCCCAGACCCCGCCGGCGCTCACCACCCGCCCACGGCCGGGTGCGGCACCGCTTCCCAGGGCTCCGCCCCGGACCCCGCGCCTCAAACGCCGGCGAGGCTGACATGGCCTCCGACCACGCTCACCCGCCCGCCCACAGCCAGGTGCCACACCGCTCCCCGGGGCTTCGCCCCAGACCCCACCGGCGCTCACCACCCGCCCACAGCCAGGTGCCACACCGCTTCCCAGGGCTCCGCCCCAGACCCCACCGGCGCTCACCACCCGCCCACAGCCAGGTGCCGCACCGCTTCCCAGGGCTCCGCCCCGGACCCCGCGCCTCAAACGCCGGCGAGGCTGACATGGCCGCCCGCCCCCGGCCAGGTGCCACGCCGCTTCCCGGGCTCCGCCCCGGACCTCCGGCGCGGCTGGCATGGCCACCCGCGGGTCACCCCCGAGCCCGGCCGGATGCGGCACTGGTACCGGGGCTCCGCCCCTAGGCGTCGGCGCGGCCGTACGGGGGTGGGGCCGCGGCTCGCGTCGGGCTGGGCGGGGGGGAGAGTCCTGCGTGTGTCTGCGCTCGCCTCGTCGTGCGGCAGCACGAAGGGGGTGTCGCGTCGTGCGCGGCACCCCCTTGTCGACCGTTGCGGTCAGAGCTTTCCGGCCTCCGGGGCCTCGGCCTCGGCCGGCTCCGCCTTGCGGAGGTCGGCCTTGGCCGCGCCCTGCGGCCCGGCGGGCGCGTCGGCCTTCACCGACGGCTCGGCGTCGGCGGGAGCCGGAACGGAACCTTGCACGGCGTCCCCCGGCTCCGCACCGGCAGGGGCAGCCGCGGTGTCCGAGGTCTTGGCCTCGGCATCGCCCTCCCCGGCGGGGGAATCGGCCTCGGCCGTAGCCGCGGCGTCCCCGTCCTTGCCGCCAGAGGCATCGGCCTCGGCCCCGCGGTCCGGTTCGACGATCTCCTCACGGCCCGGGCGCAGCTTCGCCGACAGGATCAGGTAGACCACCGCGAGTACGAAGACGACGATCGAGGTCCAGACGTTCAGCCGCAGGCCCAGGATGTGGTGCGCCTCGTCGACCCGCATGTACTCGATCCAGCCGCGGCCCACGCAGTACGCGGCCACGTACAGGGCGAACGCCCGCCCGTGCCCGAGCCTGAAGCGGCGGTCGGCCCAGATCACCAGCAAGGCGACGCCGACGCACCACAGCGACTCGTACAGGAAGGTCGGGTGGTAGGTACCCGCGACCCGGTTCGGGCCCTCGCTGATCTCCACCGCCCACGGCAGGTCGGTGGCCCTGCCGTACAGCTCCTGGTTGAACCAGTTGCCCCAGCGGCCGCAGGCCTGGGCCAGCGCGATACCGGGGGCCAGGGCGTCCGCCCAGGCCGGCAGCGGGATGCCGCGCAGCCGGCAGCCGATCCAGGCACCCACCGCGCCGAGCGCGATCGCCCCCCAGATGCCGAGGCCGCCCTCCCAGATCTTGAAGGCGTCGACCCAGTTGCGGCCCTCGCCGAAGTACAGCTGGTAGTCGGTGATCACGTGGTAGAGGCGACCGCCGACAAGGCCGAACGGCACCGCCCACACGGCGATGTCCGCGACCGTGCCCGGCTTTCCGCCGCGGGCGATCCACCGCTTGTTGCCGAGCCAGACAGCGACGAAGACGCCGATGATGATGCAGAACGCGTAGCCGCGGAGCGGGATCGGTCCGAGATGGATCACGCCGGTCGACGGACTGGGGATGTAAGCAATGTCCATGGCAGACCCGACGCTACCCTGCCGGGCGGGCACCACCGCAACCCGCCCGGCAAGCCGAAACCAAATCCACACACACCCCAGCTGTCGCTCAGCCCTCCGGGGAGCTGTCCGGGCCGCCCTTCGCGGGGGTCCTCGACCCGCCCACCGAGGACGCGGCCGACGAGGCCTTCGCATGGGGCGTCGCCCCGGGAGTCGCTCCGGGCGTGGCCCCGGAGGCCGTGCCGGCCGACGGCGAGGCCTTCCCCGCCCCCTTCCGCGCGTCGGCGCCGGAGGCTCCCTGGGCCGCGGCCTCCACCTGCTCCTTCAGCTTCTGCGGGGTCACCGGATGGGCCTGGTCGGCGAAGATGTCCTTGCCGTCCAGCAGCACGCTCGGCGTGCCGCGGAACTTCCCGGCGGCGAAGGCCTCGTGCGATTTACCCACCCACGAGTTGTGCGTGCCGTCCTCGACGCACTTGCGGAACTCGGGGGTGTCCAGCCCGTCCACCTTGCCGGCCAGTTCCAGCAGCTTGGCGTTCTTGCCGTAGGCGTCGTCGACCTCCTGCGGCTGGTTCTGGAAGAGGACGTCGTGGTACGCCGGGAACTTGCCGGCGTCCTGCGCGCAGGCCGCCGCGTTGGCGCCCTTCAGCGATCCGCTGCCGCCCATGTTGCCGTCGATGAGCGTCACCAGGTGGTAATCGACCTTGAGGAGCCCCTTGGCCTCCAGCTCGTGGATGGTGGCCCGGTAGTTGTCCTCGAAGGACTTGCAGGCGGGGCAGCGGAAGTCCTCCCACACGGTCAGGGTGGACTTGGCCTCGTCCTTGCCCGTGCGGATGGCCAGCGCGTCCTTGCCGGTGGCGCCGGAGGGGGCGACCACCGGCCCCGCCTTGCCGGCGTCGCCGTCCTTGCCGGTGTTGGCTGCGATCAGGCCGACGACGGCGGCCAGGCCGAGCACGCCGACCACCGCCGCCGTCACGACGAGGGTTCGCCGGCGCTTGTCCCGGGCCTTCTGCCGCTCGCGCTCCACGAGGAGTCGCTCCCGGGCCGATCGTTTCGTCGCATCGCGGTTCGCACCGTCGTTCTTCTCGCTCACGTTCCGCCAAACGAAGCGGGGAGGCACTCGCGTGCCTCCCCGCCCTCACTTCCACCCGATCGGGCTACAGAACCCGCTCAGGCGTGCGCGCTTTCTGATCGAACACGCACGTCAGCTCCTGCGTACGCCTTCCGCGAGCTCGCCCGCCAGCGACCGGACGGCGGCCAGCCCGGCCGGCAGGTCCGGCGCGTCCAGCAGCAGCTTGACGAAGGCCGAGCCGACGATCACGCCGTCGGCGAAGGCCGCGACCTCCTTGGCCTGGACGGCGTTGGAAACGCCCAGGCCGACGCAGACCGGGAGCTCGGTCGTGGCGCGGGTGCGCCGCACCAGGGCCTGGGCCTCGTTGCCGACCGACTCGCGGGTGCCGGTGACACCCATGAGGGAGGCCGCGTACACGAAGCCGGAGCCGGCCGCCGTGATGGTGGCCAGGCGGGCGTCCTTGCTGCTGGGGGCCACGACGAAGACGGTCGCCAGACCGTGCTTCTCCGCGTGCTCACGCCACAGCGCGGACTCCTGGACCGGCAGGTCGGGCAGGATGCACCCGGCGCCGCCCGCCGCCGCGAGCTCGGCGGTGAACCGCTCGACGCCGTAGCGGTCGATGGGGTTCCAGTACGTCATCACCAGGACCGGGGCCCCGGTCGCCTCGTGCGCCTCGCGCACGGTGCGGATCACGTCGGCGATCTTGACGCCGCCGCGCAGGGCGATGTCGTCGGCGGTCTGGATGATCGCGCCGTCCAGGACCGGGTCGCTGTGCGGGAGGCCGACCTCGACCACGTCCGCACCGCCCGCGATGACGGCCTTGACCGCCTCGATGGCGCCGTCGACGGTCGGGAAGCCCGCCGGGAGGTAGGCGACGAGGGCGGCGCGGTCCTCGGACTTCGCCTTGGCGAGCGTGTCGCTCAGCAGCTGGATGTTGCCCTTGCTCACTTCGACTCCCCCTCGGCGTCGTACAGCCCGAAGTAGCGGGCCGCCGTGTCCATGTCCTTGTCACCGCGGCCGGACAGGTTGACGACCAGCAGGCCGTCCTTGCCCAGCTCCTTGCCGAGGTCGAGCGCGCCCGCGAGGGCGTGCGCCGACTCGATCGCCGGGATGATCCCCTCCGTACGGGAGAGCAGGCGCAGGGCCTGCATCGCCGCGTCGTCGGTGACCGCGCGGTACTCGCCACGGCCCGTGTCCTTCAGGTACGAGTGCTCCGGGCCGATGCCCGGGTAGTCCAGACCGGCCGAGATGGAGTACGGCTCGGTGATCTGGCCCTCCTCGTCCTGCAGGACGTAGGAGCGGGAGCCGTGCAGGATCCCCGGCTCGCCCGCGGTCAGCGTGGCCGCGTGCTCGCCGGTCTCGACGCCGTGCCCGGCGGGCTCGAAGCCGACCAGGCGGACGTCCGCGTCCGGGATGAAGGCGTGGAAGAGGCCGATGGCGTTGGAGCCGCCGCCCACGCAGGCCGCGACCGCGTCGGGCAGCCGGCCCGCGCGCTCGATGATCTGGCGGCGGGCCTCGACGCCGATGACCCGGTGGAAGTCGCGGACCATGGCCGGGAAGGGGTGCGGGCCGGCGACCGTGCCGAAGAGGTAGTGGGTCCGGTCCACATTGGCGACCCAGTCGCGGAACGCCTCGTTGATGGCGTCCTTAAGGGTCCGGGAGCCGGACTTCACCGCGATGACCTCTGCGCCCAGCATGCGCATCCGGGCCACGTTCAGCGCCTGGCGCTGGGTGTCGACCTCGCCCATGTAGATGGTGCAGTCGAGGCCGAAGAGGGCGCAGGCGGTGGCGGTCGCCACGCCGTGCTGGCCGGCACCGGTCTCGGCGATGACCCGGGTCTTGCCCATGCGCTTGGTGAGCAGCGCCTGGCCCAGCACGTTGTTGATCTTGTGCGAGCCGGTGTGGTTGAGGTCCTCGCGCTTGAGGAAGATCCGCGCCCCGCCGGCGTGCTCGGCGAACCGGGGCACCTCGGTGAGGGCGCTCGGGCGGCCGGTGTAGTTGACCATCAGGTCGTTGAGCTCGGCCGCGAAGGCGGGGTCGTCCTTGGCCTTCTCGTACTCGACGGCGACCTCGTCCACGGCGGCGACGAGCGCCTCCGGGATGAACTTGCCACCGAAGTCACCGAAGTAACCCTCGGCGTTCGGAACGTGACCCTCCGGGTCCGGGATGAAGAATTGGCTGCTGGACATGCCAGTGCTCCTACGGGAACGGAATGCGACGAGTGGTTTTCACCGTATTGCGCCGTCCGCCCGCGACACGCACGCCACCCCAGCGAGAGGTGGCCGGTGCTGCCTGCGGGAAGGAGGACCCGCGCCCGGAGCCGGTCAGCCCGGGCGGTGGGCCGTACGGGACCCTATGGCGGGACGGTACGTCTCGTACCGTCGGCCGGGGTCCTCGTTACAGCGCGCCTCCGGGACGCCATCGCATGCCGTTGACCTGACCGGGCTCGGAGCCGATCACGTACCGGACCCGCCGCCCGTGCACACGCCGGGCCGGGGCGCGGCAGCCGCGAGGGCGGCAGCCGCGCGCCAGGGGCGCGTGCGCCGTCGGCACGCCGACCGGGCCGCGGCGGCCGGGTCGGGTGCTGACGGAGGGGCGGTCGTGGGCCATGGGAGCGGTCAGCTCCGCCCGTGGCGCAGGGCGGGGTGGGCGCCGGCGGCGACGAGGTCGGCCACGGCCGCCTTCGGGTCGCGGCCGGTCACCAGGGACTCCCCGACGAGGACGGCGTCGGCACCTTCGTTGGCGTAGGCGATCAGGTCGTGCGGCCCGCGGATGCCGGACTCGGCGACCTTGACGATGTGGGCCGGGATCTCGCCGACGACGCGCTCGAAGGTGGAGCGGTCGACCTTGAGGTCCTTGAGGTTGCGGGCGTTGACACCGATGATCTTGGCGCCGGCCGCAACCGCACGCTCGACCTCTTCCTCGTCGTGGACCTCGACGAGCGGGGTGAGACCGATGGACTCGGCCCGCTCGATGAGGGAGACGAGGGCCTCCTGCTCCAGGGCCGCGACGATCAGCAGGGCGAGGTCGGCGCCGTAGGCGCGGGCCTCCCAGAGCTGGTACGCCGTGACGATGAAGTCCTTGCGCAGGATCGGGATGTCCACGCGGGCGCGGACGGCCTCCAGGTCGGCCAGCGAGCCACCGAAGCGGCGCTGTTCGGTGAGGACGGAGATGACCGCCGCACCACCCGCTTCGTAGTCGGCGGCGAGCCCGGCCGGATCGGCGATCGCGGCCAGCGCGCCCTTCGACGGGCTGGAACGCTTGACTTCGCAGATCACCTTGACGCTGTCGCCGCGCAGGGCAGCGACGCCGTCCTTGGCCTGGGGCGCCTTGGCGGCACGCTCCTTGAGCTCGTCGAGGCTCACGCGGGCCTGCCGTTCGGCAAGGTCTTCGCGGACCCCTTCGATGATCTCGTCGAGCACACTCACGCGAGCGGCCCCCTTCCGGGTCGATGACGGTCGGCCGCCTTGCAGACACGAACAACTGCAAGGTCAGCAATTCAAATGGTATCCGCAGGAGGCGTGGCACTCCGCACGCGGTTGACGGCGTCCCAGTAACTGGACATTCGGAATCCGGGCTTCATCCCGGCCCCGCAAAGGGCTCAGGGCGCCAGTGCGGAGCCGAAAGAAAGATTTCGGACAACAGCGAAGGCCAGACCCACCACGCCGATGGCCCACCAGTGCAGAGGCCGCAAGGTGAGATGGGGAACGGGGCCGCCACGACAGGCGCGAACCAGCCACAGGGCCATGAACCCCGCGAAGACGAAGTAGCCGACGACAGCCAGGGCATTTGCCCCGAAAGCTGTGATCAGATCGCCGTGGGCGAACGCGTGCGCGCTGCGCAGACCGCCGCATCCGGGGCACAGGATTCCCGTCAGCCGCAGCAGCGGGCAGACCGGGTAATGGCCCGGCTCGTTGGGATCCACGGTGCCCACATACGCAAAGGCCGCGGCGGCCGCGGCCAGGGTGAGCGCCGGAGTCGCGAGCCGCCGGGCCCGGGAGACGCGTACGGCGGGCGCCGCGTACGGCGGGGGCGGCGACGGGGGCGCCGGCGGCGGCCCGGCATCGGGGGTACGGGAGGCGTCCACCCGCCGATTCTCGCCGATCATGGCCAGGGGCGCAGCATGCATGGCCAGGGGCGCAGCATGACGGAGCAGCCAGGGGCGCAGCATGACCGGGCAGGATGACAAAAGGCGCAGCCCGACCGGGCCGCGCCTTTCGGAACCTGAACCGCCTCAGACCTTGGCGGGGACCTTGCGGGCGGCGATGACCTCGGCGAGGTCCGTGTGGGCGGCCTTCGGCGCGCCCATGCCCGCGGCCTTCATCGCCATGCCGACGACACCGCCGAGCACGACGACGACGAGACCGGCCCAGAAGCCCAGCGGGTTCGCGATCACCATGAAGGCGCCGGAGATGCAGAAACCGATGAAGGCGATGATGACACCGGTCCAGGCGGCCGGGGTGTGTCCGTGGCTAGTGCCCGCCATGAGTTGCTCCTCGTTGCTCTGTCGCGCAGTGCTTATCGAACGCGCGGTCTGTGTCGAACGCTCGGTGCCCATTGTCCCGCACAGGGCCGGGTCGCCGTTCACGGGGGTCCGTCAGCGGGTCCGTCAGCGGGTCGGGTCCTCGCCCCGGTCCAGAGCCTTCCACAGATCCTCCGGGCGGTCCGGATCCACCGCCGCGGGCTTGCGCGTACGGGGGCTTCCGTCCCGCTCGTAGCGGCCGCCCATCGCGGGCCAACCGCGGCCGAAGCGCAGGGCCAGCAGCCCGGCGGCCAGGATCAGGGCCGCCCCGGCGGCCGTGACGACCGGCCACGCCGTCTGGGTGAGCCCCACCGCCTGAGCCGCGGTGTCCGCGGTCGTACGGGCGGCCTCCGCGTCCAGGGCCCGGCGGCCGTCGGCGCCGAAGACCGCCACCAGGCCCGCGCCCAGGCCGCTGAGCGCCAGCAGCGCCGACACCAGCAGCCGCCCCTTGCCGCGTACGGCGAAGACGGCGACCAGGGCGGCGAGCCCGACGATGGCCAGGGCCGCGGGGAGCCCGGTGACGGCCCGCCCGTCCGCGGTCAGCGCGAGCGAGTCGCCGCCCATCGCGGTGGTGCCCCGGGCCCAGACCCGGCCGGAGGCGAGCAGGACGACGGTGGAGCCGAGCGTGCCGAGCAGCAGGGCGACGGCCACGCTGCGGCGGCCGCCCCTGGTCTCGGGGGCCTCGGCATCGGTATCGGTTCGGGGCGGGGGTACGGCGCTCACGTACCCCACTATCCCCTACGCCCTCAGGAGCCGTGGAGGCGGTTCGCCGCTCCCACCGCGCGCAGCACGGCGGCCGCCTTGTTGCGGCACTCCTGGTCCTCCAGCTCGGGCACCGAGTCGGCCACGACCCCGGCGCCCGCCTGCACGTACGCCGTGCCGTCGCGCAGCAGCGCGGTGCGGATGGCGATGGCCGTGTCGGAGTCCCCCGCGAAGTCCAGATAGCCCACGCAGCCGCCGTACAGGCCGCGACGGGTGGGCTCCAGCTCCTCGATGATCTGCATGGCGCGCGGCTTGGGCGCCCCGGAGAGGGTGCCCGCGGGGAAGCAGGCGGTGAGCACGTCGAAGGCGGTCCTGCCCTCGGCGACCCGCCCGGTGACGGTGGACACGATGTGCATGACGTGCGAGTACCGCTCGATGCTCATGAAGTCGACGACCTCGACGGAGCCCGGCTCGCAGACCCGGCCGAGGTCGTTGCGGCCCAGATCGACGAGCATCAGGTGCTCGGCGCGCTCCTTGGGGTCGGCCAGCAGCTCCTCGGCGAGGTCGTGGTCCTGCTGCGGGGTGGCCCCGCGGTGCCGGGTGCCGGCGATGGGGTGGACCATGGCCCGGCCGTCCTCGACCTTGACCAGCGCCTCGGGGCTGGACCCGACCACGTCGAAGCCGTTCTCGAAGCGGAAGAGGTACATGTACGGGGACGGGTTGGTGGCCCGGAGCACCCGGTAGACGTCCAGCGCGGAGGCCTTGCAGGGGGTCTCGAACCGCTGCGAGGGAACCACCTGGAAGGCCTCGCCCGCGCGGATCCGCTCCTTCACGTCCTCGACGGCGGCCTGGTACTTCTCGCCGCCCCACAGCGCGGAGAACTCGGGCAGCTCGGAGGCGGGCAGCGGGGCCGGGACGTACGGGGCGGGCCGCGCGAGGTCGGCCTCCATGGCGTCGAGGCGGGCCACGGCGTCCTGGTACGCCTCGTCCACGCCCGAGTCGAGGTCGTTGTGGTTGATGGCGTTGGCGATGAGCAGGACCGTGCCGTCCCAGTGGTCCATGACCGCCAGGTCGGAGGTGAGCAGCATCGTCAGCTCGGGCAGCTCCAGGTCGTCGGCGGCGTGCTCCCCGATGCGCTCCAGGCGGCGCACGATGTCGTAGCCGAGGTAGCCGACCATGCCGCCGGTGAAGGGGGGCATGCCGCCCGCCAGGTCGCGGGGGGTGTGCAGGGCCTCGACGGTGGCGCGCAGCGCTTCGAGGGGGTCCCCGGCGGTGGGGACGCCCACGGGCGGGGTGCCGATCCAGTGCGCCTGGCCGTCCCGGACGGTCAGCGTGGCGTCGCTGCGCACGCCGACGAACGAGTACCGCGACCAGGAGCGGCCGTTCTCGGCGGACTCCAGGAGGAAGGTGCCGGGGCGTTCGGCGGCCAGCTTGCGGTAGAGCCCGACGGGGGTGTCCCCGTCGGCCAGCAGCTTGCGGCTCACGGGGATGACGCGGCGGTCGGCCGCGAGCTTGCGGAACGAATCGAGATCCATGTGCGTGGGGCCTGTCTAATCGGCGTCGCGGAGGAGGACATCGTCGTCGAAGCAGGTGCGGGCGCCGGTGTGGCAGGCCGCTCCGACCTGGTCGACCTTGACGAGCACGGTGTCGGCATCACAGTCGAGGGCGACGGACTTCACGTGCTGGAAGTGGCCGGAAGTATCCCCCTTCACCCAGTACTCCTGGCGGCTGCGGGACCAGTAGGTACAGCGGCCGGTGGTCAGGGTGCGGTGCAGGGCCTCGTCGTCCATCCACCCGAGCATGAGCACCTCACCGGTGTCGTACTGCTGGGCGATGGCCGGTACCAGGCCGTCGGCGGAACGCTTCAGGCGGGCCGCGATGGCGGGATCGAGGTTGCCGGGGCGGGGGGACGTACTCATGCGCCCATTGTGCCGGGCCGGAATGCCGGAAAAGGATCTCTGTCCGCCTGATGGGCAGGCGCGCGGCTGTATCCGGCCGTAGGCTGGCCGCATGTCTACCCATGCGAAGCGCGAACGACTGCTGCTGGCCGACCTGTTGGAGGCAGCCGGGCCCGAGGCGCCGACGCTGTGCGACGGCTGGAGCTGCCGGGAGCTGGCGGCGCACGTGGTCGTCCGCGAGCGCCGGCCGGACGCGGCGGGGGGCCTGCTGCTGAACGTGCTGAAGGCGCGGCTGGACAAGGCGATGGCGGAGTACATGGCCAAGCCGTACGAGGAGCTCATCCAGTTGATCCGCACCGGGCCGCCGAGGCTGTCGGTGTACGCCCTGAAGCAGATCGACGAGGCGGCGAACGCGGTGGAGTTCTTCGTCCACGCGGAGGACGTGCGGCGGGCGCAGCCGGACTGGTCGCCGCGGACGCTGGACCCGGTGTTCTCGGACGCGCTGTGGTCCCGGCTGGAGAAGCTGGCCCGGCTGACGGGCCGGCGCTCGCCGGTGGGTCTGGTCCTGCGGCGGCCCGACGGCCGCACGGCGGTGGCGCACAAGGGCGTCCCGGTGGTGACGGTGACCGGCGAGCCGGGCGAGCTGACGCTGTTCTGCTTCGGCCGCCAGGACGCCGCCGCGGTGACGTTGGACGGCGACAAGGAAGACGTCGCCCAGCTGACGGCGGCCGCGCTGGGCATCTGACTCCGCCGTTCCCCCGGCTGCGGCCCGGTGGCCGCGCCCGGGAGACCCGGCCCACGGGGCCGGACCCCCGCCGGGGGGGCCGACGGGTCGGAGCCCCGCCCCGGGGACGATCCGGCCCCGCCGGCGTTGAGGCGCGGCCACCGGCCGCAGCCGGAGGGAACGGGCAGCCCCCGGGAGGGATCAGCGGACCGGGTGGCCCGCCGCCCGGAGCGTGTCCTTGACCTGGGAGATCCGCAGGTCGCCGAAGTGGAACACCGAGGCCGCGAGCACCGCGTCGGCGCCCGCCTCGATCGCCGGCGGGAAGTGATCCAGCTTGCCGGCACCGCCGGAGGCGATCACCGGGACCGTGACGTGCCCCCGCACCGCCGCGATCATCTCGGTGTCGTACCCGTCCTTGGTGCCGTCGGCGTCCATCGAGTTCAGCAGGATTTCCCCGGCACCCAGTTCGGCCGCCCGGTGCGCCCACTCGACGGCGTCGATGCCGGTGCCCCGGCGGCCGCCGTGGGTGGTGACCTCGAAGGAGCCCGATCCGGTCCTGCGGGCGTCGACCGACAGGACGAGGACCTGACGGCCGAAGCGCTCGGCGATCTCCTGGATGAGCTCGGGACGGGCGATGGCGGCGGTGTTCACGCCCACCTTGTCCGCGCCCGCCCGCAGGAGTTTGTCCACGTCGTCGGCGGTGCGGACGCCGCCGCCCACGGTCAGCGGGATGAAGACCTGCTCGGCGGTGCGGCGCACCACGTCGTACGTGGTCTCGCGGTTCCCCGAGGACGCGGTGATGTCGAGGAAGGTCAGCTCGTCGGCGCCCTCGGCGTCGTACAGCTTGGCCATCTCCACCGGGTCGCCGGCGTCGCGCAGGTTCTGGAAGTTGACGCCCTTGACCACCCGGCCGTTGTCCACGTCCAGGCAGGGGATCACTCGTACGGCGAGGCTCATGCCGCACCTCCGTACGCTTCGACCTCGACCTCGACGACCATGCTGGGGTCGACGAAGCCGGAGACGATGATCATGGATGCGGCGGGGCGGACCGCGTCGAACAGCTCCTTGTGGGCACGGCCCACCTCGTCCACGTCCCGGGCGTGGGTGAGGTACATCCGGGTGCGGACCACGTGCTCGGGGCCGAGACCGGCCTGGGCGAGGGCCTTGAAGGCGACGCCGAAGGCGCCGACGGCCTGGTCGTACGGGCCGTTGGCGTCGGCCGCGGTGCAGCCGGAGACCAGGACGAGGCCGTTCGGGAGCTGGACGGCGCGGGAGTAGCCGATGACGTCCTCGTAGGCGCCGCCGGACGAGATGCGGCGTACTTCGTCGGAACTCATGCGGAGACCACCTTCAGGGCTTCTTCCAGGGTGAAGGCCTTGGCGTACAGGGCCTTGCCGACGATCGCGCCCTCGACGCCCTGCGGGACCAGCTCGGCCAGCGCCCGCAGGTCGTCCAGCGAGGAGATGCCGCCGGAGGCCACGACGGGCCGGTCGGTGGCGGCGCAGACGTTCCTCAGCAGCTCCAGGTTGGGGCCGGTCAGCGTGCCGTCCCGGCCGATGTCGGTGACGACGTACCGGGCGCAGCCCTCGGAGTCCAGGCGGGCGAGGGTCTCGTACAGGTCGCCGCCCTCGCTGGTCCAGCCGCGGCCCTTGAGGGTGGTGCCGCGCACGTCGAGGCCGATCGCGATCTTGTCGCCGTGCTCGGCGATGGCCTTGGCGGCCCACTCGGGGGTCTCCAGGGCGGCGGTGCCGAGGTTCACGCGGGTGCAGCCGGTGGCCAGGGCCGCCGCGAGCGAGGCGTCGTCGCGGATGCCGCCGGACAGCTCGACCTTGATGTCCATGGCGGCGGTGATCCCGGCGACCAGGGCGCGGTTGTCGCCGGTGCCGAAGGCGGCGTCCAGGTCGACCAGGTGCAGCCACTCGGCGCCGGAGCGCTGCCAGGCGAGGGCCGCCTCCAGCGGGGAGCCGTAGGAGGTCTCGCTGCCGGACACCCCGTGCACGAGGCGGACGGCCTGTCCGTCGCGGACGTCGACCGCGGGGAGGAGCTCAAGCGTCTTCTGCATCAGAGGGTCTCGATCCAGTTGGTGAGGAGCTGGGCTCCGGCGTCGCCGGACTTCTCGGGGTGGAACTGGGTCGCCCACAGGGCGCCGTTCTCCACCGCCGCGACGAAGCGCTCGCCGTGGGTGGCCCAGGTGACCTTGGGGGCGCGGATCACCGGGTTGGTGACCTCCAGGTTCCAGTCGTGCGCCGCGTAGGAGTGCACGAAGTAGAACCGGGCGTCGGCGTCCAGGCCGGCGAACGCCTGGCTGTCGGCGGGGGCGTCGACGGTGTTCCAGCCCATGTGGGGGACGATCGGGGCCTTGAGCGGGCCGACCGTGCCGGGCCACTCGTCGAGGCCCTCGGTCTCGACGCCGTGCTCGATGCCGCGCTCGAAGAGGATCTGCATGCCGACGCAGATGCCCATGACCGGGCGGCCGCCGGAGAGCCGGCGGCCGATGATCCAGTCGCCGCGGACGTCCTTGAGGCCCTGCATGCAGGCGGAGAAGGCGCCGACGCCGGGTACGAGGAGTCCGTCGGCGTCCATGGCCTTGTCGTAGTCGCGCGTGATCTCGACGTCGGCACCGACGCGCGCGAGGGCGCGCTCGGCGGAGCGGACGTTGCCGAAGCCGTAGTCGAAGACGACGACCTTCTTGGAGGGACGGGTGGTGGCGGCAGTGCTCATTCCCAGATTCCTTGGATTCGCAGGACCCCGGCGGCCAGACACATCGCGGAGGCGATGGCGAGCAGGACGACGACCGATTTGGGCATCTGCTGCTTCTGGAAGGAGTAGACGCCCCCGGCCAGGAACAGGCCGAGGACGATCAGGATCGTGTTGAGCCCGTTCACGGCTAGAGGGCGCCCTTCGTGGAGGGCAGGATGCCGGCCGCGCGCGGGTCGAACTCGGCCGCGTACCGCAGGGCGCGCGCGAGCGCCTTGAACTGGCACTCCACGATGTGGTGGGCGTTGCGCCCGTACGGGACGTGGATGTGCAGGGCGATCTGGGCCTGCGCGACGAAGGACTCGAAGATGTGCCGGGTCATCGTCGTGTCGTAGGTGCCGATCATCGGCGCCATGTTCTCGGGCTCGGTGTGCACGAGGTAGGGGCGGCCGGACAGGTCGACGGTCACCTGGGCGAGGGACTCGTCGAGCGGCACGGTGCAGTTGCCGAAGCGGTAGATGCCCACCTTGTCGCCGAGGGCCTGCTTGAAGGCGGCGCCGAGCGCGAGGGCGGTGTCCTCGATGGTGTGGTGGGTGTCGATGTGCAGGTCGCCGTCCGTCTTGACGGTGAGGTCGAAGAGGCCGTGGCGGCCGAGCTGGTCGAGCATGTGGTCGTAGAAGCCCACGCCCGTCGAGACGTCGACCTGGCCGGTGCCGTCGAGGTTTATCTCGACGACGACCGAGGTCTCCTTCGTGGTCCGTTCGACCCGTCCGATGCGGCTCATGCGTGCTGCTCCTTCTTCAGTGCGCGAACCGCTTCCAGGAACGCGTCGTTCTCGGCCGGGGTGCCGGCGGTGACCCGCAGCCAGCCCGGTACGCCGTTGTCCCGGACCAGGACACCCTGGTCGAGGATCTTCTGCCAGGCGGTGTGGGAGTCCTCGAACTTCCCGAACTGGATGAAGTTCGCGTCGGATTCGGTGACCTCGTAGCCGATGGCCCGCAGTTCGACGACCAGGCGGTCCCGCTCGGCCTTGAGCTGCTCGACGTAGCCGAGCAGGGTGTCGGTGTGCTCCAGGGCGGCCAGCGCGGTCGCCTGGGTGACGGCCGACAGGTGGTACGGCAGGCGCACCAGCTGGACGGCGTCGACGACGGCGGGGTGCGCTGCCAGGTAGCCCAGGCGCAGTCCGGCGGCGCCGAAGGCCTTGGACATGGTCCGGGAGACCACCATGTTCGGCCGGCCCTCGATGAGGGGCAGCAGCGAGTCGCGGTGGCTGAACTCCACGTACGCCTCGTCCACGATGACCAGGGACGGCTTGGCCGCCTGGGCGGCCTCGTACAGGGCGAGGACCGTCTCGGCGTCGACCGCGGTACCCGTGGGGTTGTTGGGCGAGGTGATGAAGACGACGTCGGGGGCGTTCTCGGCGATCGCCTGCTCCGCCGCCTCCACGTCGATGGTGAAGTCGTCCCTGCGGGGGCCGGAGATCCAGCCGGTGCCGGTGCCGCGGGAGATCAGCGCGTGCATCGAGTACGAGGGCTCGAAGCCCATCGCGGTGCGGCCGGGCCCGCCGAAGGTCTGCAGCAGCTGCTGGATGACCTCGTTGGAGCCGTTGGCGGCCCATACGTTCTCCCGCGTGACCGGGTGCTCGGCCGTACGGGTGAGGTAGGCGGCCAGCTCGGTGCGCAGCTCGACGGCGTCCCGGTCGGGGTAGCGGTTGAGGGTGCGGGCGGCGTCGGCGACGCGCTCGGCGATGCGCCGTACGAGCGGCTCGGGGAGCTCGTACGGGTTCTCGTTGGTGTTCAGCTGGACGGGCACGTCGAGCTGCGGGGCGCCGTACGGGGTCTTGCCGCGCAGCTCATCGCGGATGGGGAGGTCGTCGATCCCGGTCACTGGTTCGGAACCTTCCATCCGAAGCGCGCCTTGAGGGCGGCGCCGTGCGCGGGCAGGTCCTCGGCCTCGGCCAGCGTGACCACGTGGTGGGTGACCTCGGCGAGGGCGTCGCGCGTGTAGTCGACGATGTGGATGCCGCGCAGGAAGGACTGCACGGACAGGCCGGAGGAGTGGCAGGCGCAGCCGCCGGTGGGCAGCACGTGGTTCGACCCGGCGCAGTAGTCGCCGAGGGAGACCGGGGCCCACGGGCCGACGAAGATCGCGCCGGCGTTGCGCACCCGGGCGGCCCAGGCCGCGGCGTCGGCGGTCTGGATCTCCAGGTGCTCGGCGCCGTACGCGTCGACGACCTTGAGGCCGTCCTCCAGGCTGTCGACCAGCACGATCGCGGACTGCTTGCCCGCGAGGGCCGGCTTGATCCGGTCGTGGATGTGCTTGGAGGCCGCGACCTGCGGCTCCAGCTCGCGCTCGACTGCCTCCGCGAGCTCGGCGGAGTCCGTGACGAGGACGGCGGCGGCCAGCGGGTCGTGCTCGGCCTGGCTGATCAGGTCGGCGGCCACGTGCACCGGGTCGGCGGTGGAGTCGGCGAGGACCGCGATCTCGGTCGGGCCGGCCTCGGTGTCGATGCCGATCTTCCCGGTGAAGTAGCGCTTGGCGGCGGCGACCCAGATGTTGCCGGGGCCGGTCACCATGTTCACGGGCAGGCAGTCCTCCGTGCCGTACGCGAACATCGCGACGGCCACGGCGCCACCCGCCGCGTACACCTCGTCCACGCCGAGCAGCGCGCACGCGGCGAGGATCGTCGGGTGCGGCAGGCCCCCGAACTCCTTCTGCGGCGGGGACGCGAGCGCGATGGACTCGACGCCCGCCTCCTGCGCCGGTACGACGTTCATCACGACGGAGGAGGGGTACACCGAGCGGCCGCCCGGGGCGTACAGCCCCACGCGCTCCACCGGAACCCACTTCTCGGTCACGGTGCCGCCGGGGACCACCTGGGTGGTGTGCTCGGTGCGGCGCTGGTTCCGGTGCACGATCCGGGCGCGCCGGATCGACTCCTCCAGGGCGGCGCGGACGGTGGGGTCGAGCTCGTCGAGGGCGGTCTTGAGCGCCTCGGCGGGCACCCTGACCTGCTCCAGCGTCACCCCGTCGAACTTCTGCGCGTACTCGATCAGCGCCGCCGTGCCACGATGATGGACGTCCTCGCAGATGGGCCGCACCTTGTCCAGGGCGGCTTCCACGTCGAACTCGGCACGGGGCAGCAGGTCGCGCAGGGCGCCGCCCTCGGGGAGGGCGTCACCGCGCAGGTCGATACGAGAGATCACCCCCCAATTCTCTCAGACCGCCTCGTGCCACCGTTCGCCCGTATCACTGGCTGATACACGCCCCGGACGTCACAGGCGCCCGTTAGCGTTCCCGTACACGTACCTGGAGCGGAGGGGGGCCGCCATGACCGAGGCACACACGGGCACCGAGGCACGCGCGGGCGAGGAGCCGGCCGATCTCTCCGCCTCCGAGCGCCGCATGTGGAGCGCGTACCGCACGGGCGTCGTCTGCGACCTGAGCGTGCGCGCCGGCGACCGGGACGATCCGCACGGCCGGCACGTCTGGGGCCCCGAGCGCAGCGTCCGCGCCCAGGTGGTGGCCCTGCTGCTGCTCCACGGGCCGCCACCGGTACCGGGCCGGGTGGCCTCGCTCAAGCTGCGCGGCGTACGGATCACCGGGCGGCTCGACCTGTCCGGGGGCACGGTGGGCCCGTACGTGGAGCTGCAGTCCTGCCGCTTCGACAGCGAGATCCAGCTGTCCGAGACCCGCATCGGCACCCTGCGCCTGGTGAACTGCGCGATCCCCCGGCTGGAGGCGGCCCGGCTGCACACCGAGGGCGATCTGCACCTGCCGCGGTGCCGGGTGGCCCGGGGCATCCGGCTGACCGACGCGCAGATCGGCACCGACCTGCTGATCAGCCAGGCGGTGGTGCAGAAGGACAGCAAGGGCCGGGCGATCGCCGCCGACGGGATGTCGGTGGCGCAGGACTTCCAGGGCGAGCTGCTGGAGACGTACGGGGAGGTGAGCCTGCGCGGCGCGAAGGTCGGCGTGTCGATGAACATGCGCGGGGCCCGTCTGCGCAACCCGAACGGGCGGTACGCGCTGAACGCGCCGCAGCTGACCGTCGAGCGGACCTTGTACCTGACGTCGATCTCCCTGGACTACGTCCCGGGATCGAACTCCTCCACTCCCCCGTACGGACTGGGGCTGACGCCGGCGCGCGGTCAGCCCTCGCAGCGCTTCGAGTGCCGGGGCGGGCTGCGGATGGACGACGGCCGCTTCGGTGACGCCGTCGACTTCTACGGGGCGCGCTTCGTGCTCACCGACGAGCAGGAGATCTCCCTGCGCCGGATCCAGACCCCCGAGTTCCGCTTCGTCGGCGAGCGGCCGGAGCGCGGGCGGGTCGTGGTGTCCGGGGCCAAGGTGGTCAAGCTCGTGGACGCCTCCACCAGTTGGCCGGGGCCCGGAGGGGTGTCGATCGAGGGCTTCGTCTACGAGAACCTCGCGCCCCGGGGCCACTTCCCGCTCTCGCGCCGGCTGGCGTGGGTGGAAGCGGCCACGCCCGAGTACTCGCCGGAGCCGTACGAGCGGCTGGCCGCCGTACTTCGGGCCAGCGGTGAGGACGCGGACGCCCGCGAGGTGCTGCTGGCCAAGCAGCGGCGGCGGCGGGCGACGCTGCCGCCGGCGGCGAAGGCCTGGGGCTACGTCCAGGACTGGACGGTGGTCTACGGGTACCGGCCGGGCCGTGCCGCGCTGTGGATGGCCGTCCTGTGGGCGGCGGGCGCACTGCTGTTCTCCCAGCACCGGCCGCCCCCCATCAAGGAGGACGAGCACCCGACGTGGGATGCCGCCCTGTACGCCCTGGACCTCCTGCTGCCCGTGATCGACCTCGGCCAGCAGGGACAGTGGAAGGTGGACGGCGGCTGGCAGTGGGGAGCGGCGGCGCTGGTGATGCTGGGGTGGATCCTCGCCACGACGGTGGCGGCGGGCGCGTCGCGGCTGCTGCGGCGGGGGTGACGGGGATAGGGCGGGTCGGCCCCCGGCCATTACCCTGTGCCTCGTGACCACCGTTCGCCTGCCCCTCTTCCCCCTCAACTCGGTGCTGTTCCCGGGACTCGTCCTCCCGCTGAACATCTTCGAGGAGCGTTATCGCGCCATGATGCGCGAGCTGTTGAAGACGGGCGAGGACGAGCCGCGCCGTTTCGCGGTCGTCGCCATCCGCGACGGCCGCGAGGTCGCCCCGACCGCGCCCGGCCTGCCCGACCAGACGGCCCTGCCCGAACGCGGCCCCGCCGCGGGCTTCGGCCCGGATCCGGTCCAGGCCTTCCACCGGGTGGGCTGCATCGCGGACGCCGCGACGATCCGGGAGCGGGAGGACGGCAGCTTCGAGGTCCTCGCGACGGGCACGTCGCGGGTCCGGCTGATCTCGGTCGACGCCTCGGGCCCCTTCCTCACGGCGGAGCTGGAGGAGCTCCCGGAGGACTCGGGCGAGGGCGCGGGGGCGCTGGCCGAGGGGGTGCTGCGGGCCTTCCGCAACTACCAGAAGCGGCTGGCCGGGGCCCGCGAGCGGTCCCTGACCGGCGCGGAACTCCCCGACGAGCCGTCGGTGGTCTCGTACCTGGTGGCAGCGGCGGCGGTGCTGGACATCCCGGCGAAGCAGCGGCTGCTCCAGGCCCCGGACACGGCGACCCGCCTCGCGGAGGAACTGAAGCTGCTCCGCACGGAGACGGCGGTGATCCGTCACCTCCCCTCACTGCCGGCGGTGGACCTGACGCGTACTCCGACGAGCCCGAACTGATGGCGAAGAAGAAGGCACCCGCAGGGACCCCGGCGATCGTGGCCCTCACGGCGGCGGGCGCCGAGTTCACCACGCACGCGTACGCACACGACCCGGCGCATCCCTCGTACGGCGAGGAGGCCTCGGAAGCGCTCGGCATCCCGTCCGACCGGGTGTTCAAGACCCTGGTCGCGGAGGTGGACGGGGTCCTGACGGTGGCGGTGGTGCCGGTCTCGGGCTCGCTGGACCTGAAGGCCCTCGCCTCGGCGGTGGGCGGGAAGCGGGCGGTGATGGCCGATCCCGCGCTGGCGGAGCGTACGACGGGGTACGTCCTGGGCGGCATCTCCCCGCTCGGCCAGCGCAAACGTCTGCGCACGGTGATCGACGCCTCTGCCTCCGGCCACCCGACCGTGTGCTGCTCGGCGGGCCGCCGCGGCCTGGAGGTCGAGCTCTCCCCGTCGACCCTGACCGCGTTGACGGGCGCCACGCTGGCACCGATCGCCCGCCCGTAGCCGTCTGCGGAGCCAACGTCAGGGGCTGCGCCCCCGAACCCCCGCGCCTCGAACGCCGACGGGGCTGGATGTGGCTGATGCCGTCCGCCTGGCGGACGCGCGAGGGCGCTCCGCGCGCTTCCGGGCTGCCGCCCGGCAGATCCAGCCCCGCCGAGCGCTTGAGGCGCGGAGCCCGACCTTCAGCCCCGCCGACGCTTGAGACGCGGGGCGCGCGGGGCGGAGCCCCGATCTTTCAGCCTCGCCGGCGCTTGAGGCGCGGGGTCCGGGGCGGAGCCCCGACCTCCAGCCCCGCCGGCGTTTGAGGCGCGGGGTTCGGGGCGGAGTCCTGGGAGACGGCGGGTCAGGGGCGCGGAGGCTGCGGGGCCGGCGGGTCGGCGTGGACGTGGGGCGGGGGGTAGACGGCCCAGGCGGGGCCGGGATCCGGGTCACGCGGGGACCAGATGGCCATAAGGCCCAGGTGGACCAGGACGGCCGTCATCGGCCAGACCAGCAGCACCCCGTGCGCCAGCATCTGCAGCGGCGCGTCGAACGGAACGCCCTTCCCCGCCTTCGCCGCGACGGACGGCAGGTCCGACGACGGCCCCAGCCACAGCCCGAGCCGCCACCCCACCAGCGCGGCGAAGAGCGACCCGACCCCGAGCCCGATCACCAGCGGCACACCCCCGCGCCGGCGCCACAGGAAGGCGCCGACGGCACTCAGCGCGCCCAGCCCCGCCGACAGCAGGAAGAAGGTGCCGTCGGCCCCGATCCGCGCCTCGCTCTCGCTGTTGCGCAGGAACACAGCCTCACCGTTGGAGACGTACTGCACCCGCGGCGCCAGCCACACCCACAGCAGGGCGAGGAGCACTCCGGCCACCGCGACCACGAGGGCGACGGCGGCCCCGTCCCGGATGTCCCGCGGGGTGATGGCCGCGTCGTCGGCCCCTGGCTTCTGGGGCGGGAGCGACGGCGGGTGGAAAGGAGACGGCGGGGTCACGGCTTCGGTCACCCCCACATCGTGCCAGGTGCGTTCGCCGCCGGCGTCAGCGGACCGCCGCCCGCCGGTACGCCCAGGTCGCGACGGCCAGCGACAGGACTCCGACCGCCCCGCACACGCCGAGGTCGAAGGCGACCGCGGCCCAGTCCGGATCCGGTGCGAAGGTCCGCGCGAACGCCTCCACCCCGTACGTGGAGGGCAGCAGGTCCCGCGCCCACACGATCACGTCCGGCATCCGCTCGGGCGGCAGCACCCCCAGCAGCAGCGCCGCCGACATGCCGAGCTGCCCGGCCAGCGTGGCCAGCTCCTGCCGCGGCGCCAGCAGCCCCAGCGCCGCGCCGAGCCCGGCCAGCGCCGCCCCGGCCAGCGGCACCACCGCGGCCAGGATCCACAGCCCGCCCATCGGCAGCCCGAAGAGCACGCACCCGAAGACGGCGGTGACGAGGGTCCCGGGCAGCGTGAAGGAGGCGTACGCGCCGGCCGCGCCCAGCACCACCGACGCGGGCGGCACCGGCAGTGTGGCGTAGTGGTCGAGGCCGCCGCCCGCCCGCAGCTGCCCGAAGTACTGCGCGAGCAGGTTCAGCGCGACGAAGGCCACGACGAGGACGGAGGAGCCGGCCACGACGGCCCGGGCCTCCGAGCCCCCGTCCACCACGCCCCGCATCAGGATCATGATCCCGACGGACTGGAAGGTGGCCACGAACAGCAGCGGGATCCGCGCCACCCGGGCCCGGGACAGCTGCGCCCGGTACACGGCGGCGAGCGCGGGGAAGAACCGCGCCTTCGGAGCCAGCGCGGCGGGAGCGCACGCGGCGTCCACGGCATCCACGGCGCCCGCGGTGCCCACGGCAGCGGTAGTCACGACTTGACCAGACCCTTCATCCGCCCGCCCAGTGCCAGGTAGACGTCCTCCAGGCTCGGCGTCGTCAGCGTGAAATCGTCGAGGGCGGCGAAGGCCGGCCCCCCGGTGACGGCGGCCACCGCGGCCCGCGCCTCCTCGGCCGGCAGCCGCAGCACCCAGTGGCGGCCGGCCTCGGCGGCCAGCGGGGCGAGCGCCGCGACCTCCGCCACTTCCAGCGGCGGGGCGGACCGCCACACCAGCTCCAGCCGGACCGCGCCCGAGACCCGCGCCTTCAGTCCGGCCGGGGTGTCGCATGCGATGACCTTGCCCTGGTCGATGACCGCGACTCGGTCGAGGACCGTCTCGGCCTCGATGACGTTGTGGGTGACGAGCAGGACGGTGGCGCCGTGCCGCTCGCGCCGCCGGTCCACGGCGGACCACACCGCGCGGCGGGCCACGGGGTCCATGCCGGTGGTCGGTTCGTCGAGGACGAGTACCGGCCGCTCCCCCACCAGGGCGGCGGCGAAGCAGGCCAGGCGCCGCTGCCCGCCGGAAAGCTTCTTCAGGGGCCGCCCGGCGATGGCCGTCAGTCCGAGCTCCTCCAGTACGTCGTCCCGCGCGGCCCGCGCCGCCCGCGCGTCGAGCCCGCGCAGCCGGCCGGTGGTCTCGGCGGCCAGCGACACGGTGAGCTCGTCCAGCGCGGTGGACTCCTGCCCCAGGTAGGCGAGCAGCCGCGCCGCCCGCCCCGGGTGGCGTACGAGGTCGTGGCCGAGCAGGGTCACGGTGCCCGCGTCGGGGCGCATCAGCCCGGTGAGCTGGCGGACCAGGGTGGACTTGCCGGCGCCGTTGGGGCCGAGCAGGCCGAAGACCTCGCCGCGCCGTACGTCCAGGGACACGCCGTCGCTGGCACGGGTCTCGGGCAGGGCGGGGGCCCCGCGCCGGCCCCGTACGGCGGGATACGTCTTGACCAGGTCACGCACGGCGCAGACCACGTCGGAGGCCGCTGCCGCGGTGGCTGCCGTGTCCGGCGTCCCGCGGGGTCCTGCCTGTGCTGTGCCCGTACTCACGAGGGAGCAGCCTACGCGGCTTCCACCCCTAGTCCGCCGCCGGGGTGGGCGGGGCCGTCGCGCCCAGGGGCGGGGATCCCGGGGCCGCGGCCGGTACGGCGGCCACGTGTTCGGCGGCCGCCCGGACGTCGATCTCCCGCCAGAACCCGGCCCGGATGGCGTACCTGTCGTGCTCGTCGATCTGGTCGTCCTTGTGCGCGAGCAGCCCGAACCGGGCGGCGTAGCGCAGCAGCTCCCCGTCGATCCGGTGCGGGATGCGCGGGTACATCGTGGCCAGCTTCTGCAGGTGGACGGTCTCGGGGAGCCGCTCCATCCAGCGCCGGGCGAACACCTGTCCCACCTCGAACGGGTCGCCGCCGACGGTGGTGATGTCCTCCTCCCGGTCGGCCCAGCGCTGCTCGGCGCTGGTGAGCTGGGCGAGGGTGGGCAGCGAGGCGGTCTCGGCGGGTTCGCCGAGCGGTCCGGCGCGGTCGATCCAGCCCTTGTCGGAGGACCAGCGCAGGGCGCTGCCGGCGGGCGGCTGGCTCCCGTTCTGCGCGGGCGTGTTCTGTCCGGGCGCGCGCAGCGACCCGGCGAGGTCCTTGGGCGTGGGCACGGCCCGGCCCCCGGGGGTGGCGGGAGCGGGTACGGGGGCTCCGTCGGCGGCGTCCTCCCGGCCGTCGGCGGAGCCGTTGCGGGCGGCCTCGGCGAGCGCGGCCTCGGGCAGCGGGGCGGAGAGGATGGCGGCGATGTCGGGGCGCGGGGCGGGCGGCGGGGAGCACAGCCCGGTGAGGTCCTTGGCGCGGACGGCCCGGGTGATCCAGGCCCGGTCGAGGACGCGGCGTTCGTCGGCTTCCGCGACGAGGTCCTCGGACTGGTTGTAGTCCCCGTCGGCGGCCTGTACGGCCCACAGGTGGACGGCGACCCCGTGTTCCTTGGCGGACATCAGGCCGGGCAGCAGATCGCCGTCGCCGGTCACCAGGACCACGTCGGAGCAGGCGCGGTTGCGGGCCAGCTCGGTGAGTTCCGCGTGCATGGCGGCGTCGACGCCCTTCTGCGCCCAGCGGCCGTCGCTGCGGGTCAGGGCGCCGAGCCGGACGGTGACGCGGGGCATGACGCGCAGTCGGCGGTGCTCGGGCTGCGGCACCCGGTCGGGTGCGCCGTCGAACCAGTAGATGCGCAGCAGGGGCTGCTCGGTATCCGCTTCGGCGCGCTCGCGCAGGCCCTGGATGAGGGCGGCATGGTCGACGGTGATCCGGGAACGGGAGGGCTCCCCTGCGAGAAGGCTCGCGGCGGCGCCCAGCAGATAGCCGGCGTCCACCAGGACGACGCAGCGGTCCACGCGTACCACCCTCTTCCCTGGGGGTCCTCGATAGGTTTTCCCCGAGTCTGCCCGACCGCAAGGGTGTTGACGGCCGGAACTCGATCATCGGCGTGGCGGATCTCACGAGGGGGAAGGAGATGGGCTCCGACTACGCGCGGTAATGATCCAAAATGCGCGGTTTCTTGCGCTGTGTGAGTGTGAAGGCGGTCCTGGCCCCTAGACCCTCACGGAGGCTCCACCATGGCCAAGAACAAGCAGCAGAAGCAGCCGAAGCAGCAGGCGCGCTCGTCCGCGCAGGACCCGTCGAGGAGCTCGGCGCAGTCCTCGCCCGAGTCGACCTCGCAGGCGCCGAGTCCGATGGATCTGGCCCACAAGAGCAAGACGAAGAAGTTCGGCCACAACTGACGCCCCGCGTCCAGTGGCGGGAAAGGGCCTGCCCGGCGATGCCGGGCAGGCCCTTCGCGTGCCGGTTGCCCACTACCCGGCCAGGCAGGACGGGCCGAGCAGCACCTTGAGGTCGCCGAAGAGGGCCGGGTCGGGCTGGACGCGATGCTTGTCGAGGCGGAGCACGGTCGTGGTCCGCGGCCCCTGGAGCTTGATCCGTACCTCGGTGTTGCCCTTGTGGTGGCGCAGGATCTCCCCCAGACGGGTCACCATCGGCGGCGTGACCTTGACGGTGGGGATGGTCAGGACCACCGGGGCGTTGGTGCCGGCCGACGAGAGGTCGGGGACCATCATCTCCATGGCGACCAGGCGGGGTACGTCTTCGCGCTTGTCGAGGCGGCCCTTGACGAAGACGACGGTGTCCTCGACCAGCTGGGTGGAGACGAGCTGGTAGGTCGCGGGGAAGAACATGCACTCGATGGAGCCGGCCAGGTCCTCGACGGTGGCGATGGCCCAGGCGTTGCCCTGCTTGGTCATCTTGCGCTGGAGGCCCGAGATGATGCCGCCGATGGTGACGACGGCGCCGTCGGAGTGCTCGCCGCCGGTCAGCTGGGAGATGCCGGCGTCCGTCTTGTCGGACAGCACGTGCTCCAGGCCGAAGAGCGGGTGGTCGGAGACGTAGAGGCCGAGCATCTCGCGCTCCTGGGCGAGCAGGTAGGACTTCTCCCACTCGACGTCGGAGAACTCGACGTCGAGCCCGAAGCCCGGCTCGTCGCTCGCGCCCTCGTCGCCCATTCCGCCGAAGAGGTCGAACTGGCCCTCGGCCTCCTTGCGCTTCACGGCGACCACGTTGTCGATCATGGACTCGTGGTGGGCGACCAGGCCCTTGCGGGTGTGGCCCATCTCGTCGAAGGCCCCGGCCTTGATCAGCGACTCGACGGTCCGCTTGTTGCAGACGACGGCCTCGACCTTGTCCAGGAAGTCGGGGAAGGAGGAGAACTTCCCCTTGGCCTTCCTGGTCTTGATGATCGACTCGACGACGTTCTGGCCGACGTTGCGCACCGCGGTGAGGCCGAAGAGGATCACGTCGTCGCCCTGGGCGGCGAAGTTCGGCTCGGACTCGTTCACGTTCGGCGGGAGCACCTTGATGCCCATGCGCCGGCACTCGTTCAGGTAGATCGCGGACTTGTCCTTGTCGTCCTTGACCGAGGTGAGCAGGCCGGCCATGTACTCGGCCGGGAAGTTCGCCTTGAGGTAGGCGGTCCAGTAGGAGACCAGGCCGTACGCGGCCGAGTGGGCCTTGTTGAACGCGTAGCCGGCGAAGGGGACCAGGACGTCCCACAGGGCCTGGATGGCCTTGTCGCTGTAGCCGTTCTTCTTCGCGCCCTCCTGGAAGATGACGAAGTTCTTCGCCAGTTCCTCGGGCTTCTTCTTGCCCATCACGCGGCGCAGGATGTCGGCCTCGCCGAGCGAGTACCCGGCGATGATCTGGGCGGCCTTCTGCACCTGCTCCTGGTAGACGATCAGGCCGTAGGTGACCGCGAGCACCTCTTCGAGGGGCCCCTCCAGCTCCGGGTGGATCGGGGTGATCTCCTGCTGCTTGTTCTTGCGCAGGGCGTAGTTCGTGTGCGAGTTCATGCCCATCGGGCCCGGCCGGTACAGGGCCGAGACGGCGGAGATGTCCTCGAAGTTGTCGGGCTTCATCAGGCGCAGCAGCGAGCGCATGGGGCCGCCGTCGAACTGGAAGACGCCGAGGGTGTCACCGCGGCCGAGCAGCTCGAAGGTCTTGGGGTCGTCGAGCGGCAGGGCCAGGAGATCGATGTCGATCCCCTTGTTGGCCTTCACCATCTTGACGGCGTCGTCCATGATCGTGAGGTTGCGCAGGCCCAGGAAGTCCATCTTCAGCAGGCCGAGCGACTCGCAGCTCGGGTAGTCCCACTGGGTGATGGTGACGCCGTCGGTGTGCCGCACCCAGACGGGTACGTGGTCGGTGATCGTCTCGCTGGACATGATCACGCCGGCGGCGTGCACGCCCATCTGGCGGACCAGGCCCTCCACACCGCGGGCGGTGTCGATGACCTTCTTCACGTCCGGCTCGTTCTCGTACATCCCGCGGATCTCGCCGGCCTCGCCGTAGCGGGGGTGCGTGGGGTCGAGGATGCCGGAGAGCGGGATGCCCTTGCCGAGGACGTCGGCGGGCATGGCCTTGGTGAGCCGGTCGCCCATGGCGTACGGGTAGCCCAGGACGCGCGCGGAGTCCTTGATCGCGTTCTTGGCCTTGATCGTGCCGTACGTGCCGATCATGGCGACCTTGTCGGCGCCGTACTTCTCGGTCACGTACCGGATCACCTCGACGCGCCGGCGCTCGTCGAAGTCGATGTCGACGTCGGGCATGGAGACGCGCTCGGGGTTCAGGAAGCGCTCGAAGATCAGACCGTGGGTGAGCGGGTCGAGGTCGGTGATGCCCATGGCGTACGCGACGATCGAGCCGGCCGCGGAGCCTCGGCCGGGGCCCACCGCGATGCCCTGGTTCTTGGCCCACATGATGAAGTCGGCGACGACGAGGAAGTAGCCGGGGAAGCCCATCGAGATGATCGTGTCCATCTCGTACTCGGCCTGCTTCATCCGGTCGTCCGGGATGCCCCCGGGGTAGCGGCGGTGCATGCCGCGCATGGTCTCCTCGCGGAACCAGGTGACCTCGGTGTAGCCGTCCGGGATGTCGAACTTCGGCATCAGGTTCCGGAACTTGAACATGCCCTCGGTGTCGATCTGGTCGGCGACCAGCCGCGTGTTGGCGCAGCCCTCCTGCCAGGCGTCCGAGGAGTCGATGGCGTACATCTCGTCCGTGGACTTCAGGTAGTAGCCGGTGCCGTCGAAGCGGAAGCGGTCCGGGTCCGAGAGGTTCTTGCCGGTCTGGATGCACAGCAGGGCGTCGTGGGCGCCGGCCTCGCTCGCGTAGGTGTAGTGCGAGTCGTTCGTGACCAGCGGCGGGATGCCGAGCTTCTTGCCGATCTCCAGCAGCCCGTCGCGGACCCGGCGCTCGATCTCGATGCCGTGGTCCATCAGCTCCAGGAAGTACCGGTCCTTGCCGAAGATGTCCTGGTACTCGGAGGCGGCCTTCAGGGCCTCGTCGAACTGGCCGAGACGCAGCCGGGTCTGGAGTTCGCCGGAGGGGCAGCCGGTGGAGGCGATCAAGCCCTCCGACCACTTGGAGATGGTCTCCTTGTCCATGCGCGGCCACTTGGTGAGCCAGCCCTCGGCGTACGCGTCGGAGGACAGCCGGAAGAGGTTGTGCAGGCCGGTGGAGTTCGCCGCCCAGATCGTCTTGTGGGTGTAACCACCGGAGCCGGAGACGTCGTCGCGCTTCTGGTGCGGCTGGCCCCACTGGATGCGGCGCTTGTTGCGCCGGGACTCGGGGGCGACGTACGCCTCGATGCCGATGATCGGCGTGATGCCGGCCTTCTTCGCGGTGTGGAAGAAGTCATAGGCCCCGTGGAGGTTGCCGTGGTCGGACATGGCGATGTGCGTCATGCCCATCTCGTTGCACGCGTTGAACATGTCCTTCAGCCGCGCGGCACCGTCCAGCAGCGAGTACTGGGTGTGGACGTGCAGGTGCGTGAACGGCGGCTTGGTCACGGTGGGAGTCCTCCGGCGGGGAGAGAGGGGCGGCAGCTCTGAATCCTACGTCGGCCGGGTGACAGATCACGGGCACCGACGGGTACCTTCATCCGTTGCAGGGCCAAGGACGACTGTCCGAAAACCGATCCACCCCCGCGTCACCAGGAGGCATCCGCCATGGCGGTTCCCGAGACGACCGACGAGCAGCGCGCCGAGCAGATACTCGACGTCTTCGACACCGCGTTCGGTGAGCTGCTCGCCGCCGACCCCGCTGCCTTCCAGGTCAAATTCCGGAAGATGGCGGCCTCCGCCTTCGCCTTCTACCGGGGCACGGCGTGCCTCTTCTACGCGGACCTGGAGCGCGACCGCCACGGCGGCCCGTACCTGGACGAGCGGACGGGCCGGGTGTGGATCCACGGCGATCTCCACGCGGAGAACTTCGGCACGTACATGGACTCCAACGGCCGGCTGATTTTCAACGTCAACGACTTCGACGAGGCCTACGTCGGCCCCTTCACCTGGGACCTGAAGCGGTTCGCCGCCTCCGTCGCGCTGATCGGCTACACGAAGGCGCTCAGCGACGACCAGATCAGCGAGCTGGTACGGGTCTACGCGGGCGCCTACCGCGAGCGGATCCACGCCCTGGCCACCGGGGCCAAGAACGAAGACGTGCCCTCCTTCACCCTGGACACCGCAGAGGGCCCGCTGCTGGACGCGCTGCGCTCGGCCCGCTCCCGCACCCGCTTCTCCCTCCTGGACTCGATGACGGAGATCCGCGACTTCGAGCGCCGCTTCACCCCCGGCCCGGGCACCATCGAGCTGGACGCGGCCACCCGCTACAAGGTGCTGGCCGCTTTCGACGGGTACCTGGAGACCCTGCCCGACGAGTCCCTCGTCCGGCCCGACTCCTACCGCGTCAAGGACGTGGTGGGCCGCCGCGGCGTCGGCATCGGCTCGGCCGGCCTGCCCTCGTACAACATCCTGCTGGAGGGGCACAGCGACGCCCTGGAGAACGACGTCGTGATCTACCTCAAGCAGGCGCAGACCCCCGCGGTCTCCCGGCACATCACCGACCGGGCGGTACGGGAGTACTTCCACCACGAGGGCCACCGCACGGTGATCTCCCAGCGGGCGCTCCAGGCGCACGCCGACCCGTGGCTGGGCTGGACCGAGCTGGACGGCTCGGGACAGCTGGTGGCCGAGGTCTCCCCGTACGCGGTGGACCTGGACTGGTCCGACCTGGACGACCCGGAGGAGATCGCCGCCGTCGTCGCGGACCTGGGCCGGGCCACGGCGACCATGCACGGCGCGGCGGACGCGGACGAGAGCGGCCAGACGCTGGTCCCCTTCTCGACCGAGCGGGCCATCGACGCGGCCATCGCGGCCGACGAGGAGGGCTTCGCCCGCCTGCTCGTGGACTTCGCCCACGCGTACGGTGCCCGGGCGCGCGCCGACCACCAGATATTCGTGGACCTCTTCCGCAACGGCCGTCTCACTCCCCCGGCCACCGCCGGGAGGCACCCCCGGTAGTCGGGCGGGAAGCAGACCTGCGGACCCCTTTCACAGGGACCCGTGGCAGACTCGCGGCGATGGACATATCAGGGGTGGGGCTTCGAGGGCTGCGGGCCGCGCTGTTCAGCGCGCTCGTCGTGCTGCTCTCGGCCGGCTCGCACGTCCTCATGTCCCGGGTACCACTGCCTCCCGCGCTGGTCGGCGGAGCCTTCGCCGGCGTGTTCACGCTCTCCTACGCGCTGGCGGGCCGCGAGCGGGGCTTCGGCCCGATCGCCGCACTCCTCGTCCCGCTGGAGCTGGCCGCCGACACCGTCTTCACCGCCGGGCAGCACGTCTGCTACGGCCCCGCGGGCGGCCCGGTGTCGGGCCCGCTGCACGCACTGGGCCTGGACGAGCTGTGCGGCGGGACGCCGGTGGGCGGGCCGCTGGCCGAGGTGACCGGACCGGCGGCCGATCCGGCCGCGCTGCTGTCCTCCCCCGGGCCGTGGGCGCCGTGGCTGCTGCTCGCCGCCCACGTCTCGATCGGGCTGCTGGCCTCCGGATGGCTCCGCCACGGCGAACGGGCGCTGGCCCGGCTGCTGCGCGCGGTGGCCGCGTTCGCGTTCCGGCCACTGCAGCTGACGGGGGCCGGGGCGCCGGTGGCCGCGGGTCCCGCGCGGCGGACACCGCGGCCGGCCCGGCCGGGCGCGGGGGCCCGTACGCGCTTCCCCGCGCACTCCGTGGGACGGCGGGGACCTCCCGTGCCCGGCGCGTTCGCAAGCGCCTGACGCACGCACGGCATCCCTGACACGTCACACCCCACGGAGATCACGATGAGTTCACGCAACAGCCAGGCCAACAAGGCGGCGGCCCGCGAGCGGCTGCGCGCCGAGCGCGAGGCACAGGCCAAGAAGGACAAGATACGCCGCCAGGTGGTCGTGGCCGGGGCGGTCCTCGCCGTACTGGCCCTGGCCGGCGGCGTCGGCTACGCGGTCGTGCAGGCCAACCAGCCCGGCTACTGGGAGAAGGCCGCCAAGGCCGAGCTGGTCAAGCCCAAGAACACCGAGGGCGAGGACGGCACCACGGTCGTCATCGGCAAGGCCGAGGCGAAGAAGACCCTGGAACTCTACGAGGACTCGCGCTGCCCCGCCTGCGCCCAGTTCGAGCAGGCGGCGGGCGAGCAGGTCAAGAAGGACGTCGACGCGGGCAAGTACAAGCTCCAGTACTTCGGTGCCACCTTCATCGACAACATGGCCAAGGGCGAGGGCTCGAAGAACGCGCTGAGCGCGCTCGGCGCCGCGCTGAACGTCAGCCCGCAGGCCTTCCTCGACTACAAGGCCGCGCTCTACTCCAAGGACCTGCACCCCGAGGAGACCGTCGACAGCTTCGCCAAGGACGACTACCTGCTGAAGGTCGCGGACACGGTGCCGGCGCTCAAGGACAACACCGAGTTCGAGAAGGCCGTCGAGGGCGGTACCTACGACCGGTGGGCGCTGGAGATGGCCAAGGCCTTCAACAACTCCAGCGTGAAGGGCACGCCCACGCTGAAGATGGACGGCAAGAAGATCGACACCCCGCAGACGGCGGAGGCGTTCACGGCTGCGATCGACAAGGCCCTGCAGGGCTGAGCCCCGGCCATTCCGAGGTCGCTTTCCGGACTGGCCGGGCCAACGGGCGGGCGGACTCCCAGAGTTCGCCCGCCCGTTGCGTGTCCAGACCTGTTCCCGCGCCCATACCCGCCAGTAATATGATCATCCGTGACCAGTCATCTCTCTTCCCCCGCTGCCGCGGCAACTCCTCGCCGCCGCACGGTCGTCCTCGCCGCCGCGGCCACGGCCGCGCTGGCCCCCCTCACCTCACTGGGCGCCCCGGCCGCCCATGCCGCCGGCAGCGCGCCGGCCTTCCTGCACGGCGTCGCCTCGGGCGATCCGCTGCCCGACGGGATCCTGCTGTGGACCCGCGTGACCCCCACCGCCGAGGCGGTGCCCGGCTCCGGCCTCGGCCCGGCCGTCCAGGTGGGCTGGGAGGTGGCCTCGGACAAGGCCTTCTCCCGGGTCGTCGCGAGCGGCACCGTCACCGCGGGCGCCGCCACCGACCACACGGTCAAGGTGGACGTGCGCGGGCTGCAGCCACAGACCCCGTACTGGTACCGGTTCACCGCCGGCGCCACCGTCTCCCCCGTCGGGCGCACCCTGACCACCGCGGGCAACGACGTGACCACCGCCGGAGTTCGCTTCGGCGTCGTCTCCTGCGCCAACTGGGAGGCCGGCTACTTCTCCGCCTACCGGCACCTGGCCGCCCGTACCGACCTCGACGCGATCCTGCACCTCGGCGACTACATCTACGAGTACCAGACCGGTGGGTACCCGGAGGCGAAGTACGTCGTACGCCAGCACGAGCCGAAGAACGAGATCGTCACGCTGGCCGACTACCGCGTCCGGCACGGCAAGTACAAGACGGACGCCGACCTCCAGGCCCTGCACCACGCGCACCCGGTCATCGCCATCTGGGACGACCACGAGTTCGCCGACGACACCTGGGCGGGCGGCGCCGCGAACCACACCCCGGGCACCGAGGGCGAGTGGGCGGCCCGCGCGGCCGCCGCCAAGCAGGCCTACTTCGAGTGGATGCCCGTACGCACCTCCGTCTCGGGCACCGTCTACCGGCGACTGCGTTTCGGCACCCTCGCCGACCTGCACCTCCTCGACCTGCGCTCCTTCCGCTCGCAGCAGGTCAAGGTGGCCGACGGATCGGTGGACGACCCGGAGCGCACCATCACCGGGCGCGCCCAGCTGGACTGGCTCAAGTCGGGCCTGGCGAACTCGAACGCGACCTGGAAGCTGGTCGGCACCTCGGTGATGATCTCGCCGGTGGCCTTCGCCTCGCTGCCCGCGCACCTGCTGGCGCCGCTCGCGAAGCTGCTCGGACTGCCCGAAGGCGGCATAGCGGTCAACGTGGACCAGTGGGACGGGTACACGGACGACCGCAAGGAGCTGCTCGGCCACCTGAAGGACCGGAACATCAAGAACACGGTGTTCCTGACCGGTGACATCCACATGGCGTGGGCGAACGAGGTACCCGTGAACATGGCGACGTACCCCGGTTCGGGGACGGCGGCGACCGAGTTCGTGGTCACCTCGGTGACCTCCGACAACATCGACGACATCCTGCACGTGCCGGAGAACACCGCCTCGCTGGTCGCCGAGTCTGCCGTGAAGGCCGCCAACTGGCACGTGAAGTGGCTGGACATGGACGCGCACGGCTACGGCGTGCTCGACGTGACGGCGGAGCGCTCGCAGATGGACTACTACGTGGTCTCCGACAAGCGCCGCCAGGACGCCACCTCCGCGTGGTCCCGCTCGTACCGCACGCTGAACGGCACTCAGAAGGTGGAACGGGCCGACCGACCGGTTCGCTGATTGTCCGTCAAATCTGCTGTTGCAAGGGGCCCCTGGTGCAGACCAGGGGCCCCTTGTGCATCAGAAGCAACAAATCTTTTACGTAAGAGTCTTGACCGCCTCATGTCATGGACACATAAGCTTCGCGCCAGCCGGAGAGATCCTTCGGCCGAAACCCCCCCACCGCGAGGAGCACACGTGCGCGCTGTTGCCCGCATATCCCCCCTTCTCCGCCGCCGCCTGATGGGCACGGCGGTCCTGGCCGGAACCCTGGCGTTCACCCCGCTCGCCGCCCCCACGACGATCGCCGCCGCCAAGACCCCCGCCGAGGTGTGCGCCGAACAGGGTCCGACCGGGGCGGCCGCCAACGCCCGCGTCGCGCGCCCCGAGAACCAGCACGCCGCCGAGCCCAACGAGGTCACCGAGTCCCAGGCCAAGGCCATGGACGCCGACCTCAAGGCGAAGCTGGACAAGGCCCTCAAGAACCAGCCGCAGCGTGGCATGGCCGCCGCCGAGGCCGTCACGACGATCCCGGTGTACTTCCACGTCGTCCACTCCGGCACCACCGGAAAGCTGACGTCCACCCAGATCAACAGCCAGCTGGCGGTCCTCAACGCTGCCTACGGCGGCCAGGGCACCGGCAACGTGAACACCAGCTACCAGTTCACCCTCGCCGCGACCGACTACACGGACAACGCCACCTGGTACAACCTGGCTTCCGGCTCCCAGGCCGAGAAGGACATGAAGAACACCCTGCGCAAGGGCGGCGCCGGCGCGCTGAACTTCTACACCGCCAACCTCTCGGGCGGCCTGCTCGGCTGGGCGACCTTCCCGTCCTCGTACACCTCCAGCCCCAAGATGGACGGCGTGGTCGTGCTCGACACCTCCCTGCCGGGCGGCTCGGCGGCCAACTACAACGAGGGCGACACCGCGACCCACGAGGTCGGCCACTGGATGGGCCTGTACCACACCTTCCAGGGCGGCTGTACCGGCAACGGCGACTACGTCTCCGACACCCCGGCCGAGAAGAGCGCCGCGTACGAGTGCCCGACCGGCCGCGACTCCTGCGCCAGCAAGGCCGGCGCGGACCCGATCCACAACTTCATGGACTACACGTACGACTCCTGCATGTACCAGTTCACGGCCGGCCAGGTTGCCCGTATGAAGAGCAGCTGGACCGCCTACCGCGCAGCCTGACCCTCAGGTCCTGACTGCTCTGCCCCGGCGCCATGAGCGCCGGGGGACATGATCGAAGGACGGTCCGAGCTGGTTGTGACGCTCGGAGCGGAGGTACGGGCACGGTCCGGCGGACGCCGGACCGTGCCCTGCCCCGTGATGTGGCCGGCAACGAGGTCCGTCCGGCCGCCCGTCGGCCACGAACCCGGCGGGGCCGCGCGGCTGTCGCGCGCACGCGTGCTGCGCGAGGTCCTACAGGGTGTCGAGGAACCCGATCGCGACCTTCCAGGCCTGCTCGGCGGCCTCGGCGTCGTAGTCCTCCAGCCCAGGGTCGGTGAACAGGTGCCCGGCACCCGGGTAGCTGTGGACCTCCACATCGGCCCCGGCCCGCTGCATCCGCAGGTACCAGGCCGTCAGCCAGTCGTGCGGCTCGAAGGGGTCCGGGTCCGCGATGTGCAGCTGCACGGGCAGTTCGTCCGCCGAGGCGTCGTCCGCGACATCGGCCGTCCCGTGCAGGAGCAGCAGCCCGCGCGCCTTGTCGTCGGCCAGCGCCAGGTGCTGCGCGACGGAGCCGCCGAAGGAGAAGCCGGCGTAGACCAGGCCCTGGTCGGAGTAGGGGGCGGAGGCCAGAACCGCGCGCTTGAGCAGTTCGTCACGGCCGATCCCGTCCCGGTGGGCCATGCCCTCCTCGACGGTCTCGAAGGTGCGTCCCTCGAAGAGATCCGGTACCTGGACCTGGTGCCCGGCCGCGCGCAGCCGGTCGGCCGCCGCGTGCACCGCGGGCCGCAACCCGTACGTCGAATGGAAAAGCATGATGTTCATGCCTCCCATCGTGCCAGTTTGCGCGGATCGCTTCCGGTTACCTTCCTAGCCATGGATATGGAGACCGTCCTGCGTCCCGTCACGGTCGTCGGCGGCACGCTCGTCGTCACCCTGATCGCCGGGTGGCTGCTGGACCTGCTGCTGCGCCGGGCCGACGCCCGGCACCCCGAGACCCCCCTGTGGGGCCTGCTGCGCCGCTGCCGCCTGCCGTTCCAGGTCGTCCTCTGCACCTCGCTGCTCAGAGCGTCCTACCGCAGGGCCGGAATCCTGCCCGACCACGCCTTCGGCGTCGGCCGGGTCCTCACCCTGGTGCTGATCGCCTCCGTGGCCTGGCTGGCGGTGCGCATCGCGACCGCCGCCGTCGACTCCACGTACGCGCGCTACGCCGCGGTCACCCAGGACGAGGCCCGGGTCCGCCGGGTCCGTACCCAGGTCACGCTGATCCAGCGGGTGGTCACCGCGGTGGTGGTCGTGGTCGCGGCGGCGGCCATGCTCCTGACCTTCCCGCCGATGCGCACGTTCGGCGCCTCGATGCTGGCCTCCGCGGGTGTGCTCGGCATCGTCGCGGGCATCGCCGCCCAGTCCTCGCTGAGCAACCTCTTCGCCGGCCTCCAGATCGCCTTCGGCGACACCGTCCGCATCGGCGACACGGTGGTGGTCGACGAGGAGTGGGGCAAGGTGGAGGAGATCACGCTGACCTTCCTGACCGTCCGCACCTGGGACGAGCGGCGCATCACGATGCCTGTGTCGTACTTCACGAGCAAACCGTACGAAAACTGGTCGCGCGGCGGCGCGCAGATGACGGGCACGGTCTTCTGGCATCTGGACCACAGCGCCCCCGTCGGGCTGATGCGGGAGCAGCTCCAGGTCATCCTCCAGGACATCCCGGAGTGGGACGGCCGTGGGTCCGGCCTCGTGGTGACGGACACCACACCCCACACGATCCAGGTCCGGGCGGTGGCCACGGCCAAGGACGCGGACGATCTGTGGACGGTCCGCTGCGCGGTCCGCGAACGCCTGATCGCCTGGCTGCTGACCCACCACCCGTACGCCTTGCCCCGCGTCGTCACGTCGGAGGCCACCCCCCGCCCGGCGCCCTGACCCCCGACCGCGCCCACCGCTGCGCGGGCTCCGTCCCGGTCTACGGACTCCGCAGGCTCCGCACGTCCAGGTGCCGTAGCACCCGGTCCACGATCTCGGGATCGGATCCGGGTTCGCTGCGGGCGGCCAGCACCTCGTGGCGGGCGGCCGACATCATCTCGCGCTGGATCCGCTGGATGTCCCGGATCCGCTCCACCCGCTGCGCGTACGCTTCCCTGCGCTCCTCGTCGACCATGTCGGGGCTGATACGGGCTCCCACGTCGTACGCGCGCCGGTACAGCGTCTCCACCAGGTCCTCCGGCAGCTCCTCCTTCTCCTCGATCTCCTTCAGCCGCCGCTTCGCGGCCTTCGCGGCGCGGATCGCCAGCTGCCGCTCGGTCTCCCGGTCCGCGTCCGTGTCGGCCTCGACCCCCAGCCGCCGTACCAGCCACGGCAGGGTCAGCCCTTGGAGCACCAGCGTGGCCATGATCACGGCGAAGGCGATGAAGATGATCTGGTCCCGCGCGGGGAAGGGCTCGCCCGCGTCCGTCCGGAGGGGAACGGCGAGGGCCAGCGCCACCGAGGCCACCCCGCGCATCCCGGCCCACCACATGACCACGCTCTCCCGCCAGCTCAGCGGGATCTCCTCGTCGTAGTCGCGCCGCGTGTGCAGCCTCTGCGCGAGCCAGCCCGCCGGCAGCAGCCACACCAGCCGTACGCCGACCACGACCGCGACCACGACCGCCGCCCACCCGGCCATCTCCCACTCGCGTCCGCGCGCCGTGCCGAACACGTTGTGCAGCTCCAGCCCGATCAGCCCGAACGCCACCCCCGTGACCAGCATGTCGACGACTTCCCAGAAGGTGTGCCCGGCGAGCCGGCCCAGCACGTCGTCGGCGTCGCTGGCGTACTCGGCGAGGAACAGGGCGGTCGTCAGGACGGCCAGCACCCCCGACCCCTGGAGTTCCTCGGCCACCACGTACGCCACGAACGGCACCAGCAGTGTCAGCCCGATCTGGAGCGTGGCGTCGCCGAGCCGCCCCATGAACCGGTTGGCCGCCCAGCCGAGGGCCAGTCCCACCACCACGGCGACGACGGCGGACAGCACGAACTCCCCCAGCGCGTCGGGCCAGGAGAAGCTGCCGCTGACGGCGGCGCCGATGGCCACGTGATAGAGGACGATCGCCGTCACGTCGTTGAAGAGCCCCTCCCCCTCCAGGATCGACACCATCCGACGGGGCAGCCCGAGCGAACCGGCGACGGCGGTGGCGGCGACCGGGTCGGGCGGGGCGACGAGCGCGCCGAGCGCGACGGCGGCGGCGATCGGCAGCCCGGGCACCACGGCGTGCGCGACGGCCGCGACCGCGGCGGTCGTGACGAACACCAGGGCCACGGCGAGCAGCAGGATCGGCCGGACGTTGGCGGCGAACTGCCGCCAGGAGGTGCGCTGCGCGGAGGCGTACAGCAGCGGCGGCAGCACCAGCGGAAGGATGTACTCGGGCGGGACGTCGACGTTGGGCACGACCGGCACGAGGGCGAGGACCACCCCGCCGACGGTCATGAGCACGGGCGCGGGCAGTCCGAGCCGGTCCCCGAGCGGCACGGTGACCACGGCCCCGAGCAAGAGCACGAACAGCAGAGCAAGCTGATCCACTCCCCCACCCTGCCAGTCCGCTGCGCTCGGCGGTGCCCGGGTACCCCCCGTCGCCCCCGTGTCGGGACTCCGCCCGGCACCCTTACGACGCTCCGCGCCCCGGCGGGTTCGGCCGCCCACACCTCTGCGGCGCCGTACCGGGGCTCCGCCCCGCACCCCCTACGGCGCTCCGCGCCCATACCTCTGCGGCGCCGTACCGGGGCTCCGCCCCGCACCCCCTACGGCGCTCCGCGCCCGCGCCTCAAACGCCGGCGGGGCTGGAATTGCCCTACCGGCAATCCAGCCCCAGCCCCGCCGACACCGGAGGCGCGAGGCCCGGGGCGGAGCCCAGGGAATTGAGCCCCGCCGGCGATTGAGGCGCGGGGTCCGGGGCGGAGCCCCGATCTTGAACCTCGACAAGCACACCCAGCCCAGGCACCCCCAGCCCCGCCGGCGATTGAGGCGCGGGGGCGGGGCGGAGCCACGGGCTGGGCTGCAGGGGCAGGGGCAGGGGCAGCGGCAGCGGCGGTGCGCACCGGCCAGGGCTACGGCAAGCGGCGCCGCATCGCGCGGTGCGCGATGCCCGCGTCCTGGAACTCGGGGCCGTAGGCCACGTACCCGAGCCGCTCGTAGAAGCCGAGGGCATGGGTCTGCGCGCCCAGATCCACCGCCGCGAGCCCGAGCCGCCCCGCCTCCGCCTCGATCGCGCGCACCAGGGCGACCCCCACGCCCAGCCCGCGCGCGGACTTCCGTACGGCCAGCCGGCCCAGCGAGCCGACGTCCTCGGAGCCGGTCTTGGCCAGCACCGCGACCCCGTGCAGCAGCCGCCCCGTACCCAGCGGCACCCCGTCCGGCCCCACGGCCAGTACGTGCACCGCGTCCGCGTCGTACGCGTCGTACTCGATCGACTCCGGCACGGACTGCTCGACCACGAACACCTCGGTCCGGACCTCGAAGCAGGCCGCCATGTCGGCCTCGCCGACGGCCACGCGCACCTCGAACGGGGGCGTGGTCACTCGCTCTCCGCCCGGATCACGTCCAGGGCGTGCTGGAGGTCGGCCGGGTAGTGGCTCTCGAACTCGACCCACTGACCGTCCGACGGGTGCTCGAAGCCGAGCCGCACCGCGTGCAGCCACTGCCGGGTCAGCCCCAGCCGCTTGGCGACGGTCGGGTCGGCGCCGTAGGTCAGGTCGCCGACACACGGGTGCCGGTGCGCGGACATGTGCACGCGGATCTGGTGCGTACGGCCGGTCTCCAGCTTGATGTCCAGCAGCGAGGCGGCGCGGAAGGCCTCGATCAGGTCGTAGTGCGTGACGGAGGCCTTGCCCTCCTGGATCACGGCCCACTTGTAGTCCGCGCTCGGGTGCCGGCCGATCGGCGCGTCGATCGTGCCGCTCATCGGGTCCGGGTGCCCTTGGACCAGCGCGTGGTAGCGCTTGTCGACGATCCGCTCGCGGAACTGGTTCTTCAGCGAGGTGTAGGCACGCTCCGACTTCGCGACGGCCATCAGGCCGGACGTACCGACGTCGAGGCGGTGCACGATGCCCTGACGCTCGGCCGCGCCCGAGGTGGAGATCCGGTAGCCGGCCGCGGCGAGGCCGCCGATGACGGTGGTGCCGGTCCAGCCGGGGCTCGGGTGGGCGGCGACGCCGACCGGCTTCATGATGACGACGATGTCGTCGTCGTCATGGACGATCTCCATGCCCGGGACGGGCTCCGCGACGAGCTCGACCGGCCGCGGCGGCGCGGGCATCTCGACTTCGAGCCACGCGCCACCGTGCACACGCTCGGACTTCCCGACGACACTGCCGTCGACCGACACCTTCCCCGCGGCCGCGAGTTCGGCCGCCTTCGTCCGGGAAAATCCGAACATACGGGCGATGGCGGCGTCGACGCGCTCGCCCTCCAGGCCATCGGGAACGGGCAGGGTGCGGACCTCGGGAATCGTACTCACCTGTCGAGTATGCAGGACTCGGCAGAAGAGCATTCCCGCGATCAGTCCTTGTGGACGGTCCCGTCCGGGTCCAGACCCTTGAACGACAGCAGGACGATCAGGATGCCGCCGCACACGATCGCCGAGTCGGCGAGGTTGAAGACGGCGAAGTGGGCCGGCGCGATGAAGTCGACGACCGCGCCCTGGAACACGCCGGGCGAGCGGAAGATCCGGTCGGTGAGATTGCCCAGCGCGCCGCCCAGCAGCAGGCCCAGTGCGATCGCCCAGGGCAGGCTGTAGAGCTTGCGCGCCAGCCGCACGATCACCACGATCACGGTGGCCGCGATACAGGTGAAGATGATCGTGAAGGCCTCACCGAAGCCGAAGGCGGCGCCGGGGTTGCGGATCGCCTCGAACCTCAGCAGATCGCCGATGAGCTCGATCGGCGGCTGGTGCTCCAGCTTCGCCACGACCAGCATCTTGCTGCCGAGGTCCAGCAGGTACGCGAGCAGCGCCACGACGAGCAGCGCCACGATCCGCCGGCGCCCCCTGGGCTCGGCGGAGTTGGGCTCGGCGTCGTCCCCGACCTCCGGCGTACCGATGATGCGCTCCGCCTCTGCCACGTGAGTCCCTCGAACTAGCTCGAACCAGGTTGAGACACGAGGGTACGTCAGGGCACCCGGCCGAGGCCCCCCGGCGGCCCCCCGGAAACCGCCTAGTGCCGCCGCTCCTGCTTCTGCTTGCAGTCCACGCACAGCGTGGCCCGCGGGAAGGCCTGCATCCTGGCCTTGCCGATGGGCTGCCCGCAGTTCTCGCAGAGGCCGTACGTGCCCGCCTCCAGCCGCTCCAGGGCCCGCTCGGTCTGCTCCAGCATCGAGGTGGCGTTCGCCGCGAGGGCCAGCTCGGACTCCCGGGTGATGTTCTTGGTGCCCGTGTCGGCCTGGTCGTCGCCCGCGCCGTCGCCCGAGTCCCGCATGAGGCCGGAGATGGCCACCTCCGAGGCGTCGAGCTCGGCGCGCAGCCTCAGCACCTCGCTCATCAGCTCGCTGCGTGCCTCCTCGACCTCCGCGGGCGTCCAGGGTTCCTCCCCGGGCCGTACGGCGAGCTCACCGGGCGCGGTGACCGCCGTGACCCTCGCCTTGGGCAGCCCGCTGGTCGCGGCCGCAGCCGTCTTCCTCGCCGTACCGGTGCTCTTCTTGGCAACCACGTTCCGGACTCCCGTCTTCTTCGCGGCATGCGCCGCCCCCTCGGCCCCGGCCGGCTTGGCCGTGGCCTGCCGCTTCGCGACGGCAGTCGACTTCTCCTCGGCGGTCGCCTCCACGGCGTCCGTCGCCTTCTTCGCGGTCGCCTTCACGGCGTCCGCGGCTTTCTTCGCCGTCGCCTTCCTGGCGGTCACCGTGGCCTTGTCGGCGGTCACTTTCGTCGCGGTCGTCTTCGTCGCGGTCGTTTTCGTCGCGGTCACCTTCTCGGCGGTCGCCTTGGTCGAGTTCGCTTTCGTGGAGTTCGCCTTCGTCGCGTTCGCTTTCGTCGTGGTCGCCTTCTTCGCCACTGTCTTCTTCGCTGTCGCCTTCTTGCCCGGTTCCGCATCGGCGGTCACCTCGACGGCTCCCGCTCTCCTGGCCGGCGCCTTCTTCGCCGGTGCCTCGGCCAGCGCCTTCCCGGCAGTACCGGCGATCTTCTTCGCCACCATGGCCGCGGCCCCTTCACATACTGTGATCATTGCTCGCGAATCGTGCCGGAACGATAAATCGGCACCGGCCCCGCGGCAACGGGGCACGCATCCGGCGAGGCCAACCTGCATCCGTTGTGCCCATCCGGAGGCCCCGTAACCCGCCCCACCCGCCCCACAGGAGTCCGTACCGGCGCGTCGGCCCATTCGGGTCACACGAGCGGCCCTCCCGCACCCCCGCCACGCCGTGCCGCCGACCCCCGCGCGGGCCCCCGTAAACCGGTCTGCCGAGCACCCCCCGGCCCCGTACACTGGGCCCAGCGAGAGGCATGGATGGGGACGAGTAGCGTCGGACGCAGCCAGGAGCGACCCGGGGACGGTGAGAGCCCGGGGGCGAGCGCGATGTGAAGGATCACCCCGGAGCCGCCGGAAGAAAGCGCGCACGGATGCCCGCGAGGGTCCCGTACGGCGAGTAGAACCGGCTTCGCACCCCAATGAGGGGGCCGCCGGACCCGTCCGGAGGCCAAGGAGGGTGGTACCGCGGGAGCAGCACGTCCCTGAAATCAGGGAGTGCCTCTCGTCCCTCCGGACGGAAGTGACACCCCGCCGGAGGAAGAGTTCAGCCTCATGACCACACCGCCGCAGTACCGCCCGGTCCCCGCCCAGGTCGACCTGCCTGCCCTCGAGCACGCCGTCCTCGACTTCTGGCGCGAGAGCAAGACCTTCGCCAAGACCCTGGAGCAGTCCGAGGGCCGCCCCGAGTGGGTCTTCTACGAGGGCCCGCCGACCGCGAACGGCATGCCTGGCGCGCACCACATCGAGGCCCGCGTCTTCAAGGACGTCTTCCCCCGGTTCCGCACCATGCGCGGCTACCACGTGGCCCGCAAGGCCGGCTGGGACTGCCACGGCCTGCCCGTCGAGCTCGCCGTCGAGAAGGAGCTCGGCTTCAACGGCAAGCAGGACATCGAGGCCTACGGCATCGCCGAGTTCAACGCCAAGTGCCGCGAGTCCGTGACCCGCCACACCGACGCGTTCGCCGAGCTCACGACCCGGATGGGCTACTGGGTCGACCTGGACGACGCCTACCGGACCATGGACCCCGAGTACGTCGAGTCCGTGTGGTGGTCGCTGAAGGAGATCTTCAACAAGGGCCTGCTCACCCAGGACCACCGCGTCGCCCCCTGGTGCCCCCGCTGCGGCACCGGCCTCTCCGACCACGAGCTGGCCCAGGGCTACGAGACGGTCGTCGACCCCTCGGTCTTCGTCCGCTTCCCGCTGACCTCCGGCCCGCTCGCGGGCGAGGCGGCACTCCTCGTCTGGACCACGACCCCCTGGACCCTGGTCTCGAACACCGCCGTCGCCGCGCACCCCGACGTCACCTACGTCGTCGCGACCAACGGCGACGAGAACCTCGTGGTCGCCCAGCCGCTGCTGGAGAAGGCCCTCGGCGAGGGCTGGGAGGCCACCGGCCGGACCTTCACCGGCAAGGAGATGGAGCGCTGGACGTACGAGCGCCCGTTCTCCCTCGTCGAATTCCCGGCCCCCGCGCACTACGTCGTGAACGCCGAGTACGTCACGACCGAGGACGGCACCGGTCTGGTCCACCAGTCCCCCGCCTTCGGCGCCGACGACCTCGCGGTCTGCCGCGCGTACGGCCTGCCGGTCGTGAACCCGGTCCGCCCCGACGGCACCTTCGAGGAGGAGGTCCCGCTCGTCGGCGGCGTCTTCTTCAAGAAGGCCGACGAGAAGCTGACCGCCGACCTGGACGCGCGCGGCCTGCTCTTCAAGCACATCGCCTACGAGCACAGCTACCCGCACTGCTGGCGCTGCCACACGGCCCTGCTCTACTACGCGCAGCCGTCCTGGTACATCCGCACCACCGCCGTCAAGGACGCGATGCTGCGGGAGAACGAGAAGACCAACTGGTTCCCGGACTCGGTCAAGCAGGGCCGCTTCGGCGACTGGCTGAACAACAACATCGACTGGGCGCTCTCCCGCAACCGCTACTGGGGCACGCCGCTGCCGATCTGGCGCTGTGAGGAGAACCACCTCACCTGCGTCGGCTCGCGCGCGGAGCTGAGCGAGCTGTCCGGGCAGGACCAGTCCGCCCTGGACCCGCACCGCCCGTACATCGACGACGTGACCTTCACCTGCACGCACGAGGGCTGCTCGCTCGATGCCGTCCGCGTGCCCGAGGTCATCGACGCCTGGTACGACTCGGGCTCGATGCCGTTCGCGCAGTGGGGCTACCCGTACAAGAACAAGGAGGTCTTCGAGAAGCGCTACCCGGCGCAGTTCATCTCGGAGGCCATCGACCAGACCCGCGGCTGGTTCTACACGCTGATGGCCGTCGGCACCCTGGTGTTCGACAAGTCCTCGTACGAGAACGTGGTCTGCCTGGGCCACATCCTCGCCGAGGACGGCCGCAAGATGTCCAAGCACCTCGGCAACATCCTCCAGCCCATCCCGCTCATGGACCAGCACGGCGCCGACGCGGTCCGCTGGTTCATGGCGGCCGGCGGCTCCCCGTGGGCGGCCCGCCGCGTGGGCCACGGCACGATCCAGGAGGTCGTCCGCAAGACCCTCCTCACGTACTGGAACACGGTCGCCTTCCAGGCCCTGTACGCCCGTACGTCGAACTGGGCCCCCTCCGCGGCCGACCCGGCCCCGGCGGACCGCACGGTCCTCGACCGCTGGCTGCTCTCCGAGCTCCACACCCTCGTGGCCGAGGTCACGGAGGCGATGGAGGCCTACGACACCCAGCGCGCGGGCAAGCTGCTCTCCTCCTTCGTGGACGACCTCTCCAACTGGTACGTCCGCCGCTCGCGCCGCCGCTTCTGGCAGGGCGACGCCGCCGCGCTCCGCACCCTGCACGACGTGGTCGAGACGGTCACCCGCCTCATGGCCCCGCTGACGCCGTTCATCACGGAGCGGGTCTGGCAGGACATGATCGTCCCGGTCACGCCCGGGGCCCCGGAGTCCGTGCACCTGTCGTCGTGGCCGGAGGCGGACGCGTCCCAGGTCGACCGGACCCTGTCCCAGCAGATGCTGCTGGTCCGCCGCCTGGTCGAGCTGGGCCGGGCGACGCGCGCCGAGTCGGGCGTGAAGACCCGCCAGCCGCTGTCGCGTGCGCTGGTGGCCGTCTCGGGCTTCGAGTCGCTCTCGCCGGAGCTCCACTCCCAGATCACGGAGGAGCTGAACGTCTCCTCCCTGGCCTCGCTGTCCGAGGTCGGCGGGTCGTTGGTGGACACCACGGCGAAGGCCAATTTCCGGGCGCTGGGCAAGCGCTTCGGCAAGGGCGTGCAGGACGTGGCCAAGGCGGTGGCGGCGGCGGACGCGGCAGCCCTGTCCCTGGCACTCCGCTCCGGCGAGGCCACGGTCGTCGTCGACGGCTCCCCGGTCACCCTCACCCCGGAGGAGGTCATCATCACGGAGACCCCCCGCGAGGGCTGGTCGGTGGCCTCCGACTCGGGCGCGACGGTGGCCCTGGACCTGGAGATCACCCCGGAGCTGCGGCTGGCGGGCCTGGCGCGTGACGCGATCCGCCTGATCCAGGAGGCCCGGAAGAACTCCGGCCTCGACGTGGCCGACCGCATCGCCCTCCGCTGGACCTCCGAGTCCCCGGAGGTGGTCACCGCCCTGACGGACCACGCGACCTTGATCGCGGACGAGGTGCTGGCCACGGACTTCGCCTCCGGCGAGGCCGACGCCACGTACGGCGAAGCCTTCACGGACGAACCCCTCGGCCTGACGTTCCGCCTCCGCAAGGCGTAACGGCCACCACGAGAACGGCGCCCCCCTCGGGGGGCGCCGTTTGTCATTGCGACACAGCAGGCCGGACCGGATTCGAACCGGCGTCTTCCCTCCTGCGGAGAATGGCGCGACGACCTCTGCGCTACCGACCCGCTGCGCGTCGGCCACTGTACCGGCCACGGCCTGCGCTTCCCCGCCCCGCCCTCTCACCGTTCCCGGGCTCGGCCCGGACCCCCGCGCCTCCATCGCCGGGCACCACCCCAGCCCCGCCGGCGTTCGAGGCGCGGGATCCGGGGCAGAGCCCCGATCTTTCAGCCGCTCCGGGCACACCCAGCCTCGCCGGGCACATCCAGCCCCGCCGACGATCGAGGCTCGGGGCGGAGACCCCGCAGCGGCGCCGCAGGCGGGTACGGGAACGGGCCGGGCCCGGTGCCCCCGAAGGGGAACCGGGCCCGGCCCGTGAAGCGACTGCCGACAGGAACGGCGGCGCCTAGTTGTCGTCCTCGTCGATCAGGAAGCCCCGCATGGGAGACGGCGCCTGCTGCATCGGCTGCGGCGCAGCCGGCCGCACCGGAGCCATCGGCTGGGTCATCGCCGGGGACATCTGCTGCTGGCCGCCGTACGACGGGCCGCCCATCGGGGAGGGACCGCCCATGGGGGACGGGCCACCCATCGAGGGACCGCCCATGGAGTGGCCCATCGCACCGGCCGGAGCCATCGACGGCGACGGCGACGGCGGCAGCGCGGGACCGGCCGGGCTGCGCGGCGGCGCCAGGGAGTCGTCGGCCTGGGTCTCCAGCTGACGCAGCTGCGACTCCAGGTAGGACTTCAGGCGCGTACGGTACTCACGCTCGAAGCCCCGCAGGTCCTCGACCTTGCGCTCCAGCGTGGCGCGGGCGGACTCCAGGGAGCCCATCGCGACGCGGTGCTTCTCCTGCGCGTCCCGCTCCAGCGCGTCGGCCTTGGCGCGGGCGTCCCGCTCCAGACCCTCGGCGCGCGAACGGGCCTCGCCGACGATCTTGTTGGCCTCGGAACGGGCCTCCGCGATCGCCTGGTCGGCGGTCTGCTGCGCCAGCGACAGGACGCGGGCGGCGCTGTCGCCACCGGGGCCCTGCTGCGGAAGCTGCTGCGGCTGCTGCTGGTGCATCTGCTGCCCCATGGGCTGCATCTGCTGGCCCATCGGCTGCATCTGCTGGCCCATGGGCTGCATCTGCTGGCCGAGCGGGTTCTGGCCGCCCATGGACTGCTGGCCCATGCCCTGCGGGCCACCCATCGGGTGCTGCTGCATGGGGCCGCCCATGGGGCCCGGACCCTGCGGTCCGTGTCCACCGGGGCCGGCGGGCAGCTGCGGCTGGCCGCCCGGCAGCTGCGGCGGGCCCATCTGCTGCTGCTGCTGCGGCGGGCCGGATATGGCCGCGGGCACGGGGGCACCGGGGCCGCGCTGGTCCTGGGGCTCCGGCTTGCGCATGCCTTGCTGCTGCTGGTTCTGCGCGGCGGCACGCGTGGCGGCGGCCAGCTTTGCGCGCAGGTCCTCGTTCTCGCGCAGCAGGCGCGTCAGCTCGGACTCGACCTCGTCGAGGAAGGCATCGACCTCGTCCTCGTCATAGCCTTCTCGCAGGCGGACGGTCGTGAACTGCTTGTTCCGCACGTCCTCGGGAGTCAGCGGCATGTCTTCTTCACCTCTACGTAGTCGTCGGCAGTCGGCAAGACCGTATCGGGACTGTCCCCGCGCCTGCGGGGAAGCACATCGTTCACACGCTTCTCGCAGCGGTGCTCACGAAACTGATGAGGATGTAAACGATGATCATCAGAACGAAGAAGGACAGGTCGAGTGCCACGCCCCCGAGACGCAACGGCGGAATGAAACGCCGGAGAAGCTTGAGCGGTGGATCGGTGACAGTGTAGGTGGCCTCCAGAACGACCACCATCGCCTTGCCGGGTGTCCATGAACGTGCGAACTGGAACACGTAGTCCATGACCAGTCGGAAGATCAGCACGATCAGGAAGCACATCAGCACGATGTAGACCACTTGCAGTGCGACGCCCATCCCGCGCTTCCCTCTCCCCGTTCTCGCTCTGTTCCCGGTCCCGTATCTGACGGATCGGTCTAGCTTTGGTTGAAGAACCCGCCCTCCGCGATGCGGGCCTTGTCCTCCGCCGTGACATCGACGTTAGCAGGCGACAGCAGGAACACCTTCTGTGTCACGCGTTCAATACTGCCGTGCAGACCGAACACGAGTCCGGCGGCGAAGTCCACGAGACGCTTCGCGTCCGTGTCGTCCATCTCCGTGAGATTCATGATCACCGGAGTGCCCTCACGGAAGTGTTCCCCGATGGTACGGGCCTCGTTGTAGGTCCGGGGGTGCAGCGTCGTGATGCGGTACGGCTCCCGCTCGGAGACGACCTTGGGCATGATCACGGGGGCGTTCTTCTCCAGGTTTGTGCGGTCAGGTGTGATGGATGCCACGGGGGCAATTCGGGCAGGGCGTCCGTTTTCTACCGGGATTGGGACGGGTTCCCGCTGCGCCGGAGGCTGTACGACTCGTACCGGTTCGTCCGTTACGGGCGTTTGGTGCACGGGCTGTCGACGGTCCCGCTCCCGGGCCCGCTCCGGTTCCGGCTCGGGCTCGAACTCGTCGTCGGGGTCGTACCCAGGGTTGTCGTACCGGTCGTCCTCCACGAGGCCGAGGTAGACCGCCATCTTGCGCATCGCGCCGGCCATTCTCCGAGTCCTCCGCTCTGTGGTGGATCGCCCTGTCGCAGGTGCCGCTGTGTCACGAATGTCACCAACTGCCCGCGATCCACGTGGTCTGCCCGCCCATCAGCGGTAATGACCATATTTTCTGCTGTGGTCCGACTTTCTTGGCGACGTTACCCGAGCCGGGGTCTCGCGCCGAGTACCGCAGTGCCGACGCGTACATGTGTCGCACCGGCCGCAACGGCCTGTTCCAGATCCGCGCTCATCCCGGCCGACACCATCGTGGCAGCCGGATGGTCCGCGCGCAGGCGGGATGACAATTCCATCAGCCGCTCGAAAGCGGCCTGTTCGCGTCCCGCGTACGGACCGGACAGCGGGGCGACGGTCATGAGGCCGTCGATCCGCAGTGCGGGCTCCGCCGCGACGAGGTCCGCCAACTCCGCGAGCTGCTCCGGCGCCGCGCCGCCGCGGGCCCCGCGCTCGCCCGACTCGGCGTCGAGGGCGATCTGCACGAGGCAGCCGAGTTCCCGGCCGGCGTTCGAGGCTGCCGCAGAGAGGGCGGACACGAGCTTCGGACGGTCGACGGACTGCACCACATGCGCGTATCCCGCCACGGAACGGACTTTGTTCGTCTGCAACTGACCGACGAAGTGCCAGCTGAGCGGCAGATCCACACAAGCCGCCGCCTTGGGGGCGGCATCCTGGTCGCGATTCTCAGCAACATGACGGACGCCCAGCTCCGCCAGCAGTCGTACGTCGCTCGCGGGATAGGTCTTGGTGACCACGATGAGCGTCACCTCTTCCCGCTCGCGCCCCGCGGCCGTGCAGGCGGACGAGATACGTTCCTCCACCCGCGCCAGGTTCTCCGCGAGTTCCGACTTACGGTCCGTCATTTCCTATTCCAACCAGACATATCCGGCAAGCCGCCCGGTCACCCGGTCGCGGCGGTACGAGAAGTGGTCCCGCGACTCCAGTGTGCAGACCGCCGACCGGAGACCGTCGGCCACCCCCGCCTCCGCGAGCTGGGCGTGCACCCCGGCGACCACGTCGACGGCCGGTGTCCCCCAGCTCGTCTCGGCCCTGGCGGCCGGGACCACTTCGGATACCGCGTCCCGCATCTCGGCGGGCACCTCGTAGCAGCGCCCGCAGACCGCCGGTCCGGTACGGGCGACGATCCGCCCGGGCTCGGCTCCGAGGGCGACCATCGCCTCGACCGCGGCGGGGACCACCCCCGCGACCAGGCCGGGCCGGCCCGCGTGGGCGGCGCCCGCCACCCCGGCGACGGGGTCGGCCAGCAGGACCGGGGTGCAGTCGGCGGTGAGCACTGCGAGGGCGAGGCCCCGACGGGCGGTCACCACCGCGTCCACCGGCGGGATCACCGCATCCGCGTCCCACGGACCGTCGACCACCGCAACGTCCCGGCCGTGCACCTGGTTCATCCAGACCACCAGGTCCGGGTCGAGTCCCAGGGACTTCGCCGCGAGCGCCCGGTTCGCGCGAACGGCGGCCGGGTCGTCTCCGACCGCGCCGCCGAGGTTGAGCTCTTCGTACGGAACGGCGCTCACCCCGCCCCACCGGTCGGTGAAGGCGAAGTGGGCGCCGCCCACGTGGTGCTGCTCCGGTGTCACTTCAAGAAGTCCGGGACATCCAGTTCCTCGGCCGGGCTGTCCTGGTACGGCCGGGCCGTCGGGACCTGCGGCGCCGGGGCCTGGGCCTCGACCGGGACCTCGACCGGAGCCGGGGGGTCCTCGCGCGGGGTGACCGTGCCGAGTCCGCCGAAGGCCGGCCGGGCCGGCTCGGCCGCGCGGACCGGCGCCGGGGCCGGCTCCTCGCGCTTGGTGGACGCCGCGCCGATGACGTTGTCCCGGCGGGCCGGGGGCTGTCCGCCGTCGAAGCCGGCGGCGATGACGGTGACCCGCACCTCGTCGCCGAGCGCGTCGTCGATGACGGCGCCGAAGATGATGTTCGCCTCGGGGTGCGCGGCCTCGCTCACCAGCTGCGCGGCCTCGTTGATCTCGAAGAGACCGAGGTCCGAGCCGCCGGAGATGGAGAGCAGCACGCCGCGGGCGCCGTCGATGGACGCCTCCAGCAGCGGCGAGGAGATCGCCATCTCGGCAGCGGCCACCGCGCGGTCGTCGCCACGGGCCGAGCCGATGCCCATCAGGGCCGAGCCGGCCTCGGACATCACGGACTTGACGTCCGCGAAGTCGAGGTTGATCAGACCCGGGGTGGTGATGAGGTCAGTGATGCCCTGGACGCCGGAGAGCAGGACCTGGTCGGCCGACTTGAACGCGTCGAGCACGCTGACCTGGCGGTCCGAGATGGACAGCAGCCGGTCGTTGGGGATGACGATGAGGGTGTCGACCTCTTCGCGGAGCTCGGCGATGCCGTCCTCCGCCTGGTTCGCGCGGCGCCGGCCCTCGAAGGTGAACGGCCGGGTGACCACACCGATCGTCAGGGCGCCGAGCGAGCGCGCGATGTTGGCGACGACGGGTGCGCCGCCGGTGCCGGTGCCGCCGCCCTCGCCGGCGGTGACGAAGACCATGTCGGCCCCCTTGAGGACCTCCTCGATCTCCTCGCGGTGGTCCTCTGCCGCCTTGCGACCGACGGCCGGATTGGCGCCGGCGCCGAGGCCCCGGGTGAGTTCACGGCCGACGTCGAGCTTGACGTCGGCGTCGCTCATCAACAGCGCCTGGGCGTCCGTGTTGATGGCGATGAACTCGACGCCCTTGAGACCGACCTCGATCATTCGGTTGATGGCATTGACACCACCGCCGCCGACACCGATGACCTTGATGACTGCGAGGTAGTTCTGCGGTGCTGCCACGTCGAAGGCCTCTCGCCTCGATTACGTGTCGTCGCCTCGCGGCCTGCGTTGCGACGACTGATGCCGAAATGGGGACGGTCCGAACGCGCCGACCCGAACCCTCACCCTGAAGTTTAGGGTTAGGGGTATGTCTGTTCCTTGGACTCTTCCGAACAGGACACTAAGTCGACAAGTAGCGCGTGTTCAACGAACACGCCGAACCTCCCGTTTTTCTTTTCACCCTATGTGATCACCCGTATCGCTGGCCAACCAGGGTGCTCCGCTGTTGGACCGGGCGTCAACTCCCGGACGCCGCAGGGGCGGTGGGGACGCTCACGTCGAAGTGACCGGCCTTCGGCGCGGCTTTCAGCAAAGCGGTCAGCGCCCGCCCCTTCGCGTCGCTGTGTTCGCCGCTCCCCCACGCCACGGTCCGGCCCCGGGTCAGCTCCAGCACCACCGAATCGTACGAACCCACCTTGACCTGCAGGGTCTCCTTCGCGACCGGCTCCGGGAGGGAGCCGGCGACGAGTACGGCCTCGTGCAGCAGCCGTTCCTCGTCGAAGCGGCGGGCGCTCGGGGACTGCTTCGCGTTCAATTCGAGGACCGGAACGCCCACGGGTGCTTTCGGAACCGTGTCGAATCGCACACCCGAAGCGTCCACTTCTACGAAGTTGGCGTCCTTTTTGATGAGCAGGACGGGTTTGCGTTCCGTCACTTTCAGCCCGATCCCGTGCGGCCAGGCCCGCACCACATCGACCGAATCGATGCGGGGCAGGCGGCCGCGGACGCGGTCCTCGATCTCGTCGGTGTCGACGCTCACCAGGGGGGCGCCGACCGGAACGGCCGCCGCGGCCAGCACCTGGTCCGGGGTGAGCACCTCCGTGCCGGTCGCGGTGACCTTTTCGACGCGGAGCCAGGAGGAGCCGTAGAGCGCCCAGGTTCCGCCCGCGATGAGGACTGCCGCGGCGGCCAGGCAGGCGAGCACAGGACCCCGGCGCAGGCGCCTGCCGGGGCCCTGAGGGCTGGATCCCCTCGACGACTTCGGCGCTTCGGGCGGCTTGGGAGAGCCGCCGCCCTTGCCGGCGGACCGGCCGGAGCCCTCGTTCCCACGCTGTGCGGTCGTCGCTCCGGCCACTCCTGTGCCTCCTGCGTCTGTGCGTGCCCGCCTCAGCGGGCCCGGTGGGCCGCGATCGCCTCGTACACCATGCCGACCAGCAGCTCGTCGGCGTCCCGGCGGCCGAACTCACCGGCGGCGCGGGACATCTCGTACAGGCGGTGCGGGTCGGACAGCACCGGGAGGACCTGGCTGAGCACCCACTCGGGCGTCAGTTCCGCGTCGTCCACGAGCAGGCCGCCGCCGGCCTTGACCACCGGCTGGGCGTTGAGCCGCTGTTCGCCGTTGCCGATCGGCAGCGGGACGTAGGCGGCGGGCAGCCCGACGGCGGACAGTTCGGCGACGGTCATGGCGCCCGCGCGGCACAGCATCATGTCGGCGGCGGCGTACGCGAGATCCATCCGGTCCACGTACGGTACCGGCACATACGGCGGCATCCCGGGCATGTTGTCGACACGCGGCAGTTCGTTCTTCGGCCCGACGGCGTGCAGGATCTGGATCCCGGAGCGCTGGAGGGTCGGAGCGACCTGCTGGATGGTCTCGTTGAGGCGGCGGGCGCCCTGCGAGCCGCCGGAGACCAGCAGTGTCGGCAGGTTGGGGTCCAGCCCGAATGCGGCGCGCGCCTCCGGGCGGACCGCGGCCCGGTCGAGGGTGGAGATGGAGCGGCGCAGCGGGATGCCCACGTAGCGGGCGCCGCGCAGCTTGCTGTCGGGGGTGGAGACCGCGACGGCGTGCGCGTACCGGGAGCCGATCTTGTTGGCCAGTCCCGGCCGGGCGTTGGCCTCGTGGACGATGATCGGCACCCCGAGCCGCTTGGCCGCGAGGTAGCCGGGCAGGGCCACGTAACCGCCGAAGCCGACGACGCAGTCGGCCTTGGTGCGCAGGAGGATCTCCTCGGCGGCCTTGATCGTGCCGCGCAGCCGCCCGGGGACGGTGATCAGCTCCGGAGTGGGCTTGCGGGGCAGCGGTACGGCGGGGATCAGACCCAGCTCGTAACCGCGTTCCGGCACGAGGCGGGTCTCAAGTCCGCGCTCGGTGCCGAGGGCGGTGATGCCCACTGAAGGGTCCTGCCTGCGCAGGGCGTCCGCGAGGGCGAGCGCCGGCTCGATGTGGCCGGCGGTCCCCCCACCGGCGAGTACGACATGCACCGAAATTCACCGCTCTCCGGACGGACGCTTCTTGACGCGCCGTCTCATCGACTTCCATCTCACCCCGGTCCGCATCCAGCCGGTCTTCGGCTGCCGCATCGCGAGGGCCGCGCGCGCCGCCGGCTCCTCCCGCGCGAAGGCGATGAGCAGTCCGACAGCGAACATGGTCGGCAGCAGGGCCGACCCTCCGTAGGAGAACAGCGGGAGCGGGACCCCGGCGATCGGCAGCAGGCCGAGCACCGCACCGATGTTGATCACGGCCTGGGCCGTGATCCAGGTGGTCACGCCTCCCGCGGCAAACCGTACGAAGGAGTCCTCCGTGCGTCCGGCCACGCGGATACCCGCATAGCCTAGAGCCGCGAACAGGGCGAGCACCGACAGCGTCCCCGCCAGACCCAGTTCCTCCCCGGTGATGGCGAAGATGAAGTCCGTGTGGGCTTCGGGTAGTTGCCCCCATTTTTCCACACTGGCACCCAAACCGGAACCGAACCATCCGCCTGAGGCGAGTGCGTAGATTCCGTGGACCGCCTGCCAGCAGAGGTCGTTCCTGCCCGGATCCGTCGCGCCGAGGCACTCCAGCCGGTCCATCCGGTGCGGGCTCGTCTTGATGAGCAGTGCGACGATCACACCAGCGAAGGCCAGCACCCCGACGAACAGCCGGGTAGGGGCGCCCGCCAGCCAGAGCAGGCCGAACAGGACGGCACCGAGGATCATCGCGGTGCCCATGTCCCCGCCCAGCATGATGAGCCCGAGCAGCAGGAAGGCCACCGGCACCAGCGGCACCAGCAGGTGCTTCCACTGGCTGAGCAGCCCCTTGTCGCCCTTGCGCGCCAACAGGTCGGCGCCCCACAGGATCAGGGCCAGTTTGCCGAACTCGCTGGGCTGCAACATGAACGGACCGCCAAGGGAAATCCAATTCTGGTTGCCGTTGATCGAGACCCCTATCCCGGGGACCTGGACCAGGACCATCAGGAACAGCGTGCCGGCGAGCACCGGATAGGACAGCGCCCGGTGCAGTTTGACCGGCATCCGGGAGGCGATCAGCAGCAGTCCGGTGCCGATCAGGGCAGCCAGGAACTGCTTCTTGAAGAAGTACGCGTCACCCAGGCCGAGCTGGAGCGCCTTGATCATGGAGGCCGAGTAGACCATCACCAGGCCGAGCACGGTGATGAGCAACGAACTGCCGAAGATCAGGTAATACGCCGTGAGCGGGCGGTCCCAGGCCCTGCGCAACTGCTGCTGCGTACGCCGCAGCCCGGCCAGCGGCCCGCGCCCGCCGGGCCGCCGCACACTCACCCCGGGGCGCTTGCGGCCCTGCGCCTTGACGGCGGACGGCCGCCGTCCCGGCAGCATCTGCTTGGCCGGCATCTGTGATCTTCCCCTCCACTCGTACGAGGCGAGCAGCCGGCCGGAGAGACCCGTTCCAGGAGCCCTGCCTAGGCGCTCTCGGCGGCCAGTTCGCGTACCGCGTCGGCGAACGCGTCCCCACGCTTGTTGTAGTTCGCGAACATGTCCATCGAGGCGCAGGCGGGTGCCAGCAGGACCGTGTCGCCGGGCTCGGCGAGCCGGGCCGCTTCCCGGACCGCTGCGAGCATCGCCCCAGTGTCGTTCCGGTCGAGGTCGACGACCGGGACCTCGGGGGCGTGTCGCGCCAGCGCGTCGGCGATCAGCGCCCGGTCGGCGCCGATCAGCACCACACCGCGCAGCCGCTCCGCGGCTTTCTGTACGAGCTCGTCGAAGGTGGCGCCCTTTGCGAGACCGCCGGCGATCCAGACGACCGGCTCGAAGGCGGCAAGGGAGGCCTCGGCCGCGTGCGTGTTGGTGGCCTTGGAGTCGTCGATGTACGTGACCTCGCCGACCTCGTCCACGTACGCGACCCGGTGGGCGTCCGGGCGGAAGTCGCGCAGCCCGTCGCGGACCGCGCGCGGCTCGACGCCGAAGGCGCGGGCCAGGGCCGCCGCGGCGAGCGCGTTGGCGATGTTGTGCGGGGCGGGCGGGTTGACGTCGTCGACGTGCGCGAGCTCCTGGGCGTTCTTCTGCCGGTTCTCCACGAAGGCGCGGTCGACGAGGATGCCGTCCACGACGCCGAGCATGGAGGGGCCGGGGGCGCCGAGGGTGAAGCCGATCGCCCGGCAGCCCTCTTCGACGTCGGCGTTCTCGACCAGCTTCTCCGTGGCCGGGTCGGCGACGTTGTAGACGCAGGCCACGGTGTTGCCCTCGTAGATGCGGCCCTTGTCGGCGGCGTACGCCTCCATGGAGCCGTGCCAGTCGAGGTGGTCCGGGGCCAGGTTGAGCACGGCCGCCGAGTGGGCGCGCAGCGAGGGCGCCCAGTGCAGCTGGTAGCTGGAGAGTTCGACGGCCAGGACGTCGTACGTCTCCTCGCCGAGCACCACGTCCAGCAGCGAGACCCCGATGTTCCCGACGGCGGCCGTGCGCAGCCCGGCCGCCTTGAGGATCGAGGCGAGCATCTGCACGGTGGTGGTCTTGCCGTTGGTGCCGGTGACCGCGAGCCAGGGCGCCGCGTCGGGTCCGCGCAGGCGCCACGCCAGTTCGACGTCGCCCCAGACCTCGACACCGGCCGCCGCGGCGGCCGCGAAGAGCGGCTTGTCGGGCTTCCAGCCGGGCGCCGTGACGATCAGCTCGGTGCCCTCCGGCAGGGTGGCCCCGTCGCCCAGGCGGACGGTGATCCCCTCCGCCTCCAACTGCGCCGCCTGCGCCCGCGCCCGGTCGTCGTCGCCGTCGTTGACGACCGTGACGACCGCACCCAGGCCGTGCAGGACGCGCGCCGCGGGAATCCCGCTCACGCCCAGACCCGCGACGGTGACGCGCTTGCCCTGCCAGTCCCGCGTACTCACTTGTCGGCTGCCCATCCCGCGTAGAAGAGACCGAGGCCCACGATCACGCACATGCCCTGGATGATCCAGAAGCGGACCACCACGAGGACTTCGGACCACCCCTTGAGTTCGAAGTGGTGCTGGAGCGGGGCCATCCGGAAGACGCGCTTGCCGGTCATCTTGAAGGAGCCGACCTGGATGACGACCGACATGGTGATGAGGACGAAGAGGCCGCCGAGCAGGGCGATCAGGAACTCCGTGCGGGAGCAGATGGCGAGACCGGCGAGTGCGCCGCCCAGCGCCAGCGAACCGGTGTCACCCATGAAGATCTTGGCGGGCGAGGTGTTCCACCACAGGAAGCCGAAGCAGGCGCCCATCAGGGCGGAGGCGACGACCGCGAGGTCCAGCGGGTCGCGCACCTCGAAGCAGGCGCCCGGGTTGGTCAGGTCCTGGGCGTTCACGCAGGACTCCTGGTACTGCCACACGCCGATGAAGGTGTAGGCGCCGAAGACCATCACCGCGGCGCCGGTGGCCAGGCCGTCCAGACCGTCGGTCAGGTTCACGCCGTTGGACATCGCCAGGATCATGAACAGCGCCCAGACGACGAACAGCACCGGGCCGATCGACCAGCCGAAGTCCGTGACGAACGACAGCCTGGTGGAGGCCGGGGTCAGCCCGCGCGAGTCGGAGAACTGGAGCGCGAGCACCGCGAAGGCGATGCCGACGATCAGCTGGCCGGCCATCTTGGCCTTCGCCCGCAGACCCAGCGAGCGCCGCTTGACGATCTTGATGTAGTCGTCCAGGTAGCCGACCAGACCCATGCCCGCCATCAGGAAGAGGACGAGCAGACCCGAGAACGTGGGCTCGCTGGAGGTGATCACCTTCGTCAGCGCGTACGCGATGAGCGTGGCCAGGATGAAGGAGATGCCGCCCATGGTGGGCGTGCCCTTCTTCCCGGCGTGGCCGCGGGGGCCGTCGTCACGGATGAACTGGCCGTATCCCTTGCGGGCCAGCAGCTTGATCAGCAGCGGCGTCCCGACCACGGTCAGGAACATGCCGATGACACCGGCGAACAGGATCTGCCTCATCGGTCGGCGACCTCGCCCTCGCGCTCGAGGAGCGCCAGCGCGACCCGCTCCAGGCCGATAGACCTGGAAGCCTTCACCAGCACGACGTCCCCCGGGCGCAGTTCACTGCGCAACAGGTCCACCGCCGCCTGCGCGTCGGACACGACCACCGACTCCTCACCCCACGAACCCTCGTTATATGCGCCCAGTTGCAGCCAGGACGCTTCCCGGCCCCCGACTGCCACGAGCTTGCTCACGTTGAGCCGGACGGCAAGCCGTCCCACCGCGTCGTGCTCGGCCAGTGATGCGTCACCGAGTTCGGCCATGGGGCCGAGCACCGCCCACGTGCGCCCCCCGTTCGCCCTGGCGGCGCCGCCCATCGCGGCTAGCGCGCGCAGAGCGGCCCGCATGGACTCGGGATTCGCGTTGTAGGCGTCGTTGACGATCGTCACGCCGTCGGCCCGCTCGGTGACCTCCATCCGCCACCGGGACAAGGTGCCCGCTCCGGAGAGCGCGGTGGCGATCTCCGAGGTGGACATGCCCAGTACATGGGCCACGGCGGCCGCGGCGAGCGCGTTCGACACGTGGTGCTCACCGTACAGGCGCAAGGTCACATCACTGCACCCGGTCGGTGTGTGGAGTGTGAAGGCGGGCATTCCCCCGGGGGTCATCCGTACGTCGGTGGCCCGGACGTCGGCGTCGTCGGCCTCGCCGAAGAGGACCGTACGGGCCTTCGTACGGGCCGACATGGCGCGCACCAGCGGGTCGTCGGCGTTGAGGACCGCGACTCCGCCCTCGTTCTCCGCCGGCAGTGCCTCGACCAATTCCCCCTTGGCCTGGGCGATCTGCTCACGGCCGCCGAACTCGCCGATGTGGGCGGTCCCGACGTTGAGGACGAGCCCGATGCGCGGCGGGGTCAGGCCTGTGAGGTACGCGATGTGGCCGATCCCCCGGGCCCCCATCTCCAGTACCAGGTGCCGGGTTTCGGCGGTGGCCTTCAGCGCGGTGAGCGGCAGGCCGATCTCGTTGTTGAGGGAGCCCGGGGTCCACACGGTGGGAGCGTGGGCCTGGAGCACCTGCGCGATGAGGTCCTTGGTGGAGGTCTTGCCGGCGGAGCCGGTCAGGGCCACCACGTCGGTGCCGAGCCGCTCGACGACGGCCCGCGCGAGGGCGCCGAGCGCCTTCTCCACATCGGGGACGACGATGGCGGGTACGCCGACCGGACGGGCCGCGAGGACGGCCGCGGCACCCGCCTCGACCGCGCGCCCGGCGTAGTCGTGGCCGTCGACGTGCTCGCCGTCGAAGGCGGCGAAGAGGCTGCCGGCCTCCACCTGGCGGGAGTCGATCACGACGGGACCGCTGATCCGCACGGACGGATCCGGTATGTCGTGGGGCCGCCCGCCGGTGATGTCGGCGATCTCGGCGAGGGAGAGGGCGATCACTGGTTCACCTCGGCCTGTCGGGCATTGCGCTGCTGTGTCTCGATGGCCGCGCGGAGTACCTCGCGGTCGTCGAAGGGGCGTACGACGCCCGCGGTGTCCTGGCCCTGCTCGTGGCCCTTGCCGGCAACCAGCACGGTGTCGCCGGGCCGGGCGCGCGCGAGGGCGGCGGCGATGGCAGCGGCCCGGTCGGCGTCGACGAGGACGGTGCCCCGCTCGGCGGGCGGCACGGACACCGCGCCTTCGAACATCGCGGCGAGGATCGCGAGGGGGTCCTCGGAGCGCGGGTTGTCGGAGGTCAGGACGGCCACGTCGGCGAAGCGGGCGGCCGCGGCGCCCATCGGGGCGCGCTTGGTGATGTCGCGGTCGCCGCCGCAGCCGAGCACGATGTGCAGCTTGCCCTCGGTGACCTCGCGCAGGGCGCGCAGGACGGATTCGACGGCGTCCGTCTTGTGCGCGTAGTCGACGACGGCCAGGTACGGCTGTCCCGCGTCGACCCGCTCCAGCCGGCCGGGGACCCCGGGGACCGCGGCGACGCCGTCGGCGGCGGTCTGCGGGTCGAGGCCGGCGGCGGCGAGGGTGACGATCGCGGCGACGGTGTTGGCGACGTTGAACGGGCCGGGCAGCGGCGCGGTCGCCCGTACGCGCTGTCCCTCGGGGCCGACCAGGGTCAGGGTGGAGCTCGCCGGTCCGAACACGACGTCCTCGGCGCGCCAGTCGGCGGCCGGGTCGCCCGCGGCCGAGAAGGAGACGACCGGGACCGTCGCCTCCTCGGCCAGGCGCCGGCCGTACTCGTCGTCGAGGTTGACCACGCCCAGGCGGGCCCGGCGTTCGGTGAAGAGCCCCGCCTTCGCCTGGAAGTAGTCCTCCATGCCCGTGTGGAACTCCATGTGCTCCGGGCTCAGGTTGTTGAAGACGGCGACGTCGAAGACGCAGCCGTCGACGCGGCCGAGCACCAGGGCGTGGCTGGAGACCTCCATGGCGACGGCCTCGACCCCGCGCTCGCGCATGACCGCGAAGAGGGCTTGGAGGTCGGTCGCCTCGGGGGTGGTCCGCTCGGACTTGATGCGCTCGTCGCCGATGCGCATCTCGACGGTGCCGACGAGGCCGGTGCTGCGGCCCGCCGCGCGCAGTCCGCCTTCGACGAGGTACGCCGTGGTGGTCTTGCCGGAGGTGCCGGTGATGCCGATCTGGAGCAGTTGCTCGCCGGGGCGGCCGTAGATCGTGGCGGCGAGTTCGCCCATCCGGCCGCGCGGGTCGGCGACGGTGAGGACGGGCAGGCCGGTGGCGGCGGCGCGCTCCGACCCGGCGGGGTCGGTCAGCACGGCGGCGGCGCCGAGGCCGGCCGCCTGGGCGGCGAAGTCGGCGCCGTGCGTCCTGGCTCCCGGCAGGGCGGCGTACAGGTCTCCGGGGCGGACCGCACGGGAGTCGTGCGTGATGCCGGTGATCTGCGCCGCGGCTGGCGCCGGGACGCCCAGCAGGGTGGCCAGCTCGCCCAGGGGGGTCGGGCGGGCGGACACGGGCCGGGGCGCTCCCGGCGGCGCTGCCGGGGCGTCTTTCTGGGTGGTTCTGGGCTGATCAGCGTGAGGCACGGCGGTGAGCGTACCGGGCGCGGCGGGCCCCCCGCGAAGTGAGGGCCCGGCCTCGGCGCCGGTGGCCGACTGGTTCCCGGGTTTCGGGGTGATCGTTGTCACTGATGGTGCCTCACGCGTTTCTGGCGGGCCGGCCGGGCGGTGGATCACTGACCGGGCTGCGGACTGGGCTGCGAACTCGACTGCGTACTCGGCTGCGGCGCGGCCTGCTGGGCGGCCTGGGGGCCGGGTTCGTAGGTCACCGGGAGCCCGGCGGGGGCGGTGCCGGTGGGGGCGATCTGGAGGGTCTTCAGCGCGAACTCCATGACCTTCTTGTAGATCGGCCCGCAGATCTGGCCGCCGAAGTAGCTGCCCTTCGTGGGGTTCTGGATGGCGCAGTAGACGGTGATGCGCGGGTCGTCGGCGGGCGCGAACCCGGCGAAGGAGGCGGTGTAGCCCTTGTAGCGGCCGGTGGCCGGATCCACTCGGTTGGAGGTGCCGGTCTTGCCGCCGACCCGGTAGCCGGGGATGCGGGCCTTGGTGCCGGTGCCCTCCTGGTCGTCGACCACGGACTCCAGCATCTCGGCGAGGGTCTTGGCGGTTTCCTGGCTGACCACGCGCCTGCGGTCGGGTGCCGGGGCCGGGGTGAAGCGGCCGTCGGGGCCCTTGCTGCCGCGGACCAGGGTCGGTTCGACGCGGACGCCGCCGTTGGCGATCGTCGAGTACACGGAGGCCGCCTGCATGGCGTTGAGGGACAGGCCCTGGCCGAAAGGGATCGTGTACTGCTGCGAGGTGGACCAGGCCTCGGGCCTGGCGAGGATGCCGCGGGACTCGCCCGGGTAGTTCAGGCCGGTGGGCTGTCCGATGCCGAACTTCGTCAGGTAGGAGTGCAGGACCTTGTTGGCCTCGGGTTGGGTGGGCCCGAGCTGGCCGGTGGCCAGGATGGTGCCGATGTTGGAGGACTTGGCGAGGACCCCGTTGAGGGTCAGGTACCAGGTCGGGTGGTCGATGTCGTCCTTGAACAGCCGGTCGCCGCGGTGCAGCCGGTTGGGGACCTCGACGTGGGTGTCGGGGGCGGCCTTCTTCTCCTCCAGCACGGCGGCCATCGACATCACCTTGGCGGTGGAGCCGGGCTCGTACACGTCCTGGAGTGCGGCGTTGCCCATGGCGGCGGAGCGGGCCCGGGTCAGGTCGTTGGGGTCGAAGCCGGGGGCGTTGGCCATGGCCAGCACCTCGCCGGTGCGGGTGTCCTGGACGATGACGTAGCCGCGGTCGGCCTCGGACTTCTGGACCTGCTCGGTGATGGCGCTCTGCGCCGCCCACTGGATGTCGCGGTCGATGGTCAGCTCGATGTCCTCGCCGGGCACGGCGGGCTTCTCGCTGGACCCCGCGGTGGGGACCCGCCGGCCGCCGGACTGGGCGTAGGTGACCTCGCCGTCCTTGCCGGACAGCTTCTTGTCGAGGGAGGACTCCAAACCGCCGGCGCCCTTGCCCTCGGCGTTCACGTAGCCCAGTATCCCGGCGGCCAGGTCACCGCCCGGGTACACGCGCTTGCTGCTGTCCTCGTTGAACACGCCGGCGAGGACGTTGGCGCCGGGGCCGTTGTTCTTCTTGTCGGCCGCCGCCTTCTCCGCGAAGACCCGCTGTAGGTCCCTGATCTGGTTCCAGACCTGGGGCGTCTGGCGGCGGGCGAGCACGACGTACCGGGTGTTCTTGGTCTTCAGCCGCTCGGTGAGCTCCTTGGTGTCCTTGCCGAGGATGGGCGCGAGGAGGGCCGCGGCCTGCTCGGGGGCGTCCGGGGCCTTGCTCTCCTGCGGGGTGAACATCTTCGGGTCGGCGGTGATGTCGTACGCGTCGACGCTGGTGGCCAGGGCCACGCCCTTGCGGTCGGTGATCTCCCCGCGTTCGGCAGCCAGCCTGACGCTGGTGTAGCGGTTCTTGGAGGCCTCGGCGGAGAAGGCGGAGGCGTCGACGGCCTGCACCTGGAGCAGCCGGACGACGAACGCGAGCATGACGAGGGTCAGGCCGACGCTGACGAGGCGCAGCCGGGGACGGGGGCTGCCGAGCCGGATGGTGTGGGGCCTGCGCTGTGCCGCGGGCCGCCGGGTCGCCGGGCGGGCCGTGGCCCGGGCCCGGTCGCGCTCCCCGGGCCTCGGCCGCCCGGGCCCGGGCACCCGCCGCCGCGGCTCCTGCGGGCTCATGCCGCCCCCGCCTCGACCAGGGCCGCGCCCGGCCACCTGGGGGTCCGCCCCAGACCCCGCGCCCCGAACGCCGGCGGGGCCGGATTCGGCTGATGCCGTCCGCCTGGCGCGGCTGGGTGCCCGCAGGGCGATGCCGGCCCGGCGGGGCGCAACCCGGCCCCGCCGGCGTTTGAGGCGCGGCGGTCCGGGGGCGGAGCCCCCGCCGGGTCCGGGGCGGAGCCCCGCGAGGGGGAGCTGGGGGCGCAGCCCCCGGTTTCGGGAAGGGGCGGGGTGGGGGAAAGCCCCGCAGGGGTCCGCTTCACGACGTCACCTTCCAGGGGTCTGGCTGGGCTGCGGGCTACCGCCGCTGGGAACGGGCTGGGCCGACTGGGCCGGGGCCGACGACGCCGCCGCCGGGGACGGCGAAAGCGGCGGCTCCGCCACCACCGCGGTGCCGGTCACCTTGCCGTCCGGGCCGATGAAGACCGGGCTGCCACCGGGGACCAGCCCCAGCTCCTGCGCCCGCCGCTGCAGCGCGTCAGGGGCCGAGTACCCGTCCACGTCACGCTGCAGCGCCTGCTCCTCGTCCGTGAGCGCGGTGGTCTCCTTCTTCAGCCTGCTCAGCTGGAAGGAGCCCTCGTTCAGTGCCGAGTTCAGCAGCAGCAGGCTGATCAGGCCGCCGCCGAGCAGCGCCACGACCAGCAGGACGAACGGCATCCGCGCCGCCTGCCCACCGGAACCGGAACCAGGACGGGCGGGCCGGGCCGGGCGGGCCGTCCGGCCGCCGAGCGCCCGGCCGAGGCGGGCCGCGTGCCCGCGGGTCAGCGTGGCGACCTTCCCGGCCTTGGTCACAGTCGCGCCTCCCGGATGCGTTCGACCCCGCGGAACCTCGCCGGGGCGGCCCGCCGGTTCTCGGCGATCTCCTCCTCGGTGGGCAGCTCCGCGCCGCGCGTCAGCAGCTTCAGCTTCGGCTGGTACTTCTCCGGGACCACCGGCAGCCCGGGCGGAGCGGTGGAGGCAGCGCCCGCCGCGAAGACCTGCTTCACGAGGCGGTCCTCCAGCGAGTGGTACGAGAGCACCGCGATCCGGCCGCCGACCGCGATCCGGTCCACCGCCGCCGGAATGGCCTTCTCCAGCCCCGACAGCTCGCCGTTGACCTCGATCCGCAGCGCCTGGAAGGTCCGCTTCGCGGGGTTGCCGCCGGTCCGCTTGGCGGCCTGCGGCAGGGCGTCGCGGATCAGTTCGACCAGCCGGGAACTGTTGGTGAAGGGCTCCTTCTCCCGCTCCCGGACGATCGCGGACACGATCCGCTTGGCCTGCTTCTCCTCGCCGTACTGGCGCAGGATGCGGACGAGCTCGCCCGGCGCGTAGGTGTTGAGCACCTCGGCGGCGCTGATGCCCGTCGTCTGGTCCATCCGCATGTCCAGCGGCGCGTCCTGCGCGTACGCGAACCCGCGGTCGGCCTCGTCCAGCTGCATGGAGGAGACGCCGAGGTCGAAGAGGATGCCCTGGACGGCCGGGATCCGCAGCCCGTCGAGGACCTCGGCGAGGTCGGCGTAGATCGCGTGGACGAGGGTGGCCCGGTCACCGAAGGGCGCGAGGCGCTCGCCGGAGAGCCGCAGGGCCTCCTTGTCGCGGTCGAGGCCGATCAGGTGGACCTCGGGGAACCGGGTCAGCAGGGCCTCGCTGTGGCCGCCGAGGCCGAGGGTGCAGTCGACGACGACCGCCCCGGGCCTCTCCAGCGCCGGGGCCAACAGGTCCAGGCACCGCTGGAGCATCACCGGGACATGTCGGGACTCGCTAGTCAAAGCGCCCTCTCAGATAACGGCGCGGCAGGCATACGCCGCGCCGCGCACGCGGAGTGTTACCAAGGGGCCGGGCGGCCGGTCAGGGCCGGGCTCCGGCCGGTTCGCGCCACTTTAGTGCAACGGTCGCCGGGGTCAACGAACCGCCTCGCGCGCCGTGCACGTCTCTCCCACCGAACCGGCAAAAGCCGCGAATCACCCGGTCGGCCGCGCCCTCCCCACCCCTGTGGGTTAGCTCACAACATGACGCGTTGACCTTCTTTGTCCACCCTCACTCGCTGCCTTTGCGAGCGGTGAGCACTAACGTCGTACTCATGACGACTTCCGCATCCCTGCCCGCCGACTCCGCCCCCCTGGAAGCCGGCGACGGCTCTGTCACCGACCGGCTGGTCGCGGCGAACCGTCGGTACGCCGCGGAATTCACCGATCCCGGCATGGACGCCCGGCCCGTCCTCCACGTGGCCGTCGTGGCCTGTATGGACGCCCGCCTCGACCTCCACAAGGCCCTCGGCCTCGAACTCGGCGACTGCCACACCATCCGCAACGCGGGCGGCGTGGTCACCGACGACACCATCCGCTCGCTCACCATCAGCCAGCGGGCGCTGGGCACCCGTGCGGTGATACTCATCCACCACACCGGCTGCGGTCTCGAATCCCTGACGGAGGACTTCCGGCACGAGCTGGAGGACGAGGTCGGCCAGCGCCCCGCCTGGGCCGTGGAGGCCTTCCGGGACGTGGATCAGGACGTCCGGCAGTCCATGCAGCGGGTCCGGACCAACCCCTTCCTGCCCCACCGGGACGATGTGCGAGGCTTCGTCTTCGATGTGCACACCGGCCTCCTGCGGGAGATCGATCCCAGCTCTTGAGTGACACAAGGCCTTGACGCCGTCAACAATGCGGGGAGGCACCGCCCGGGAACCCTCCGGGTCCGGTGTCCGTGTTTCGGGGTGGGCCGGTCATGCGCCAAGGGCGTCGGCCCTGGAATTGGGCCGAGGAGAACCAGGTGACGACGTATGACGACCGAGCGAGCCTCGCGGATCTGACCAGCACGGCGGAGCGGGTGCGCCAGTCGGTCGAGAGCGTGATCGAGGGCAAGCCCGAGGTCGTACGCCTCGCGCTGACCGTGCTGCTCGCCGAGGGGCACCTGCTGATCGAGGACGTCCCCGGCGTCGGCAAGACCATGCTCGCCAAGACACTGGCGAAGTCCATCGACTGTTCGGTGCAGCGCATCCAGTTCACGCCGGACCTGCTGCCCTCCGACATCACGGGCGTCAGCATCTACGACCAGCAGCGCCGCGAGTTCGAGTTCAAGCCGGGCGCGATCTTCGCGCAGATCGTCATCGGCGACGAGATCAACCGCGCCTCGCCGAAGACGCAGTCGGCGCTGCTGGAGTCGATGGAGGAGCGCCAGGTCACCATCGACGGCACGACGTACGCGCTGCCGAGCCCCTTCATGGTCGTCGCCACCCAGAACCCGGTGGAGATGGAGGGCACCTACCCACTGCCCGAGGCCCAGCGCGACCGCTTCATGGCCCGGGTCTCCGTCGGCTACCCCAGCCCCGAGGCCGAGCTCCAGATGCTCGACGTGCACGGCGGGCTCTCCCCGCTGGACGACCTGACGTCCGTCGCGCACGCCCACGAGATCGTCAAGCTCATCGAGGCCGTCCGCGAGGTGTATGTGGCAGACCCGGTCCGGCGCTACGTCGTCGACCTGGTCTCCGCCACCCGCAGCCACCCGGACCTGCGCCTGGGCGCCTCGCCCCGGGCCACCCTGCACCTGCTGCGCGCCGTGAAGGCCTCCGCCGCGCTCGCCGGCCGGGACTACGTGCTGCCCGACGACGTCCAGGCACTGGCCGGGCCGGTCCTCGCGCACCGGCTGCTGCCCACCGCCCAGGCCCAGCTGAACCGGCGCACCGCCGAACAGGTCGTCGGCGAGATCCTGCAGCGCACCCCGGTCCCGGCCGCACACGCCCGCGGCGAGATGCCGCCCGGCGCGGGCATCCGGGGCTTCTGATGAGCGCCGGTGCCCCGCGCGGCGCCGGCGGCGGACTGCGCACGTCGCTGTCCGGCCTGACCACCCGCGGCCGCTCCTTCCTGGCCGCCGGGATCGCCGCCGCCGTGTGCGCGTACGTCCTGGGACAGGGCGAACTGCTCCGGGTCGGCCTGCTGCTCGCCGTACTGCCACTGATCTGCGTCTACGCCCTGCACCGCACCCGCCACCGGGTCTCCGGGAGCCGTCGGCTGACCCCGGGTCGGGTGCCCGCGGGCGCCGAGGCGCGGGTGCAGCTGCGCATGGACAACGTCTCCCGGCTGCCCACCGGTCTCCTGATGCTCCAGGACCGCGTGCCGTACGTCCTCGGCCCGCGCCCGCGCTTCGTCCTGGACCGGGTCGAGCCCGGCGGCCGCCGCGAGGTGTCCTACCGGGTCCGCTCCGACCTGCGCGGCCGCTACCCGCTGGGCCCGCTCCAGCTGCGACTGACCGACCCCTTCGGACTGGTCGAGCTGACCCGCTCCTTCAGCACCTACGACACCCTCACCGTCATACCGCGCACCGAGCCGCTGCCGCCGGTGCACCTCACCGGCGAGTCCTCCGGCTACGGCGACGGCAGCCGCCGTTCACTGGCCCTGGCCGGCGACGACGACGTCATCCCGCGCACCTACCGGCGCGGTGACGACCTGCGCCGGGTGCACTGGCGCTCCACGGCCCGCTACGGCGAGCTGATGGTCCGCCGCGAGGAGCAGCCGCAGCGCAGCCGGGCCACCGTCCTGCTGGACACCCGGCAGGTCGCCTTCGACGGCGCCGGTCCCGACTCCGCCTTCGAGTGGGCCGTCTCCGGGGCCGCCTCGACCCTGGTGCACCTCCTGGAGCAGGGCTTCTCGGTCCGGCTGCTCACCGACACCGGCGACGCGGTGCCCGGCGAGGGCGGCGGTGGCTTCTCCTCCGGCAGGCACGAGTCCGCGGAGGCCGCCGGGCTGATGATGGACACCCTCGCGGTGGTCGGGCACTCGGACGGCGCCGGGCTCTCCCGGGCCTACGACGCGGTGCGCGGCGGCGGGGGCGGCGGTTTCGGCGCGGCCGGCGGTGACGGGCTCCTCGTCGCCTTCTTCGGCGACCTGGACGACGTACAGACAGAACTGGCGGCCAAGATGCGCCAGCGCACCTCGGGTGCGGTGGCCTTCGTCCTGGACAGCGCGACCTGGGGCGGGCTGCCCGCGCCGGGGCAGGCCGTGCCCCCGCTGGAGGACCGGCTGCGCAGGCTGCGCGACGCGGGCTGGACGGCGCTGGCCGCCCCGCCCGGCGTGGCCTTCGCCGAGCTGTGGCGGCACGCCGGGACCACCGCTTTCACCACGGGAACCTCCGGAGGCCGGGCATGAGCGGACGCGCGAGAATCACGCTGTTCGCGGCACTGGCGACGCTGCTCACCTCCTGGTCGCTGGTCCCGCTGGTCGAATCGACCACCTGGCTGCCCCAGGCGGCACTGCTGCTGGGCGTGCAGTGCGCCGTGGGGGCAGGGGCCCGGCGGGTGCCGCTGGCGCGGGCACTCACCGTGGCGGCGCAGCTGCTGGTGTCCCTGCTGCTGCTCGTCATCCTCTTCGGCGGCAAGGGCGGCTCCACCGGGACCGGGCCGATGGCGTACCTGGTCACGGACTTCGGCGCGCTGTTCCGGCAGGGCGTGCAGGACGTGAGCACGTTCGCGATCCCGGCCCCGCTGACGGACGGCATCCGGCTGTTGCTGGTGACCGGGGTGCTCCTCATCGGGCTGCTGGTGGACCTGCTGGCGGTGACCGCGCGGACGGCCGCCGCGGCGGGACTGCCGCTGCTCGCGCTGTACTCGGTGGCCGCGGGCCTGTCGGGCGGCGGGGACGCCTCCTGGATCTCCTTCCTGCTGGCGGGCTGCGGGTACCTGATGATGCTGCTGGCCGAGGGCCGGGACCGGCTCGCCCAGTGGGGCCGGGTCTTCGGCGGGGGCCCCCGCGAGGGGGCCTCGTCCACCTCCGGCCTGGGTCCGGTGGGCCAGGTGACGGCCCCGGTGCGGACCGGCCGGCGGATCGGCGCGGTGGCCCTGGGCCTGGCGCTGGTCGTGCCGGCGGCGCTGCCCGCGCTGGGCGGCGGGCTGCTGGGTCCGGGGGGCGAGGGCGAGGGGTCCGGCAGCGGGGCGGGCGGGACGATCTCCGCGGTGAACCCGCTGGTCTCCCTGCAGAGCAACCTGAACGCGCAGGACAACCGGGTGGTGCTGAAGTACCGCACGGACAACCCGCAGCGGGGCGACCAGTACCTGCGGATCCTGGCCCTGGACGAGTTCAACGGGGTCAAGTGGGAGGCCTCCGGGCGGGCCCTGACCGATGTGCCGGAGCGGATGCCCAGTCCGCCCGGGCTCGGCGGCCCGGTGCTCCAGTCCGCGACCGAGGTGCGCACCAGCGTCTCGGCGGCGGACACCTACACCCAGCGCTACCTGCCCATGCCTTACCCGGCGACCTCAGTAGAAATCGGCGGGAAGTGGCGGTTCGAGCCGGCCGGCCGGACCCTGGTCGGGGACCAGCTGGGCAAGGACAGGTTCCAGAACGTCCAGGGCGCGATGTACACGGTCCACAGCCTGCTGCTGAAGCCGACGGCGCAGCAGTTGCAGAAGGCTCCGGCGCCGGACCCGGCCATCAGGGCCGAGTACACGAAGCTGCCGGACAATCTGCCGCCGGTGGTCGGCGACACGGCCCGCTCGGTGACGCAGGGCGCGAAGGACGACTACACGCGGGCGGTGAAGCTCCAGGACTTCTTCGCCGTGAACGGTGGTTTCCGCTACAACACGAAGACGGCCTCGGGCACGGGCCCGCAGGCGGTCGCCCGCTTCCTGGCCGACAAGGAGGGCTTCTGCATCCACTTCGCCTTCTCGATGGCGGCCATGTCCCGGTCGCTGGGCATCCCGGCGCGGGTGGCGGTGGGCTTCACCCCGGGTGACGCGCAGTCGGACGGCAGCATCAACGTGTCGATGCGGGACGCGCACGCCTGGCCGGAGCTGTACTTCGAGGGGGTGGGGTGGACGCGGTTCGAGCCGACCCCCCGGTCGGGCATCACGGTGCCGGACTACTCCCGGCCGCAGGTGCCGACGGCCCAGCCGTCCGCGCCGGCGCCGCTGCCGTCGCAGAGTGCGGTGCAGCCGTCGGCCGCGCCGTCGAAGTCGGACGACTGCCCGCCGGAGGCGAAGAAGCTCGGCGAGTGCGGGGCGGCCGCGCCGCAGCAGAACGCGTCCGGTGGGGGCGGGCCGTCGGTGACGGCGGTACTCGGCTGGACGGCGGGTGTGGCTGCGCTGTTGGGCCTGCCGCTGCTTCCGCTGCTGTGGCGGAGCCGGCTGCGGGCCCGACGGCTGGGGACCGGGGAGGTGGCGGCGGCCTGGCGGGAGCTGGGTGACGCGGCGTGGGACGTGGACGTGGTCCCGGACGATGCCCTGTCGCCACGGCGGGCTGCGGCTCGGCTCGTGGAGCTCGGCCGTCTGGAGCCGCAGGCCGCGGGTGCGGTGCACCGGGTCGCGGGTGCGCTGGAACGGGCCCTGTACGCGCCGCCGGGCGCGGAGGTCTCGTACCCGGGGCTGGCGGACGACGTCCTGCTGGTCCGTGCGGGCCTGCTGGCCGGCGTCGGCCGGCGCGCCCGTCTCCGTGCCCTGCTCCTGCCGCGCTCGGCAGCCCGCCTGTCCTGGGCCCTGACCCGGCGCTGGTCGGCCCTGACCTCGTCGGTCGCCACCCGCGTGCAGACCCTGCGGCTGCGGCTGCGCCTGCCGCTGCGAGGCCGAGGCTGAGCGGGCGGGGTGGGGCGGTCCTCGCGGCCCCTTCCCCCCCGCCCCTCGGTACGGACGGCTCCGCACGTGCGGGCGCGGCCCGAACCCGCGCCTCGATCGCCGGCGCGTCTCAAAGATCCGGGGCTCCGCCCCGCACCCCGCGCCTCAAACGCCGGCGGGGCTGGATTTCGGCTGATGCCGCCTGCTCGGCGCACGCACGTTCCTCCCGCGGGGGCACTACCTGGCCCCGCCGATGACTGAGGCGCAGGGTCCGGGAGGGAACCCGATCTTTCAAGCCGCCGGCATGTGAGGCGCGGGGTCCGGGGCCGAGCTCCGATCTTCAGCCCCGCCGGCGCCGGTGGCGCGGGGTCCGGGGCCGAGCCCCGACCTTTCAGCCCCGCCGGCGCTTGAGCCGCAGGATCCGGGGCCGAGCCCCGGCAACGGCGCGGCAGAGGCACCGGAGCGGCGGCCGACCCCGCCGGAGGCGGCCGGCATCCGCGGACGCGCGAACGCGGCGAGGCTCGATCCCCCCGAGCCCCGCCGCGCCGCGTACCGCGTCACGGAGGAGGTACCCGGTCCGCTCCGCAGCCCCGTGTCGGCGGTGCGGACCGGGTCTCCTGTCCGTTGCCCCCAGTCTGGCGTCCACGCAGGTGGGGGCCCATCCGCGCACGTACTCATTTCCGTGCCTAGGTACGGATACTCAGTCGGCGCGGCAGGCCCCACCAGTTGTACGGGCTGCACAGCCCCTGCGGCACCGCCGACTGGGGGTCGGGCGGCCCTGCTTCAGCGGTTCCCGCTGACGCGGCCCCGCAGCAGCAGCGACAGCGCCGAGTGCACGTCGTCGAGGGACCGCTCGCTCTGGAAGGACTGCCAGTCCAGGGCCGCCACCAGCACCATCCCGACCATCGCGGCGGCGGTCAGCGGCACGTCGATCTCGGCGCTCAGCTCCCCCCGCTCGACGCCCTCCCGCAGCACCGTCTCCACCACGGCCACCGCCTCCTGCCGGACGACCATCAGCGTGGACTGCCACGCCCGGTTGGTCCGCCACAGCTCGGCGACGTAGAGCTGGGTGAAGGCCGGGTACCGGTCGATGAAGACGAGACCGGCGCGGATCATCGCGTCGAGCGCCTCGACGCGGCTGCCGCCGCGCGCCTCCGTCTCCTCCGCCGCCGTCCGCAGCGAGGCGGTCAGCAGCCCGACCCCGTGCCGCAGCAGCTCCTCGAAGAGGTCGTTCTTGCTCGCGAAGTTGTAGTAGACGGTGCCCTTCGCGACGCCCGCGCGCTCGGCGATCTCCTCGACCGTGGTCGCGGAGAACCCCTGCTCGGCGATGAGGGTCACGGCCGCCTCGTAGAGCTTCTGGCGGGTGGCCTGGCGGCGGCCGCCGCCGGCGGCCGTGCCCGTCCCGGTGCTGCTTTCCATGGCGCTGATTCTCACAGGTCAACGGCTCCTTACAGACTCAGTTCCGGGTGGAGCCGGTCCATGGTCCACACCTGCTTGCCGCGGGCGGCGAGCGCGGTGAGGGCGAGGGCGCCCGCGGTGAAGGCCGCCAGGACCGCGCAGCCCTGCCAGACGGAGGTCAGGTCGCCGCCGGTGATGAGGTGGCGCAGGCTCTCGACGACGTACGACATCGGCAGGTACGGGTGGATGTCGTTGAAGAAGTCCGGGCTGGTCTGTACGGGGTAGGTGCCGCCCGCCGAGGTGAGCTGGAGCATCAGGACGGCGAGGACCAGGATCCGCCCGGCGGCGCCGAACTTGGCGTTGAGCCACTGGACGATCGCCGCGAAACAGCCGGTGACCAGCATCAGGAAGCCGATGGTGAGGGCCGGGTGGGCCATCTGCAGGCCGAGGTCCGGGGCCCAGTGGAGTACGGACATCAGCAGGGCGACCTGTGCGGCGCCGATCCCCACGACGGGCAGCCAGCCCGCGAGGGCGATCCGCCAGGGCGAGGCACCCGCGGCCAGGGCGCGCCGGTTGAGCGGGGCGATGAGCATGTAGGCGACCATCGCGCCGACCCAGAGGGAGAGCGGGATGAAGTACGGGGCGAAGCCGGTGCCGTAGTTGGGCGCCTTGTGCAGGGACTGGTTGGCCAGCCGGACCGGGTCGGCCATGACCTCGGTGCGGGCGTCGCGCTGCTGCTGGTCGTAGTCGGGGATCTGGCCGGCGCCCTTGTGGAGGCCGTCGGCGAGGTCGCGGTTGCCGTCGACCAGCTTGTACATGCCGCCGTCGAGGGTGTGGGCGCCGTCGCCGAGCTTGCCGACGCCCTCGGTGAGGGCGCCGGAGCCGGTGGTGGCGGAGCCGAGGCCGGTGTGCAGCTGGGCCATGCCGGCGGCGACCTTGTGGGCGCCGGCGTTGAGGGCGTTGACCTTGGCGACGGCCGCTTCGAGGTCGCCCGCGAGCTGGGGGGCCTTGTCGACGAGTTCGCGGGCCTTCTTCTCCAGGTCGGTCAGCTGGGTGCGGAGCTTGGTGACGTCGCCGTTCGCGTTCTTGACCAGGGTGCTGACGTCCCCGGTGAGTTCGGCGGCCTCGGCGGCGTCGTCCTTGATCTTCTTCAGGTCGGGGCAGGAGGCCAGGTGGGGTTCGAGGCCCGGGGTGAGGCAGTGCTTGGTGTAGTACGCGTCCGCGCCGGCGGAGGCCTTCTTGGCGGCCGCGGCCGCTGCGGGGGCCTTCTCGGCGAACGTGTCGAGGTGGTTGTTCACCACCTTCGCGGAGTCGGCGACCAGTTCGGCGGTGTCCGCCAGGTTCTTGGGGTCCTTGACGAAGGGGCGGGCCTTGTCTGCGGCCCCGTTGACCTTGTCGGCGAGGGTCTGGGTGCCGTCCGCGACGTCCTTCGAGCCGGTCTCCAGCTTGGCCGCGCCCGAGTTGAGCTTCTTCAGGCCGCTGTTGAGCTCGCCGGTCTTCTCCTCGGCCGTGTCGAGGCCGTCGGCGAGTTCCTTCGCACCCTGCTGGGCCTTGCCCGCCCCGTCCTTGAGCTTGTCGGCGCCGTCGGCGGCCTCGGCGGTCTTGTCGTGCAGGTCGGAGAAGTTGACGAATATCTTGTCCAGGAACCCGCGGGAGGCGTTGGTGGACGCCGCAGAGCGGACCTCGGAGAAGACGGTGCGCGAGATCGAGCCGACGATGTAGTTGTTGGCGTCGTTGGTGCGCACCTGGAGGGCCCCGGTGGTGGGGTCCTCGCCGGAGCTGGAGGCGATCTTCGCGCTGAAGTCGGCCGGCATGGTGAGCGTCAGGTAGTACGTCCCGTTCTCCAGCCCCTTCGCGGCCTCCTCGGCGCTGACGTCGCGCCAGTCGAAGGTCTTGCTGTCGTGGAGCTTCTGCGTGATCGCGTCGCCCGCGTCGAGGCGCTTGCCGTCGACGGTCGTGCCCGTGTCGGCATTGACGAGGGCGACGGGCACCTTGTCGAGGCGGCTGTACGGGTCCCAGAAGGACCAGAGGTACAGGGCTCCGTAGAGCAGCGGGAGCAGGAGCAGCGCGACGAGAGCGGCCCGGGGCAGCTTCCCCCGCCCGAACCGCTTCAGCTCAAGCGCGGCCAGCTTCGGCGAGCGCATCGTCCGCCCCCTTCGTTTCTTCGGTGTCGTTCTCGGTGTCGGTGCCGGTGTCGGGGTCGCTGTCCGCTTCGGTGCCGGTGTCGGTCTCGGCATCCTCGGCGGCGGCCGCGTCCGCTGCCGGGGCTGCGTCTGCGGTCGGCGCGGCCGGTTCCTGGGGGCCGGTCCGCACGACGACGGCGTCGTCGGGGGCCTCGCTGCACACCGCGAGGACGGTGGTCCCGCCGGCCGCGATCGAGCGGAGCAGGACCCAGGCCTCGGTGCGCTCGGCGTCCGAGAGCTTCAGGTCGAGGTCGTCCAGGGCCAGCAGCCGCGGCGAGCCCAGCAGGGCGATGGCCACGGACAGCCGTACGGACTCCAGGCGTTCCAGGTCCCGTACGGAGGTGCGCGGCCCCTTGGGCAGCGCGGCGAGGTCCAGCCCCGCGGCGTCCAGAGCGGCGTCGATCCGGGCCCGGGCGTCCGCCCGCCGCTCGGCCGGAGGGCGCAGCAGGGCGCGGACCGGGCCGTCGTAGTGGCGGTGGAGCAGGGCGCCCTCGCGCAGTTGTTCGGCGACGGTCAGGGCCTGGTCGAGGTCGGTGACCCCGGAGACCGGGCCGAGGGCGGCGATCCGGCGGACGGCCGACATGTGCTTCGGCAGCCGGTGGCCGCCGACCTCGGCGTGGCCCGCGGTGGGTTTCATCCGTCCGGTGAGGGCAAGGAGCAGACAGGTCCGGCCGGTGCCGGAAGGGCCTTCGACCGCGATGAGCGAGCCGGGAGCCGCGTCGATGCCGACCCCCCGGAAGGCCCAGCCGCGCGGTCCCCTGAGTCCGAAGTCCTCGGCTTTGACGGCCGCGCCGTGCGGGCTGTCCACGCCGTCCCCCCTTCTTTTGAACTGACCGGTCAGTTCAAAAACTACCACCTTCCGGCGCAGCAAGTGCGCAACGAGGGGCAATTGCCCCGGGATTGACCGCGAAGCCGCAGGTCAGAGCGATTGTCAGTGGGGCCCGTCACGATGGTTGGAACGCATCGACAGGAGGTTCGTCATGGCCACACCGTCCCCGTCCCCTGTCCACCCCGTCCTGCGGCGGTCGGCAGCGCCCCCGGCCGCCCTCGACCTGCTCGCCAAGGCCCGCGCCGGCCTGGCCGAGGCCGCCCGGCTGACCCGGCCCAACGAGCGGTACGCCACCGCCCACCTCGCCGCGCTGCGCACCGCCGCGGCCGTGCTCGCGGCGCGCGGACGCCCCGAGCCGGTCGCCCCGCGGCGCCGGCCGCGGATCCGGAGCGCGTGGGAGGTGCTGCCGGAGATAGCGCCGGAGCTGACCGAGTGGAGCGCGCTCTTCGCCTCCGGCGCCGCTCGCCGGGCCCGGGCCGAGGCGGGCATAGCGGACGCGGCGACCGGGCGGGACGCGGACGATCTGGTGCGTGCCGTCGAGATGTTCCTGCGCCTGGTGGAACGGATGCTCGCGATCCAGCCACCGCAGCAGACGCTGCCGCAGGGCGTGCCGCAGCCGCGCCCGGAGCGTCCGGACGCGGGATGAGCTGACCGGCCGCGTAAGGCAATAGGGTGGGGCGGGGCGGGGCACTGACCGCTCCCCCCTTCCCCACCGCGCCGAGGAGCCATCAGCCGTGTCGGACACTTCCCGCCCCCGCGCCTCCCTTCGCACCGCCGTGGTGTGGGAGGTCCTCAAGGAGGCGCTCGACCGCCGGGTGAAGGCGACCGGGCGGGACGTGCTGGACGTGCTGGACACCGGTGGCGGCACCGGCAAGTTCGCCGTGCCGGTGGCCCGCCTGGGCCACCGGGTCACCGTGGTCGACCCCAGCCCGAACGCGCTGTTCGGACTGGAGCGCCGGGTGGCCGAGGCCGGCGTCGCCGACCTGGTCCGCGGAGTGCAGGGCGACGCCCAGGGCCTGTTGGACGTCGTCGAGCGCGACGCCTACGACGTGGTGCTCTGCCACGGCGTTCTGGAGTACGTGGACGACCCGGCCGAGGGCGTGGCCAACGCGGTGGCGGCCCTGCGCGCGGGCGGCACGCTCAGCCTGCTGGCCGCCGGCCTCGGCGGGGCCGTGCTCGCGCGCGCCCTGGCCGGACACTTCACCGAGGCGCGTACCGCCCTCACCGACCCGGCCGGCCGCTGGGGATCCGGCGACCCGGTGCCGCGCCGCTTCACCGCCGAGCAGCTCTCCGAGCTGGTCGGCGGGGCCGGGCTGGCGGTCGGCGGCGTGCACGGCGTGCGGATCTTCGCCGACCTCGTTCCGGGAGTCCTGGTGGACACCGAACCGGGCGCCGTGGAGGCGCTGCTGCGTCTGGAGGAGGCCGCCGCGGAGCTGCCCGCCTTCCACGCCGTGGCCACGCAACTGCACGTGCTGGGCGAGAAGCGGGCCTGATCTGCGATCTTCCGCGCATGGAGTCCGCCACACACCCTCCGAACCGGCGGTCGGCCCCGTATGATCGGGGCAGTGACCGGCATGGTGGACGGACCATTGGGGAATGAACGCCTCAGGGACCGCTCCCGCGGCGGTACGGGTTTCAAGGGCTGTGTGAACAGCCTGGCGTAGAGGGCGGGTATCACGGGGGCGATTCCCCGCCTATCCTGAAGGGGACCCCTGGTCGCTCCCCCCCGCGACCGACGGATGAGGAGGACTCCCGTGCCGCTCTCGGAGCACGAGCAGCGAATGCTCGAGCAGATGGAGCGAGCGCTGTACGCCGAAGATCCCAAGTTCGCGACAGCGCTTGAGGGCAGCGGACTGCGCACGTACACCCGGCGACGGGTCTACCAGGCAGTCGTAGGCATTCTGGTGGGCATCGCGCTCCTCATGACCGGTGTGATCGTGCCGAACGTACTGTGGATCAGCGTGGTGGGTTTCCTCGTCATGCTGGGCTGTACGGTCCTCGTGGTCACCGGTTGGCGCAAGGCACCCAAGCCTGGCGAACAGCCCGTCTCCGGAAGTGCAGGCGGTTCGGCCCGTGGCCAGAACCGGCAGCGTCGGTCGATGATGACCCGCATCGAGGAACGGTGGCAGCGCCGCCGTGACGAACAGGGGCAGTAGCCCCGGACATCGTGGGTGAGGGGACGGCCGCCGTGCGGCCGTCCCCTCACCGTTATGCGTTGTGCCCGTCAGCGCACCCTTTCTGCGGCATGATGATCGAATGAGTGTGCTCCCCCTGGTCTTCACCAGCGGCTGGGCCAGTGGGATCAACGCGTACGCCGTGGTCCTCCTGCTCGGCATCTTCGGCGCGACCGGCCTGTCCGACGAGGTCCCCGCGTCGCTGCAACGCACCGACGTGCTGATCGTCGCCGCGGTGCTGTTCCTCTGCGAGGCGGTCGCCGACAAGATCCCGTACGTGGACACGGCCTGGGACTCCGTCCACACCGTGATCCGCCCGGTGGCCGGGGGCGTCGTCGGCGCGCTGCTGGCCGGCCAGAGCGGTTCGCTCTCCGACATCACCGCCGGCGTCGTCGGTGGCTCCACCGCGCTGGCCAGCCATTTCGTCAAGGCCGGCACCCGGATGGCGATCAACACCTCGCCCGAGCCGCTCAGCAACGTCGCGATGAGCATGGCCGAGGACCTCGGCGTGGCCGCGATCATAACTTTCGCGATGTTCCACCCCGTGGCCGCTGCGACCATCGCGGCCGTCCTGCTGGCCGCCGGGCTGGCCATACTGATCTTCCTCTGGACCCGGATCCGCCGCTTCCTGCGCCGCCGTGCCCAGCGCCGCGAGGAAAAGCGGCTGGCCGCCGAGGCGCGCGAGGCCACGGGCGCCCCGCCCCGCTGACCACCCGCCCCGGCCAACCCTGACGAGTCGCCCCGGCCAACCAGCCGACCAGCCGCCCGACCACCCCGCCGATCACCGCCCACGGCCTCGATAGGCTCAGCCGCATGGCACGAATTGCGGTGATCGGCGCCGGGATGGGCGCGATGGCGACGGCGGCCCGGCTGGCCGTGGCAGGGCACCAGGTGACGGTGTACGAGCGCGCGGAGACCTACGGCGGCGCGGTCGGCCGGTACGAGCGCGAGGGCTTCGCCTACGACACCGGGCCGGGCCTGCTGCACCTGCCCGCCGTCTACCGCGACCTCTTCGTGAAGACCGGCAAGCGGCCCCTGGAAACCTGCGTCGACATGGTCCAGGCCGACCCGGCCGTCCGGCACGTCCTCCCCCGCCACGGCGTCGACGTCACCCTCCCCGGCGCCTCGCACGGCGGTGTGGCCGCAGCTCTCGACGAGGCCTTCGGCGCGGGCGCCGGCGAGCGCTGGAACGCCGTTCTCGGCCGCGCCCGGGACGCCTGGGACGCCACCCGCCGCCCGCTGCTGGAAGAGCCGCTGCGCGCCGACCGGCGGGCGCTGTCCGACGACCCGTACCCCGCGCTGCGCCGGAGCGGCCTGCTGCGCCGCCGCCCGCCGACCCTCGCCGAGGTGGCCGACCGGGAGCTGGGCGGCGGCCTCGGCGAGCTGCTGACCGGCCTGGTGCGCGCGTACGGGATCGATCCCGGCCGGGCGCCCGGCTCGGCCGCCGTGCTGCCGTACATGGAGCAGACCTTCGGCAGCTGGTACGTCCGCGGCGGGATGCGGGCGCTGGCCACCGCCGTCCACGAGCGCTGCCGGGAGCGGAACGTGGAGTTCGTCTTCGAGGCGGAGGTCCGGGAGGTCCTCGCGCCCCTGGGCCGGGCGGCCGGTCTGCGGCTGGCCGACGGCGGCGAGGTGACCGCCGACTCCGTCGTCTGCGGGATCGACCCGCGGCTGCTGCCGGCCGCCTCCCTGCCCTGGCCGCCGGAGGCGGTCCCCGCCCGCGGGGAGGGTCTGTCCAGCCGCCTCACGCTCTTCCTCGCGCTGCGCGGTGCCCGCCCCTCCGACGCCGTCCACCGCACCCTGGTGCACTCCCCCGGTCTGGACGTCACCGTCCTGCGCCCCGACGACCCCGCCACGCGCCCCGACGCGGACCACGAGGCGGTCACGGTCAGCGCCGTGTGCGGGCCCGGGGGCGCGGGGCCGGAGGAACTGCTGGAGCTCGCCGGGAAGGCCGTACCGGGGCTGCGGGAGCGGCTGCTGTGGCACGAGGTGCGTACCGCGGCCGACGTGGAGGCGGCGACGGGGGCGGTGGGCGGCGCGGTGCCCGCGCCCGCCCTCGCCGGGGCCGGGGGCCGGCTGCTGTACCCCGCCAACACCACGGCCCTGCCGGGGCTGTACCTGGCGGGCGGCTGGGCGCACCCCGGCGGCGGGCTGGCGCACGCCGGGATGACCGGGGCCCTGGTGGCCGGGCTGATCGTGGAGGGCGCGGGATTCCGCGGCTCCCAGTGACCCGCCGGCCCGCTCAGTAGCGGTACTGCTCGTACTCGCCCTGCTGGGGGTACGGGTACTGCTGTGGCTGCTCGGCCTGCTCCTCCGCCGGATAGGGCTGGCCGCCCGCGTCGGTGGACCGCTGCTGCGGGACCCAGACCCCGCCGGGCGGCGTGTCCATGGCGTACTGCTGCTGCCCGTAGTCGGGGTACTGGGTGTAGGCCGAGTAGTCGTAGGCCGCGGGCGGGCCGACACCGCCGCCGGTGCCGATGTAGGGGTCCGAGTAGGCGGCGTAGACCTGCTGCTGATCGCCCGTCGGATAGCCGGCGGAGTAGTCGTACCCGCCGCCCTGGTTCTGCTGGTCGTAGAAGGCCGCGTACTGGTGGGCGTCCTGCTCCGCCGTGGTGAACGGAGAGCCGAACGCCGCCGTCTGGCCCGCGTCGGGAGCGGGCGCGAAGCTCTGTATCCCGTAGGAACCGGTGTCCTCGGGCATCGGCTGCGGGTTGTAGACCTCTTCGGCCTCGGCCTCGGCTCCGGCCTGGAACTGCCGCTGCTCCCCGGCCCCGTCCGCGTCCTCGTACTCCAGCGCGGTGACTTCGAGCGCCGGTTGCGGGCGCGGGCCGCCGGAGCGGCGCCGCCGCGACTGCCGTACGGGTTCCCCACCGCGGCGCAGCGCCCAGCCGGCCACGAAGCCCTTGCGGAAGGAGAGCGTCACCAGGGTCTGGCCCAGGGCGAACGCGGCCGCGCCGGCGCCGATGACCAGCACCGACGGCAATATCACCCCGGCGACCACGCCGAGGAAGCCGGCGAAGGCGAGCAGGCGCCAGCGGAGCCGGGCCTTGTACTGCATCAAGACCTCGGCAAGCAGCCACAGCGCGACGAAGCCGAACGCGATGTAGAGGACCGTCATACCCATGCATGGCCCCTCTCGGTACAGCCGACCGCGTGGGAAACGGGGGCCAGCCGGTCAGGCCCGCTGGTGCAGGCCCAGGTTCTCGTAGATCTCGAGAGTCGCCGTGGAATTGTTCAGCGTGATGAAGTGCAGCCCTGGGACACCCTCGGACAGCAGCCGCGCGCAGAACTCCGTGGCGAACTCGATGCCAATGGAGCGTACAGCGGCCGGATCGTCCTTGACCGCGAGCATGCGCTCTTTCACGTCCGCGGGGAAGACCGCGTTGCTGAGTTGGGGCAGCCGGTCGAGCTGCTTGATCGCCACAACAGGCATGACCTCGGGGATGATCGGAGTCTCGCAGCCCGCCTTTTCGACGCTGTCGCGCAGCCGCAGATAATTCTCCGGATCGAAGAACATCTGTGTGATCGCATAGTCCGCTCCGGCGCGGCACTTGTCCACGAAGTGCTGGATGTCCGTGTCCCAATCCATCGAACGCGGGTGCATCTCGGGGAAGGCCGCGACGCCGACGCAGAAGTCGCCGGACTCCTTGACGAGCCGGACCAGATCGGCCGCGTAGTGCACGCCCTCGGGGTGTGCCACCCACTCGCCCATCGGGTCGCCCGGCGGGTCTCCGCGCACGACGAGCATGTTCCGGATCCCGGCGTCTGCGAACTGCCCGATGACATTGCGCAGCTCAGCGACCGAATGGTCCACGGCGGTGAGGTGTGCGACGGGGGTCAGCGTGGTGTCCGCGGCGATCTGCTGGGTGGCCCGGACGGTGCCGCCGCGGGTGGAGCCGCCGGCTCCGTAGGTCACGGAGACGAAGCTGGGGGATACCGCCTCGACCCGGCGCAGGGCGTTCCAGAGGTTGCGTTCGCCCTTCTCCGTCTTCGGGGCCCAGAACTCGAACGAGTACGAGCGCCCGGACACGAGGAGGTCGCGGACCGTGTGCGCACGATCCGACCAGGTGGAAGCGGTACCAGAGGCCATACGGGCAGGTTAGACGCGGCCCGGCGGACACCGAAGTACTGTCCGCCCTTTGGACACGTTTTTGGACACCTGGTCGCGCGGCACCACCCGGGCGATTTCCGAATCCGCAAGGGCGCGCTACGGCTGTTGGGGTGTTCCGGGTGGCCGGGACTCAGCCGTCCGGGCCCGGACGCGCTTGGCCAGCTCCGCCGCGGCCGCACCCGGGTCGGTGGCCTCGGTGAGGGCGCGGACGACCACGACGCGGGTGGCTCCGGCGTCCAGCACCTCGTCCAGATTCGTGCTGTCGATGCCGCCGATGGCGAACCAGGGCCGGACCTGCTCCAGGGAGGCCGCGTACCGGACGAGCCCGAGGCCGGGGGCGAAACGGCCGGGCTTGGTGGGGGTGGGCCAGCAGGGGCCGGTGCAGAAGTAGTCCACGCCGGGCTCGGCGACGGCCGCGTCGACCTCGGTCTCGGCGTGGCAGGAGCGGCCGAACAGCACCTGGTCGCCCAGGATGGCGCGGGCAGCGGGGACGGGGATGTCGCCCTGGCCGAGGTGCAGGACGTCGGAGCCGATCGCGTGCGCGACGTCGGCGCGGTCGTTCACGGCGAGGAGCTTGCCGTGGCGCCGTGCGGCCTCGGCGAAGACCTGGAGGTGTTCGAGCTCCTCCCCGGCCTCCATGCCCTTGTCCCGGAGCTGGACGATGTCCACGCCGCCGGCCAGCACGGCGTCCAGGAACTCGGGGAGGTCACCCTGGCGCTTGCGGGCGTCCGTGCAGAGGTAGAGCCGGGCGTCGGACAGCTGCATGGGTGTACCCCCGGGGACGGAAGCGGTGTACGAGCCCTGCGGGCCCGTACACCGCGGTGGAGCGGATGCGGATCAGGTCAGAGGGCGAGCGCCTGAGCGCGGCGCTTCACCTCCGTGCCGCGATTCTCGCTCAGCGCCTGCACGGGGGTGCCGGGCAGGGTCGGGTCCTCGGTGAAGAGCCACTCCAGGATCTCCTCCTCGGTGAAGCGGTCGTCGCGCAGCACGGTCAGCAGGCCGACCAGGCCCTTGACGACCTTGTCGCCGTCGATGAAGGGGGCCGGCACTTGCAGGGAGCGGTTCTCGCCCCGGCGTACGGCGATCAGCTGCCCTTCCTTGACCATCTGGCGGACCCGGGTCACCTCGACGTTCAGCATCTCCGCGATGTCGGGGAGGTACAGCCACGAGGGGACAAGGGCATCGATCTTTGCGTCAATCTCGGTCACGGGTACAAGCCTGCCATCTCGGACCGGCGCCCGGTACCGGAGCCGCCCGTCCGTGGCCGGGCCCGGACTACAGGGGGGCCGACTTCAGGGGAACCGCCGGGTCGGCGACCTTGGCCGGGTCCACCCGGGCCCCCGTCTCGATGAGCTTGCGGCCCTGCGCCAGGTCGCGGGGGCGGCCCACGGCCAGGACCGCGACCAGCACGCCGTCGCGCAGCCAGCACACCGACCAGGTGGGGCCGGCCGGGTCGCCGCGCCGGAGCAGGGTGTCGGCCGCGGCGTGGTGGCCTGCGTACTGGACGAAGCGCCCGAACTGCTCCGACCAGAAGTACGGCACCGGGTCGTAGACCTGGACCGGTTCCCCGGCCAGGATGTTCGCCGCGACCGCCCGGGGGCCCTGGAGCGCGTTGTCCCAGTGGTGCACGAGCAGCCGCGTCCCGTAGCGGGCCGACGGGAAGGAGGCGCAGTCGCCGACCGCGTACACCCCGGGCAGGGAGGTACGCAGGTACGCGTCGGCGGTGACCGAGCCGTCCGGGCCCAGTTCCACGCCGGTCCCGGCCAGCCACCCGGTGGCGGGGCGGGCTCCGATGCCCACCACCACCGCGCCGGCCGGCAGGGCGCGCCCGTCCGCGAGCAGCACCCGGCCCTCCTCGGTCCCGGCGACCTTCGCGCCGGTGATCAGCTCGGCGCCCGCCTCCTCGTACCAGCGCGCCATCGGGGCGGCGACCTCCGCCGGCAGCGCCCCCGCCAGGACCCGGTCCGCCGCCTCGACCACGGTCACCTCGCAGCCCGCCTCCCGGGCCGCGGTGGCGAATTCCGCGCCGATCCAGCCCGCGCCGACGACCACCGTCCGGGGCGCCTCCGCCAGGACCGGGCGCAGCCGCGCCGCGTCGTCCAGCGTCCGCAGCAGGTGCACGCCGGGGACGCCCTCCGTGCCGGGCAGGGTCAGCGGCACGGCGCCGGTGGCCAGTACGAGGACCTCGTAAGGGACCGGTCCCGCCTCGGTGTCCAGCTCGCGCTCGGCGGCCCGCAGCCCGGTGACCTCCGTGCCGAGCCTGAGCCCGATGCCGAGTCCTTCGAAGTCCACGTCGAAAGCGGAGTCCTCGGCCTTGCCGAGCAGCACCGCCTTAGACAGCGGTGGCCGGTCGTAGGGCTGGTGGGGCTCGGCTCCCAGCAGGGTCACGGGGCCGGTGAAGCCCTGCTCCCGCAGGGCTACCGCGGTCTGCACGCCGGCCATTCCGGCGCCCACGATCACGACGCCGCTCGGGTTCTGCTCCGTCTGCTCACTCACCCGGCCACCCTAATCACCTGACGGGCCGCCAGGAATAGGTGCCGCCTTACCCACTGTCCGCACCGGGGTTAGTCTGGCCACCGTACCTATCGCGGGAGTCCGGGCGCACCGGGCTGAGAGGGAGGCTGGCCGGCCTCCGACCGTACGAACCTGATCCGGGTCATGCCGGCGAAGGGAGGGGCTGGACGCCCATGCATTCTTCTCTGAAGGGATCCGACGTCCTCGTCATCGGGGGCGGGATCATCGGACTCGTCACCGCCTGGCGGGCGGCCCGGCGGGGCCTCGGCACCGTACTGGCCGACCCGGCCCCCGGCGGCGGCGCCGCCCAGGTCGCGGCCGGGATGCTCGCGCCCGTGACCGAGCTGCACTACGGCGAGGAGGCCCTGCTGGGCCTGGGTCTCGCCTCCGCGGCGCGCTATCCGGAATTCGCCGCCGAGCTGGCCGAGGCGAGCGGCGGCCTGGACATCGGCTACCGGGCCTGCGGCACCCTCGCCGTCGCCCTCGACGCCGACGACCGGCTCCACCTGCGGGAGCTGCACGCCCTGCAGCGCCGCTGCGGCCTGGAGTCCGAGTGGCTCACCGGCCGTGAGTGCCGCCGGCTGGAGCCGATGCTGGCCCCGGGGGTCCGGGGCGGCCTGCGGGTGGACGGCGACCACCAGGTCGACCCGCGGCGGCTCTCGGCCGCCCTGCTGGCCGCCTGCGAGGGGGCCGGCGTGACCGTCCACCGGGCGGCGGCGGAGCGGCTGCTGGTCACCGCCGACCGGGCGGCCGGGGCCCTGCTCGGCGACGGTACGGAGGTGCGCGCGGACCAGGTGGTGCTGGCGGCGGGCTCGCTCAGCGGCCGGCTGGCGGGCGTACCGCCGGAGGTGGTGGCCCCCGTACGGCCGGTGAAGGGCCAGGTGCTGAGGCTCTCGGTGCCTTCCGCCCGCGCGCCGTTCCTGTCGCGGACGGTACGGGCGGTCGTGCGCGGCAGCCACGTGTACCTGGTCCCGCGCGAGAACGGTGAACTCGTCGTGGGCGCCACCAGCGAGGAGCTCGGCTGGGACACCACGGTCACCGCGGGCGGGGTCTACGAGCTCCTGCGCGACGCCCATGAGCTGGTGCCCGGCATCACCGAACTCCCGCTCACCGAGACCCGCGCGGGACTGCGGCCGGGCTCCCCCGACAACGCCCCGCTGCTCGGCCCGACCGACCTGCCCGGCCTGCACCTGGCCACCGGGCACTACCGCAACGGGGTGCTGCTGACCCCGCTCACCGGCGACGTACTGGCGGAGCTGCTGACCACCGGCGAACTGCCGCCGATCGCACGCCCCTTCACCCCCCGCCGTTTCTCCGCCGCACGACAGGAGTCGTACGCATGACCCTCCCCGTCTCCGTCTCCGTGTCCGTCAACGGCGAGCCGCGCGAGGTCGCGGCCGGCACCACGCTCGACGCGGTGGTCGCCACCCTGACCGCGGCGCCCTCCGGCGTCGCGGCCGCGCTCAACGAGACCGTGGTCCCGCGCGGGCGGTGGCCGCTCACGCCGGTGGGCGAGGGGGACCGGGTCGAGATCCTCACCGCGGTCCAGGGAGGCTGACGGCCATGGCAGACGACCTCTTCGTCCTCGGCGGCCGGACCTTCTCCTCCCGCCTGATCATGGGTACGGGCGGCGCCCCGAGCCTTGACGTCCTCGAACGCGCCCTGGTCGCGTCCGGCACCGAACTCACCACGGTGGCCATGCGACGGCTGGACCCGACGGTCCAGGGATCCGTCCTCTCCGTCCTGTCGAAGCTGGACATCGCGGTCCTGCCGAACACGGCGGGCTGTTTCACGGCGGGCGAGGCCGTGCTCACGGCGCGGCTCGCGCGGGAGGCGCTGGGCACCGACTGGATCAAGCTGGAGGTGGTCGCGGACGAGCGGACCCTCCTGCCCGACGGCGTCGAGCTGCTGGACGCCGCCGAGGTCCTGGTGGACGAGGGCTTCACGGTCCTCCCGTACACGAACGACGATCCGGTGCTCGCGCGGAAGCTGGAGGACGTGGGCTGCGCGGCGATCATGCCGCTCGGGTCCCCCATCGGGTCGGGGATGGGCATCCGCAATCCGCACAACTTCGAGCTGATCACGGAACGGGCGTCCGTCCCCGTCATCCTGGACGCGGGGGCCGGCACGGCCTCGGACGTGGCGCTGGCGATGGAACTCGGCTGCGCGGCGGTGATGCTGGCGTCGGCCGTGACGCGGGCGCAGGATCCGGTGCTGATGGCTGCGGCCATGCGGGACGCGGTGTCGGCGGGCCGTCTCGCCCATCGCGCGGGGCGCATCCCGCAACGCCGGTTCGCCGAGGCCTCGTCTCCTGCGGAGGGCCGCGCCGCCCTCGACCCGGAACGCCCGGCGTTCTGACCTGCGCCGGGGCTCCGCCCCACCCCCCGACAGCGCTCCGCGCCCGCGCCTCACACGCCGGCGGGGCTGAAATCGCCCTACGGCCAGTCCGGCCCCGCCGAGCACAACCCGCCCCGTACGGGGACAACCCAGCCGGTTCAGGCGCAAGTCAACCTGTTCGGGCACAACCCAGCCGGTGCGGGCACAAGTCGGCCCGTGCGGGCACAAGGCAGCCCCGCCGGCGTTGGAGGCGTGGGGCGCGGGGCGGAGCCCCGGTCCTTGAGCCGACGGTCACGTCACAGGTGCGCTGCAAGGCACCGGGCGGCGGGTCCGGCCCGCACGCACCCCTCGTAGAATCGCCGGGTGGATACGACCCTGGATGACCCCCTCGTCGGGCGCGTGCTCGACGGCCGCTACCGCATCGACGCCCGCATCGCGGCCGGCGGCATGGCCACGGTCTACCGGGCCGTCGACACCCGCCTGGACCGTGTCCTGGCCCTGAAGGTCATGCACCCGGCCCTCGCCGCGGACGCCGCCTTCGTCGACCGGTTCATCCGGGAGGCGAAGTCCGTGGCCCGGCTCGCCCACCCCAATGTCGTCGCCGTCTTCGATCAGGGCACCGACGGGCCCTACGTCTACCTGGCCATGGAGTACGTCTCCGGCTGCACCCTGCGCGACGTGCTCCGCGAGCGCGGCGCGCTCCAGCCCCGGGCCGCCCTCGACATCCTGGAGCCCGTGCTCGCCGCCCTCGGCGCCGCCCACCGGGCGGGCTTCGTGCACCGTGACATGAAGCCCGAGAACGTCCTGATCGGCGACGACGGCCGGGTGAAGGTGGCCGACTTCGGGCTGGTCCGGTCGGTGGACTCGGTCACGAACACCACCGGCTCCGTCCTCGGCACCGTCTCGTACCTGGCCCCCGAGCAGATCGAGAACGGCGTCACCGACACCCGTGTGGACGTCTACGCCTGCGGTGTCGTGTTCTACGAAATGCTCACCGGGGCCAAGCCCCACACCGGCGGCTCCCCCGCCCAGGTGCTCTTCCAGCACCTCCACGAGGACGTGCCGCCGCCGTCGGCCGCCGTCCCCGGGCTGCCCGTCGGTCTCGACGAACTCGTCGCGCACGCCACCGCGCGCAATCCGGAGCTGCGGCCCTCCGACGCCGCCGCCCTGCTCGGCCTGGCCCGCGAGGCCCGGCTCCAGCTCAGCGACGCCGAGCTGGACGCCGTGCCGCCGCAGGCCCGCGCCGGGGAGCGGTCGTCCGCCGAGGACCGCACCGGTGTGATCCCGCGCCCCGTGGCCGCGCACCAGCCCGTGCACCACACCTCCCGGCTGGAGATGCCGCCCCCGCCGCCGCCCGTCCCGGCGGACCCGGACGCGGCCCCGGCCCGCCGGCCGCGCCGCGGCACGCTCCTCGTCGTCGCCGGCGTCCTGCTGGCCCTCGGCCTCGGCACGGGTGTCTGGTACATCAACTCCGGCCAGTTCACCAAGGTCCCCAACCTCCTCGGCAAGACCGAGGAACAGGCCAAGTCCCAGCTGTCCGCGGCCGGACTCGGCGTGAAGCGGGTCGACCGGAAGTTCAGTGACGCCTTCGACCGCGGGACGGTGATGAACACCGATCCCCCCGGCGGCCGCCGGATCCGCGGCAACGGCGCGGTGACGCTCACCATCTCCCGCGGCCCCGAGGTCGTGGCCGTGCCCAACCTGAAGGGCCGGCCCCTGGAAGAGGCCAGGGCCGAACTGACGAAGGCCGGGCTGGCCCCCGGCAAGGTCACGCAGGCCTTCAGCCAGGACGTCGCCCAGGGCTCGGTGATCGGCTCCGACCCGGTGGGCGGCGAGAAGCGGGCCCCCGACACGGCGGTCGCCCTGGTCGTCAGCAAGGGCCGCCCGGTCCCCGTACCCAGCGTGGCCGGGATTCCGTTCGAGCAGGCACGCGCCACCCTGGAGGGCCTCGGCCTCAAGGTGGCGACCGCCCCCGAGCAGGTCAACGCGCCCTCGCCGGCGGGTACGGTCGCGAACCAGTCGGTCGGCGCCGGAACGCAGGCCGCGGCGGGCGACACCGTCACGCTGACCCTCTCCAAGGGCCCCCGCCAGCTCCCGGTCCCGGACGTGACCGGTCAGGAGGTGGACGCGGCGCGCAAGGCGCTGGAGGTCGCGGGCTTCAAGGTGAAGGCGGAGCGGCCGTTCCTCTCCTTCAGCAAGACCGTGGAGTCCCAGTCGGTGCCCGGCGGGCAGAACGCCCCCGAGGGCAGCACGATCATCATCCGGACCAAGGGACTGTAGGGGTACGTGGAGCACGTGGAGTACGTGGAGCACGCTGAGCGGGAGCGCTCGGCGCGGGCCGTGCGCAATCCCGTGGGCGGGCACGTCCCCGTCGCGGGCGGGCTCGCCTCGGTCGGGCTGACGTACGCCCGTGAGATGGGCGCGGAGGCGGTCCAGGTCTTCGTGGCCAATCCGCGTGGTTGGGCCACCCCGGTGGGCAATCCGGCGCAGGACGAGCTCTTCCGCGCCGAGTGCGCGGCCGCGTCCCTGCCGGCCTACGTACATGCCCCGTACCTGATCAACTTCGGCTCGCACACCGAGGGGACCGTCGAGAAGTCGGTGGAGTCCCTGCGCCACTCACTGCGCCGGGGCCGGGAGATCGGCGCGCTCGGGGTGGTCGTGCACACCGGCTCGGCCACCGGAGGCCGCCCGCGCGAGGACGCGTACGCTCAGGTCAGGCAGTACATGCTGCCGCTGCTGGAAGAGCTGACGCACGACGACGACCCCCTCCTGCTGCTGGAGTCCACTGCCGGCCAGGGCTCCTCGCTGTGCTCTCGGGCAGAGGACTTCGGGCCGTACTTCGACGCGCTCGACCACCACCCGAAGCTGGGGATCTGCCTGGACACCTGCCACATCTTCGCGGCCGGGCACGATCTGGCGGAGCCGGGCGGGACGAAGCTGACGCTGGACCTGCTGGTGGACACGGTGGGCGAGGGCCGGCTGAAGCTGGTCCACGCGAACGACTCCAAGGAGGGCGTCGGCGCCCACAAGGACCGGCACGCCAACATCGGTCAGGGCCACATCGGCCAGGAGGCCTTCACCGAGCTGTTCACGCATCCGGCGATGGCGGACGTACCGCTGATCATCGAGACGCCCGGCGGCAAGGAAGGACATGCGGCGGACGTGGCGCTGCTGAAGCGGCTGCGTCCTTGAGGGAATACCCCCCGGGGGTATACGGTTCTGTCATGTCGACGGAACCGCTACTCGGCATTTCCCACTCAGGGGGTCGTCATGGGGCACGCACGCGCACACCACGAACACCCGCACGACGAGCATGGCGAGCACCACGGGCAGCACGGGCAGCACGACCACCACGGGCATCAGCACGGGAACGTCAGCTGGGCCATGGCCGCCAAGGCCACCCTCCACTGCCTCACCGGCTGCGCCATCGGCGAGGTGCTCGGCATGGTCATCGGCACCGCGCTGGGCTGGGGGAACATCGCAACGATGATCACGGCGATCGTCCTGGCCTTCTTCTTCGGCTACGCGCTCACCCTGCGCGGGATCCTCGCGGCCGGCGTCGGCCTGCGTGCCGCCATCCGGGTGGCGCTCGCCGCGGACACCCTGTCGATCGCCGTCATGGAACTGATCGACAACGGCGTGATCGCCTTCTGGCCGGGCGCGATGGACGCCCACCTGTCGGAGCCGCTGTTCTGGATCGTCCTGGCGATCTCGCTGGCGGCCGCCTTCGTGGTCACGACCCCGGTCAACAAGTGGATGATCGGCCGCGGCAAGGGTCACGCGGTCGTCCACCAATACCACTGAGGCACCCTGTCCGGCTCTAGAGCTCGGGGCCTTCCCCCGGCTCCTCCTGGTACGAGAAGCGCTGCTCGCGCCAGGGGTCGCCGATGTTGTGGTAGCCCCGTTCCTCCCAGAAGCCCCGGCGGTCGGCTGTCATGTACTCGACGCCACGGACCCACTTGGGGCCCTTCCAGGCGTAGAGGTGCGGGACCACGAGGCGCAGCGGGAAACCGTGCTCGGCGGTGAGCAGTTCACCGCCCTGGTGGGTGGCGAAGACGGTCCGCTCGGAGGCGAAGTCGGCCAGTCGCATGTTGGAGCTGAAGCCGTACTCGGCCCACACCATCACATGCGTGACCTGCGGCGACGGCGGCGCCAGGGCGAGGATCGTACGGGCGAGCACACCGCCCCATTCGGCGCCCGTCATGCTGAATTTCGTGACGCAGTGCAGGTCCGCCACGACCGACTCGAACGGCAGGGCCGCGAACTCCTCGTGGTTCCAGCAGTGCTTCTCACCGTCGGCCGTCGCGCCGAAGACGCGGAACTCCCAGCGGTCCGGCTTGAACTTGGGCACGGGACCGTAGTGGGTGACCGGCCAGCCCCGCTGCAACCGCTGCCCCGGTGGAAGCTCCAGCTGCTCTGCTCCCGGAGATTCCCGGCTTTCCGGCTGACCCATGACTCCATGGTGACAGACGTCGCGGGGTGGTCATGACCAGCTCCGAGCCGATTCGGGCAAGTCACTGTAACTCCCACTAAGGAGGCACTTACTGGACTGCCCCCGACGGCGGTGCAAGGATGCGCCCACCTACCCCGTCACGTAGCTGACATTGCCTGGAAGGAGCCTCTGCGATGCAGGGCGACCCCGAGGTCCTTGAGTTTCTGAACGAGCAGCTGACCGGTGAGCTGACGGCCATCAACCAGTACTGGCTGCATTACCGCATCCAGGACAACAAGGGCTGGACCAAGCTCGCCAAGTACACGCGTGAAGAGTCCATCGACGAGATGAAGCACGCGGACAAGATCACTGAGCGCATCCTGATGCTCGACGGTCTGCCGAACTACCAGCGCCTCTTCCACGTGCGCGTCGGCCAGACGATCACGGAGATGTTCCAGGCGGACCGGCAGGTCGAGGTCGAGGCGATCGACCGGCTCAAGCGCGGCATCGAGGTCATGCGCGGCAAGGGCGACATCACCTCGGCCCGGCTCTTCGAGGAGATCCTGGAGGACGAGGAGCACCACATCGACTACCTCGACACCCAGCTGGAGCTGATCGAGAGCATCGGGGAGCCGCTCTACATCGCGCAGCTGATCGAGCAGCCGGAGGGCTAGGCCGCTTCGGCCAGCGCGGGCTCGGGGACGAGCTGCGGGTCGGCGGCGAGCACGGCCGCCGCACTGCCCTTCTCCAGCAGTTCCCGGCGCGGGCAGGCCCCGCGGCCGAGCAGGCCCTGGATGGCGCGCACACAGGAACCGCACTCGGTGCCGGCCTTGGTGGCCGAGGCGATCTGGCGGGGGGTGCAGGCCCCGGCGGCCGCGTGTTCCTTGACCTGCTGGTCCGTGATGCCGAAGCAAGAGCAGACGTACACGCGGTTCACCTCCCTGAGCGGAATGGTTCTGCAGCCATCCCCTGTGCGGTGAGGCTTACCTAACCGTACCCAAAGTTAGGGTGACCTAAAAGACCCGGATACGACAGTGGGGCGCGGATCACATGGATCCGCGCCCCACTGTCATACGTTCCTACTTACTGATCGCGGTACATCTCGCTACTTACTGATCGCGGTACATCTCGGCGACCAGGAAGGCCAGGTCCAGGGACTGGCTGCGGTTGAGCCGCGGGTCGCAGGCCGTCTCGTAGCGCTGGTGCAGGTCGTCGACGAAGATCTCGTCGCCGCCGCCCACGCACTCGGTGACGTCGTCACCGGTGAGCTCGACGTGGATGCCGCCCGGGTGGGTGCCGAGGCCCTTGTGGACCTCGAAGAAGCCCTTGACCTCGTCGAGCACGTCGTCGAAGCGGCGCGTCTTGTGGCCGGAGGCCGCCTCGAAGGTGTTGCCGTGCATCGGGTCGGTGACCCAGGCGACGGTCGCGCCGGAGGCGGTGACCTTCTCGACGAGCTCGGGGAGCTTGTCGCGGACCTTGTCGGCGCCCATGCGGACGACGAAGGTCAGCCGGCCCGGCTCGCGCTCGGGGTCGAGGCGGTCGACGTACGTCAGCGCCTCGTCCACCGTGGTGGTGGGGCCGAGCTTGATGCCGAGCGGGTTGGCGATCTGCGAGCAGAACTCGATGTGCGCGTGGTCCAGCTGGCGGGTGCGCTCGCCGATCCAGACCATGTGGCCCGAGGTGTCGTACAGCTTGCCGGTCCGCGAGTCGGTGCGGGTCAGCGCGCCCTCGTAGTCGAGCAGCAGCGCCTCGTGGGAGGCGTAGAACTCGACGGCCTTGAACTCGGCCGGGTCGGTGCCACAGGCCTTCATGAAGTTCAGCGCGTTGTCGATCTCCCGCGCGAGCTGCTCGTAGCGCTGCCCGGACGGGGAGGACTTCACGAAGTCCTGGTTCCAGGCGTGCACCTGGCGCAGGTCGGCGTAACCACCGGTGGTGAAGGCGCGCACCAGGTTCAGCGTCGAGGCCGACGCGTGGTACATGCGCTTCAGCCGCTCGGGGTCCGGGATCCGGGCCTCTTCGGTGAAGGCGAAGCCGTTGACGGAGTCGCCGCGGTAGGTCGGCAGGGTGATGCCGTCGCGGGTCTCGGTGTCCTTGGAGCGCGGCTTGGAGTACTGGCCCGCGATACGGCCGACCTTGACGACCGGCACGGAGGCCGCGTACGTCAGGACGGCACTCATCTGGAGCAGCGTCTTCAGCTTGGCGCGGATGTGGTCGGCGGACACGGCGTCGAAGGCCTCGGCACAGTCGCCGCCCTGCAGCAGGAACGCCTCGCCCTTGGCGACGGCTCCCAGGCGGGCGCGCAGCTGGTCGCACTCGCCCGCGAAGACGAGCGGAGGATACGACTCGAGGTCCGCGACGACAGCGCGCAGAGCCTCGGCATCGGGGTACGAAGGCTGCTGCGCCGCGGGAAGGTCTCGCCAGGTCGCCTTGACGGCGGGGGCTTGGGTTTCAGCGTTCACGGTCACCTCGTACACATTACGGCGTCACGCGCCTCGTCCAGCCAGACGCCCACAACGTGAGACAGATATCTCTCGTACCGGCCGCCAGCGGCTGGAATCGCCAATTCCGGACATGCCCGGAAGGCGGATCCTTCGCGTCCGCCGAGAGGGTGGGCTAGGGTCGCCCCCATGTACGCGTCGCAGTCGAACCAGAACTGGTGGTGGCCCGCTCCCGGCGGCCCACTCCTCGCGCGTACCTGAAAAGACACGACCGACGCGAAGGCCGCCCCGAGGGGCGGCCTTCCGCATGCGGTGCACGACACCGTCCGGCGCGGGCCGCCCCTTCCACCGGAAGGACGCCCCTGCAAATGAACCTCAGCCGACTGACCGAAGACTCCTGCCCGCCGTTCGCCCTGCTGCGCCGGCGGACCCCCGGCCGCGACCACGACACCGTCGAGGTGCTGATCGGCGCGGTCCACGAGGCCGAGCACCTGGCCGACCTGCCCGTCGGGCAGCTGCCGACCCTGGCGCTCGTCCCCTTCCGGCAGATCCGGGAGCGCGGGTTCGACGTACGCGACGACGGCACCCCGCTGAGCGTGCTCGTCTCCGAGGAGGCGTACGAGATCCCGCTCGCCGAGGCGCTCGCGGCGCTTCCCGCGCACGGGGTGCGGGTCGAGGGCGGCGGCTTCGACGTCGCCGACACCGAGTACGCGGCCACCGTGGAGCGCGTCATCCGGGACGAGATCGGGCGCGGGGAGGGCGCGAACTTCGTCATCCGGCGCACCTACGAGGGCCGCATCGACGGCTTCGGCCGGGCCGACGCCCTCGCGCTGTTCCGGCGGCTGCTGCTGGGCGAGCGGGGCGCGTACTGGACGTACGTGGTCCACACCGGGGAACGCGCGCTGGTCGGGGCCAGCCCCGAGGTCCACGTACGGATGTCCGGCGGCACGGTCGTGATGAACCCGATCAGCGGGACCTACCGCTATCCGGCCGGGGGGCCGACGGCGGAGTCGCTCCTGGCCTTCCTCGGTGACCGCAAGGAGACCGAGGAGCTGTCGATGGTGGTCGACGAGGAGCTCAAGATGATGTGCACCGTCGGCGACATGGGCGGGGTCGTGGTCGGACCCCGGCTGAAGGAGATGTCCCACCTCGCGCACACCGAGTACGAGCTGCGCGGCCGCTCCTCGCTGGACGTGCGGGAGGTACTGCGGGAGACGATGTTCGCGGCGACGGTCACCGGCTCCCCGGTGCAGAACGCCTGCCGGGTGATCGAGCGGTACGAGAGCGGGGGCCGCGGCTACTACGCGGGCGCGCTTGCCCTGCTGGGCAGGGACGGCTCCGGGGCGCAGACCCTGGACTCCCCCATCCTGATCCGCACCGCCGACATCTCGGCGGACGGCGTGCTGCGGGTGCCGGTCGGCGCCACCCTGGTCCGGCACTCCGATCCCGCGGGCGAGGTGGCGGAGACCCACGCGAAGGCGGCTGGGGTACTGGCGGCGCTCGGGGTCCGGGCGGCGGCGCCGCTGCCCGCCTTCGAGGGGGTGCGGCTGACGGACGACCCCCGGGTGCAGGCGGCCCTGGCGGCCCGGCGGGCGGACCTGGCCCCCTTCTGGCTGCGGATGCAGGAGCAGCCCTCCTCCCTGACCGGGCACGCGCTGGTGGTGGACGGCGAGGACACCTTCACGGCGATGCTGGCCCACCTGCTGCGGGTGGCCGGGCTGGAGGTGACCGTGCGCCGCTACGACGACCCGGGGCTGCGGGCGGCGGCCCTGGCCTGGGAAGGGCCGGTCGTGCTGGGACCCGGGCCGGGGAACCCGGCGGAGTCCTCGGACCCCAAGATGCGGATGCTGCGCGGGCTGGCCGCGGATCTTCTGGCCGGACACCGGCACGGGCTGGTCGGGGTCTGCCTGGGGCACGAACTGCTGGCGGCCGAGCTGGGGCTTGCGCTGATCCGCAAGGCGGAGCCGGCGCAGGGGGCGCAGACGCGGATCGACCTGTTCGGGGCGGAGGAGGTCGTCGGCTTCTACAACACGTACACCGCGCACTGCTCCGACGAGCGGGTGGCGGAGCTGGCCTCGCGGGGGGTCGAGGTGTCCCGGGACCCGGGGACGGGCGAGGTCCACGCCGTGCGTTCCGCGTCGGGCGGGTTCGCGGGGGTCCAGTTCCACCCCGAGTCGGTCCTCACCCTCCGCGGCGCCGAGCTCCTGCGCGACCTCCTGACGGGCGTCACGACCGCCGCCCCGGCGTAGCCGCCGCTCCCGCTGCGCGGATCCTCCCCGCCCTCCGCTCCCGGGGCTCCGCCCCGGACCCCGTACGGCGCTCCGCCCCCGCGCCTCGAACGCCGGCGGGGCTGGAATTGCCCTCCGGGCGATCCAGCCCCGCCACGTCCTTCGAGGCGCGGGTCCGGGGTCTTTGAGGCGCGGGGCCTGGGGGTCCGGGCGCCTCGGGGTCTTGGGGCCTGGGCCGCCGCTCAGCCGAAGAAGACCCCTACCTCCTCGTAGAGCGCCGGGTCCACCGTCTTCAGCTTCACCGTGGCCTCGGCGATCGGTACCCGGACGATGTCCGTCCCCTTGAGCGCGACCATCTTGCCGAAGTCCCCGTCTCGCACCGCGTCGATCGCGTGCAGCCCGAACCGGGTCGCCAGCCACCGGTCGAAGGCGCTCGGCGTGCCGCCCCGCTGGATGTGCCCGAGCACCGTCGTACGGGCCTCCTTCCCGGTCCGCGCCTCGATCTCCTTCGCCAGCCACTCGCCCACGCCCGACAGCCGGACATGGCCGAAGGAGTCCTTGGTGGCGTCCTTGAGCACCATGTCCCCGTCCTTGGGCATGGCCCCCTCCGCCACCACCACGATCGGCGCGTAGCTCGCCTTGAACCGGGAGGTCACCCAGGCGCAGACCTGGTCCACGTCGAAGCGCTGCTCCGGGATGAGGATGACGTTGGCGCCGCCCGCGAGCCCCGAGTGCAGGGCGATCCAGCCGGCGTGCCGGCCCATGACCTCGACGACCAGGACCCGCATGTGCGACTCGGCCGTGGTGTGGAGCCGGTCGATGGCCTCGGTCGCGATGCCGACGGCGGTGTCGAAGCCGAAGGTGTAGTCGGTCGCGGACAGGTCGTTGTCGATGGTCTTCGGCACGCCGACGCAGGGGATGCCGTACTCCGCGTACAGCTTGGCCGCCACCCCGAGGGTGTCCTCGCCGCCGATCGCGATGAGCGCGTCCACCTCGTACTTGGCGAGGTTGTCCTTGATGTCGCGCACGCCGTTCTCCGTCTTGAACGGGTTGGTGCGCGAGGAGCCGAGGATGGTGCCGCCGCGGGGCAGGATCCCGCGGACGGCGGGGATGCCGAGCGGAACCGTGGCTCCCTGGACGGCGCCCCGCCAGCCGTCCTTGAATCCGATGAACCCGTATCCGTACTCCTGCTCGCCCTTGCGGACGACGGCCCTGATCACCGCGTTCAGCCCGGGGCAGTCGCCGCCGCCGGTCAGCACTCCGACCTTCATGGAATCTCCCTTCGCCATGACGGCCACGCTAGTGGTGACCCAGGTCACAGCAAGGGCCCTGGAGGGGTCAATTCCGGTGGAATCGCGAGGCGTTGCGTACGCCCGTTCACTCGTACGAGGACGTAAGTACGATCGACGGCGCCGGGACCGGCTGTCTACGCGTCGTCGAGGCCCCGCTCTATGGCGTACCGGACGAGCTCCACCCGGTTGTGCAACTGGAGTTTGCCCAAGGTGTTCTGCACGTGGTTCTGCACCGTGCGGTGGGAGATGACCAGCCGCTCCGCGATCTGCTTGTACGAGAGTCCCTTGGCCACCAGCCGCAGCACCTCGGTCTCCCGGTCGGTCAGCTGCGGCGCCTTCGGCTCGTCGGAGGCGGCCGGCGCCGGGTCGGTGGCCAGCCGGCGGTACTCGCCGAGCACCAGCCCGGCCAGGCCCGGGGTGAACACCGGGTCGCCGGCTGCCGTGCGGGCCACCGCGTCGATCAGCTCCTGGGCGCCCGCGGACTTCAGCAGGTAGCCGGTCGCCCCCGACTTCACGGCCTCCAGGACGTCGGCGTGCTCACCGCTCGCCGACAGGACCAGGACCCGCAACGCCGGGTGGGCGCCGACGAGTTCCTTGCAGACCTGCACCCCCGGCATGCCGGGCAGGTTGAGGTCGAGGACCAGGACGTGGGGCGTGACGGCGCGGGCCCGGCGGACGGCTTCCGGGCCGTCGCCGGCGGTGGCCACCACGTCGAAGCCGGCGGCGGCCAGGTCACGGGCGACCGCGTCCCGCCACATCGGATGGTCGTCGACGACCATCACCTTGATCTCGTGCGGCTCGCTCACTGGGTCCTCCCCCTCGGTACTTTCAGTTCCACTTCGGTGCCCTGTCCGGGGACGGACACCAGCTCGGCGCTGCCGCCGAGGTCACGCAGACGGCCGCGGATCGACAGGGCCACGCCCATCCGGCCCTCGCCCTCCGCCTGGTCGAGCCGGCCCGCCGGGATGCCCGGGCCGTCGTCCCGGACGGTGACGATCACCTCGTCGCCCCAGTCCTCGACCAGAATCCAGGCGCTGGCCCCCTCGCCGGCGTGCTTGCGCACGTTGTCGAGGGCGGCGCCGACCGCGGCGGCCAGCTCCCTCGCCGCGGGCACCGGCAGCGGCACCGGGGTGCCCGGCTCGGCGAAGCTCACCCTGCACCCGGCGTGCGGGGCGAGGAGCGTCCGCAGATCCAGCTCACCGTCCTCGTCTCGGCCGTCCTCCACCTCGTACGCGTCCACCAGCGCGCCGCGCGACTCGTCGCGGGAGATCCGGGAGGGGTGCACCAGCCCGCTGGAGACCAGGGTGCGCAGTGCCACCTCCTGCTCGCCCGCCATCCGGCCCAGCTCCGCGGCCTCGCCGCCCAGTTCGGTACCGCGCCGCTGGACCATCGCGAGGACCTGGAGGACCCCGTCGTGGATGTCCCGGGCGAGGCGCTCGCGCTCGCGGGTGGCGGCCTCGATCTCCAGGGCCCGGGCGAGGGTGGCCTCACTGGCCCGGGCCACCTCGACGACGTACCCGATGGCGATGGAGGCGACCCAGACCAGCAGGACGTTGTGCAGGGTGTCCCGAGTGGGATTGCCGCCGTGCACGACGATGTTGGCCGCGGCCACGAAGGTGGAGGCGAAACCGGCCCAGCGCCAGCCGCCCTTGATGGCGAAGGCGAGGACCGAGCCGGCGGTCCAGATGCTGGGGAGGGTGGGGCCGCCGGCGGCGATCCGCCCGGCGGTGTCGGCGAGCGGCGTGAGCAGGATCCCGACGAGGGCGACGGTGAGGTCGGCTCCGAGGAAACGCTTGGTGCAACTGGCCGCGTTCGCCACCTTCCGGTGGGTGGCGAGGGTCCAGACCGCCAGTGCGGCGAGGTAGCCGGCCGCGATCCAGGGGCGGTCGAACCTCTTGCACGCGGAGGCGAACAGCCCCACCGCGTAGAGCATGGTCAGCAGCCGGTAGCCGGTCAGGGCACGCCACAGCGGCTGCTCGACCGACATGCGCACGACGCGTTCGCGTTTCGCCATCTCCCCCACCCCCGCGGGCGGTACGCCCGTCGCTACTCCGCCGTGCCCCCGGCCTTCTCGGCATCGGCCTTCTCCGCCGCTGCCTTCTCGGCCTTTTCGGCCGCGGCCTTCTCCGCCTTCTCGGCCTTCTCGGCATCGGCGATCTGGCGCTTGGCGGCCGTCGCGTAGATGTCGACGTACTCCTGGCCGGACAGCTTCATGATCTCGTACATGACCTCGTCGGTCACCGAGCGGAGGATGAAGCGGTCGCTGTCCATGCCGTGGTAACGGCTGAAGTCCAGCGGCTTGCCGATCCGGATGCCCGGGCGCATCAGCTTGGGGACCACCTTGCCGGGCGGCTGGATCTTCTCCGTGTCGATCATCGCCACGGGGATCACGGGTGCGCCGGTGGCCAGCGCCACGCGGGCCAGGCCGCCGGGCTTGCCACGGTAGAGGCGCCCGTCGGGTGAACGCGTGCCCTCGGGGTAGATACCGAACAGCTCGCCGCGCTCGATGACCTCGATGCCGCTCTTGATCGCGGCCTCACCGGCCCCGCGTGCACCGGAACGGTCCACCGGGAGCTGGCCGACGCCCTTGAAGAAGGCGGCGGTCAGCTTGCCCTTGATCCCGGGGGAGGTGAAGTACTCCGCCTTCGCGATGAAGGTGACCTTCCGGTCCAGCACCGCCGGCAGGAAGAAGGAGTCGGAGAAGGACAGGTGGTTGCTCGCGAGGATCGCCGGCCCCTCCGCGGGAATGTTCTCGAGGCCCTCCACCCACGGCCTGAAGGCGAGCTTCAGTGAACCGCCGATGGAGAACTTCATTGCGCCGTAGATCAACTCGAAAGCCTTCCTGTGTCTGTCGAACAGACCTTAACGCCTGGCCGCACCGGCAGCGGCCCTACGGCCCTGGTCGGTGTCACCCCTGTCGCGTACGGTGAAGTCACACAGAGCAACGCACCCACCCGGCGTACATCATGATCAAGGAGACCCTGGTGCCCGTCCTCCCTGGAGCCGAGCCGTTCCGCCACGAGGGTGGAGAGGTCGGCGTCCTCCTCTGCCACGGCTTCACCGGTTCCCCGCAGTCGCTGCGTCCCTGGGCCGAGTATCTCGCCGCGCGGGGGCTCACGGTGTCGCTGCCGCTGCTGCCCGGGCACGGCACGCGCTGGCAGGACATGCAGCTCACGGGCTGGCAGGACTGGTACGCCGAGGTGGACCGCGCGCTGCGCGAGCTGCTGGACCGCTGCGAGCAGGTGTTCGTCTTCGGTCTGTCGATGGGGGGCGCGCTGACCCTGCGGCTGGCGGCCAAGCACGGGGACGCCATCAGCGGCATCGTGCTGGTCAACCCCGCCAACAAGGTCCACGACCCGCTGGCCTTCGCCCTCCCGGTGGCCAAGCACTTCATCCGGTCCACGGCGGGCATCGCCAGCGACATCGCCAAGCCGGGCTCGGAGGAGGTCGGCTACGACCGGGTCCCGACCCGGGCCGCGCACTCGCTGCGCAAGTTCTTCCAGCTGGTGGACACCGAGCTGCCGCAGGTGACGCAGCCCGTGCTGCTGCTGCACAGCCCGCAGGACCATGTCGTCCCGCCGGTCGACTCGGCGCGGGTCCTCGCCCGGATCTCGTCCACCGATGTCACCGAGACCCTGCTGGAACAGAGTTACCACGTCGCGACGTTGGACCATGACGCGGAGCGGATCTTCGCGGACAGCTATGCGTTCATCGGCCGACTGGTGGAGAGCGTGGGCAGGGAGGGGGCGCAGGCGGGTGGCTGAGCACGAGGAGCAGTCGGGCGGGGTTCCGCCGCTGGACGAGGAAGCGGCGTGGGCGGCGATCGTCGCCGGGTACGGGCAGGAGCCGCCGGACCCGCCGGGGTCGCGGCCGTTCAAGCCGATCGAGAACCTCCTGCTGCCGGAGGAGGACGTCAAACCGCTGCCTCCGGAGCCGGAACCGAAGCCGGAGCCCGGGCCGGAGCCGCCTGCCGCGCTGGGCAGCTCGGTGGTCTTCGCCCCGGGCGTGGGCCTCTCGGGCCCGCGCGACCACTCGCTCGCGGAGCCGCAGGACGACGACCTGACCCCGGCAGACCGGGCCGACGAGGGCCATTTCGTCCCCCCGGAGCCGGAGCTTCCGTCGGCGGACACGACGGCGAAGTTCGCGTGGCTGGCGGTGGTCGGCGGGCCGGTGCTGTTGCTTCTGGCGGTTCTCCTGCAATGGGAGATGACGTGGTGGCTGACGACGCTGGGCATCGGCGGCTTCCTGGGCGGCTTCGCGACGCTGGTCGCGCGGATGGCTCCGCACGACGACGATGACGACGACTACCCGGGCCGCGGCGCGGTGGTCTGACCGCCCCCGGCCCCGCCTTACGCCGGGCTGCGCCCGAACCCGCCTCAACGCCGGCCCGGCTCGAAGACCGGGGCTCCGCCCCGCACCCGCGCCTCAAACGCCGGCTGGGCTGGGTTGTCTCGCTTCAAACGCCGGCGGGGCTGCATGGTCCGCCTCAAACGCCCGCGGGCTGGGTGGTGCGCCTCGAACACCGGCGGGGCTGGGTTCGGCTGATGCCCGGGGCACCCATCCGGCCCCGCCGGCGTGTGAGGCGCGGGGTCCGGGGCGGAGCCCAGCCAATGGCGCCGCACCCGAGCGGGGCGACCCTGCTGAGTCAGGCGGCAGCGGCGGGCCTCAGCCGGAAGGGTGGGCTAAGGCGTGGCCGGGAGGTGGAGGGCCGCCAGGACCGGGAGGTGGTCCGTCGCCGACCGGAGGTCGGTGGGTGAGACGCCCTCCAGCCCCGCAGGGACACCGCAGCCCAGCACCCGCACACCCCCGGTCGCGAACACCGCGTCGATCCGCCGGTCCGGGGCCCCGGCCGGGAAAGTCGACCCCGCACCCCACGGCGCCACCGCCCGGCAGTCCTGAAGCTCGGCGGCCAGCCGCGCGAAGGCAGGGCCCTCCGGCCCCTCGTTGACGTCGAGCGCCGCGATCCCGTACGGCACGTCCAGCCCGGCCAGCCGCTCCAGGAGCATCCCGGCCTGGGCCCGGCGCTCCTCCCGCTGGAGCGACAGGTGCGCGGAGATCAGGCCCACCCGCGCACCGCCGATCCGGACCACCGCCGTGGCAAAGCCCCTGCGGTGCAGGCCCGGCGTGCGCGGCAACAGCACGTCCTGCGTCCGCTCCACGAAGACCCGTAGCGAGCACATCAGCAGCGGACCGGCCGCCGTCGCGCCCCCGCCCAGCACCACGAGGTCGGATTTCGCGGCCAGCCTGGCCGCGTGCTTGCGCCACCGGAAGAACCGCGGCGCCTCCTGCACGAACACGAGGTCCGGCGCACACGCCCGGATGACCCGTGCCAGCGCCTCCTCGTCGTCGCGCAGCGAGCGGATGTTGTAGCTGAGCACCCGGATCACGGCCGAACCGTCGGGCTCCGTACGAGACTTCGGCAGCGAAGGCAGCAACTGGTCCATGCCCGCAACATACGCAGCTGCCCGCCGCTCCCCCAAGGGGCGCGGCGGGCAGCAACGGCAAAAGAGGGGCTCAGCCCTGGCGGGCCAGGTCCGCCGCGCCCACGAGCCCGGCCTTCCCGCCCAGCTGGGCGGCGAGGACCTGCGCGTGCGGACGCCAGGCGCCGCCGATCAGCCAGCGCTTGAAGGACTTGCGGATCGGGTCGAGGACCAGGTCGCCCTCGTCCGAGACCCCGCCGCCGACGATGAACGCCGACGGGTCGAACAGCGAGGCCAGGTCGGCCAGGCCGGCGCCGGCCCAGCGGGCCAGCTCGCGGAAGGAGTCGATGGCCACCAGGTCGCCGGCCCGGGCGGCCGCACTGATGTGCTTGCCCTCGATGCCCTCGGGCGTGCCGTCGCCGAGGGAGAGGAGGATCGCCGCGTTCTCGGGAGTGGCCTTCGCGCGCTGCTTCGCGTACCGGACGAGCGCGCGCCCGGAGGCGTACTGCTCCCAGCAGCCCTGGCTGCCGCACCCGCACAGCAGCCCGTCCGGGACGACCCGGATGTGGCCGAATTCGGCGGCGACGCCGAAGCGTCCGCGGCGCAGCTTGTTGCCGATGATGATGCCGCCGCCCAGGCCGGTGCCGAGCGTGATGCAGATGACGTCCTCGTGGCCCTGGCCGGCGCCGAAGCGGTACTCGCCCCAGGCCGCGCAGTTCGCGTCGTTCTCGACGACGACGGGCAGGCCGATGCGCTGCTCGACCTTGTCCTTCAGCGGCTCGTGTCGCCAGTTGATGTTCGGCGCGAAGAGCACGGTGGCGCGCTTGTCGTCCACGTAGCCCGCGGCGCCGATGCCGACGGCCTCGATGGTGTGGTTGCTGCTGACTGCGGAGACGGCGGTACAGATCGCGTCCGTCACTCCGTCCGCGGTCGGCGGGGTGGGCACCTTGTACGTCTCAAGGATGGTGCCCTCTTCGTCGACCACGCCGGCCGCGATCTTCGTGCCGCCGATGTCGACGCCGATGGTGAGTCCCATTAGTCCCTCGGTTTCCGGTCAAACCCCGCCACGGCCAACGGTACCCGAGGGCGGCCGGGGTTCAGTCGAGATCGATCCGCTCGGTGGGGCCGTCACCGGGGCCTTCGTCGCGGGGGCCGCGGTCCTGGGACCGGCGGGGGGCCGGGGGCTCGTCGCGCGTCCAGCGGCGCTCGTGGCCCTCGACGGCCGAGCGGTAGGCGGCGAGCAGCTCGGAGCCCGCGGCCGCGAGGTGGTCGAAGACCTCGGGGTTGCGCTCGATGACGGGCTTGGCGGCGCTCTTGGCCTGGTTGACGAACTGGCGTACGGCGCCCTGGGCGGCGCCGCCCAGGAGCGGGTTGTTCATCCCGGCGACCTTGTCCGCGACGGCCTCGAAGAGCTTGAACAGCTCCTCGGCGGCGGTCCCGGTGGCCGCGCCGTCCGCCCCTCCCTGCCCGCGCAGGCGCTCCTTCTCGGCGGCGAGGTCCTCCGCGCAGGCCTTGGCCCAGGCGTCGTCGGTGGGGCGGTCGGTGGCCTCGCTCATGGCGGACTCTCCTGCGGCGGCTGCTGTGCGTGCGGTACGGGCTACCTTCGACGGTACCCGAACGGCGGTACGCGGATCAGGGCGTGCGGGTCGGGGCGTGCGGATGTTCAGTGCGTACGGGGCCACAGGCCCGGGTCCGGGGTGAAGCGGATGCGGAGCACGTCCTCGGTCAGGGAGGCGCCGGAGACGGTGCAGCGGCGCAGCGCCGCCGGCAGGGGGACGATCCTGCGGTACGGGCCCGCCGTGAGCAGGAGCTCGTCGCTGCGGCGGATCAGGTCGAGGTCGCGCTTGCGGGCGCCGGGCAGCGGTACCACCCAGACGAGTACCCCGTCCTCGGCGAGCCGGTCCTCGACCGCCCATGCCCGGCGGGGCGCGGGCCGCTCCGGGACGAGGCCGTCGGCGGAGGCGAGCAGTTCCAGGTCCTGCGGGCCGCGCGGGTCCCGGCCGAGGTGGGCGAGCCGGGTCACCGGGACCTCCCCGGCCCAGGCGGCGGTGCACTTCTCCTGCTGGGCGGCGAGCCCGGCGAACCAGGGGTCGGCGGAGCCCTGCGGGAGGAGTCGGTTGGCGACCACGGCGGATACCGGCAGCTGCTGGAGGGCGAGCCCGAGCCGCCCCAGCCGCATCGCGTCGGCGGCTGCCGGTCCCGGCTCGGCGACCAGACGCAGCTCGGTGGTGTCGGCCTCGATGACGTCCTGGACCGCGGCGAGCTCCTCGTCCCAGCGGGCGGCGGCCTCGTACAGCCACTGCGCGGGCATGGGCACACCGGCCAGCTGGGCCAGTACGGGCCGCAGGGCGCGGGCGGCCTGCCGCTCCGCGGGGAGCAGCCGGGCGAGGTAGCGGCGCAGCTGGGCGGGGAGCGCGAGGGTGGCCACGGCCTGGTGGAGCGGCGGCATGTCGACGACGACGAGGTCGGACCCCGGCGCCGCGGCGGCCCGCCGCAGGGCGCGCAACAGCGCGAACTGCTCGGCGCCGGGCAGCTCGGTGAGCTCCTCGGCCCCCAGCGGCCTGGCCCCGACCATGCCGAGGAGGGCGGAGCCGCGCTCCTGGAGGGCGACGAGTTCGTCGCGGAACTCCTCGCCGGAGTCCACCCGTGCCACACGGATCCCGCCGGCCGCCGGGGCGGCCCGCAGGCCGGGCACGACCTCGGCGGGCTCCCCCACCGGTTCCCCGGTCAGGGCGGAGAGCGGGTCTCCGACGTCTCCGGACAGCAGCAGCACCCGGCGGCCCTGCCGGGCCGCCGCGAGGGCGGTGGCCGCGGCCACCGTGGTCCGCCCGGCACCGCCGGGGCCGGTGATCAACAGGGTGTGCACGGTGTTCAGCCGGTCGATTCGACGCGCTTCTTCAGGCCCGCGAGCGCGCGGTCGATGATGACCTTCTCGGCCTTGCGCTTGATCATGCCGAGCATGGGGATCTTGACGTCCACGGTCAGCTGGTAGGTGACCTCGGTGCGCTTGCCGCCGTCCACCGGGGCCAGCAGGTACGAGCCGTCGAGCTGGCGCAGCATCTGCGACTTGTCCAGGGTCCAGCTGACCTCGTCCGCGCCCTTCCAGGTGTAGGCGAGGGTGTGGTCGTCCTTGATCGCGCCCGCGTCGAGCAGCAGCCGGACCTTCTCGGCCCGGCCTTCGGCGTCGGTGGCCAGCACCTCGGCCTCCTTCACCTCGCCGGTCCACTCGGGGTAGCGGGCGAAGTCGGCGATCACGGCCATCACATCGGCCGGCGAGGCGTCGATCGTGATGCTTGAGCTGGTGTGTTCCGCCATCGCGGTGGCTCCTCCGGGGAGTATTCGAGGAAGTGTGCGGCCTCCGGCCGCCGCTCGAAGGCTACCGTGCGTGCGGAGCTCACCACTCCAGGGCCCAGGGCCTCCCGGTGGCCGCGAAGTGCCCGACGTTCACGCACTCCGTGCTCCCGATCCGCATCCGCCGCGCGAGCGGCTGGTGGACGTGTCCGAAGAGGGCGTACCGGGGGCGGGTGCGCCTGATGGCGGCGAGCAGGGCATCGCTGCCCCGTTCGAACCGGCGCGCGACCGTGTCGTAGCAGAGCTCCGGCACCTCCGGCGGGATGTGCGAGCACAGTACGTCCACCTCGCCGAGCGCCTCCACCTTGGCGGCGTACTCCTCGACGTCGACCTCGTACGGGGTCCGCATCGGCGAGGGCAGCCCGCCTCCCACGAAGCCGAAGACCCGGCCGCCGATCTCCACCCGCTGCCCGTCGAGCACGGTGACTCCGGGGCGGGCGGCGTACTCGGGCCACAGGGCCGGGATGTCGACATTGCCGTAGGTGGCGTACGTCGGGGTGGGGAACGCGGCGAACATCTGCTCGTACTGGCGGCGCACCGCGCCCTCGATCAGCCGGTCCCGGTCCAGCCCGGCCCACAGCTGCCGCCCGAAGGCGTGCGCCTCGGCGAAGCGGCGCGCGGTGCGCAGATGCACGATCCGGTCGGCGTTCTCGACGCCGAACAGGTCGGGGAAGATTCCGCGCGAGTGGTCGGCGTAGTCGAGGAAGAGGACGAGGTCACCGAGGCATATCAGCGCGTCGGCGCCGTCCCCCGCCCGGGCGAGGGCCTCGGCGTTGCCGTGCACATCGCTCACGACGTGGACGCGAGTTCGGCTCGAACCGCTCGTGTCCGTCTTCGCGCTCCGCATGCTGCCACCCATGCGGCAACCCTAGGGCGGGCGGGCGACGGCGGGTAGACAGGGGTGCCAGAGGGGGCCGGACCTGCGGTTACTTCCGGGTCTCGGACGGGGTCGACTAGTGTCGCCGTATTAGTGCCGCGTTTTGTGACGCACGGAACATCTGGCCGGTTCCCTCTATCGGGAACCCACTACCGGTGGGTAACGTCCGGTCGGTCCACACGGTGGCGATGGCGCCCAGAGGAGCAGCAGTCTTGCGCGAGTTCAGCCTTCCGGCCCTGTACGAGGTCCCGTCGGACGGGAACCTGACGGATCTCATCCGCCGCAACGCCGCTCAGCATCCCGACACGGCCGTCATGAGCCGCAAGGTCGACGGCCAGTGGCAGGACGTGACCGCGACCGAGTTCCTGGCCGAGGTCCGGGCCGCCGCCAAGGGTCTGATCGCGGCCGGCATCCGTCCGGGCGACCGGGTCGCCCTGATTTCCCGTACCCGCTACGAGTGGGTGCTGATCGACTTCGCGATCTGGAGCGCGGGCGGCGTCACCGTCCCCGTGTACGAGACCAGCTCCCCCGAGCAGATCCAGTGGATCCTCGGCGACTCCGGCGCCGTCGCCGCCGTGGTGGAGAGCCCCGGGCACAGCGCGGCCGTGGCCTCGCTGCGCGACCGGCTGCCGGAGCTGCGAGAGGTCTGGGAGATCGAGCAGGGCGCCCTCGCGGCGCTGAAGAGCGCAGGCGCCGGGATCACCGACGAGGAGGTCGACGAGCGCAGCAGCCTCGCGGGCGCCGACGACCCGGCCACCATCGTCTACACCTCGGGCACCACCGGCCGCCCCAAGGGCTGCGTGCTCAGCCACCGCAACTTCTTCGCGGAGTGCGGCAACGTCGTCGAGCGGCTGGGTCCGCTCTTCCGCACGGGCGAGTGCTCGGTGCTGCTCTTCCTGCCGGCGGCGCACGTCTTCGGGCGCCTGGTGGAGGTGGCGGCGGTTCTGGCGCCGATCCGGCTGGGCTGCGTACCGGACATCAAGAACCTGACCGACGAGCTGCAGTCTTTCCGGCCCACGCTGATCCTGGGCGTGCCCCGGGTCTTCGAGAAGGTCTACAACTCGGCGCGCGCCAAGGCGCAGGCCGAGGGCAAGGGCAAGATCTTCGACGCCGCAGCCGAGACCGCGATCGCCTACAGCCGGGCGCTGGACACCCCCCGCGGCCCGTCCTTCGGCCTGAAGCTCAAGCACAAGGTCTTCACCAAGCTCGTCTACAGCAAGCTGCACGCGGTGCTGGGCGGGCGCGGCGAGTACGCGATCTCCGGCGGCGCACCGCTCGGCGAGCGCCTGGGCCACTTCTTCCGCGGCATCGGTTTCACGGTCCTGGAGGGCTACGGTCTGACGGAGTCGTGCGCGGCCACGGCCTTCAACCCGTGGGACCGGCCGAAGATCGGTACGGTCGGCCAGCCGCTGCCGGGCTCCGTGGTGCGCATCGCGGACGACGGCGAGGTGCTGCTCCACGGCGAGCACGTCTTCAGCGGCTACTGGAAGAACGAGACGGCGACCGCCGAGGCACTGACCGACGGCTGGTTCCACACCGGTGACGTCGGCACCCTCGACCAGGACGGCTACCTCGCGATCACCGGGCGCAAGAAGGAGCTCATCGTCACCGCGGGCGGCAAGAACGTCGCTCCCGCCGTGATCGAGGACCGGATCCGGGCGCACGCGCTGGTCGCGGAGTGCATGGTCGTCGGCGACGGGCGGCCGTTCGTGGCCGCGCTGGTCACCATCGACGAGGAGTTCCTCGGCCGGTGGGCCGCCGAGAACGGCAAGCCGGCCGGTGTGACGGCGGCGGAACTGCGCGAGGACGCGGAGCTCAACGCCGCCGTCCAGAAGGCCGTCGACGACGGCAATGCGGCGGTTTCCAAGGCGGAATCGGTGCGGAAATTCCGCATTCTGCCCTCCCAGTTCACGGAGGAGTCGGGTCACATCACGCCGTCGCTGAAGCTGAAGCGCAATGTGGTGGCGAAGGACTTCGCGGACGAGATCGAGGCCCTGTACCGGGGTTAGCCGGAGCTAGCGCGGGTCCGTGGCAAGGATCCGCGCCATGTTCCGCTCGGCGAGGGCCGTGATCGTCACGAACGGGTTCACACCGAGCGAGCCGGGGATCAGGGAGCTGTCGACCACGTACAGCCCCCGGTAGCCCTTGGCCCGGCCGTAGAGGTCGGTCGCGCCGCCGAGGACGCAGCCGCCGAGCGGGTGGTACGTGAAGTTGTCGGCGAAGGCCCTGTTGTCGCCGAAGGCCCTGTTGTCGCCGAAGAGGTCGTACCGGTAGATGGTGACGTTCCGCCGGTTGATGCGGTCGAAGAGGTTCTTCGCCGCGGCGACCGAGGGCGTGTTCTGGTCCCGCCGCCAGTTGAGCCGGGCCGAGTCGGTGGCCGCGTCGTACGTGAAGTGCCCGCGCTCGGGGTTCTTGGTGATGGCCAGGTACATCGAGATCCAGTGCTCGAATCCCATGGGGAGCGGGGCGATCTCGGCGAAGACCGGGTTCGAGGCGTTGTCCCAGTCGTCGATGCCCAGGGCGGGCATGGTGGCCTGGTTGCAGCCGACCGTGTCCCAGAGGTGGTTGGCGCGGGCGGTCATGACGTTGCCGTTGTGGCCCCAGCCGAGCCCGACCTCGTCGCTGAGCTCGGGCAGCGTCCCGGTCTCACGGGCCCGCAGCAGGATCTCGGTGGTCCCCAGACTCCCCGCCCCCAGGAACAGCTGCCTGCAGCCGAGTTCCCGGGTCTGGGTGACCCGCCCGGTGAGGTCGCTGGTCCGCACGGTCAGCACGTATCCCCCGGCCGGGTCCTGGCGTACGCCGACCACGCGCTGCATGGTCTCGATGGTGACGTTGCCGGTGCCGAGGGCGGCCGCGAGGTAGGTCTTGTCGACGCTCTTCTTGCCGTGGTTGTTGCCGTAGATGACCTCGCCCGCGAGCGCGGAGCGGGTGGCGGTGCCGGCCGCCTCGCGCTGCATGTAGCCGAAGTCGTAGACGTTGGGGACGAAGACGGTCTTCAGGCCGGTGTTCTGGGCGTGCTTGCGGGAGATCCGGGCGAAGCGGTACCACTCGGTGGACTCGAACCAGCCGGGGTCGATGTCGTTCACGCCGAGCATGGCGCGGGCCCGGGGGTAGTAGGTGCCGTACATCTCGTCGGCGTCGACCCCGGGCAGCACCTCGGTGAAGTACGAGCGCCAGGGGGTGGGCGCCATGCCGCCGTTCACGAGGGATCCGCCGCCCACACCCCGCCCCACGTACACGGACATGTCGCCGTAGTTCACGCGGTCCAGGACACCCGGGTACGGGCTGATGTCGCGGTTGACCACGTCGAGCCAGAGGAACTGGGCGAGCGGGGCCTCGGTGCGGGTGCGGAACCACATGGACCGCTGGTCGGGGGCGGAGGTGGAGGGGAAGACCTTGCCGTCGGGCCCGGGGGTGTCCCAGAGCCTGCCCATTTCGAGGACGACGGTCCGTACGCCTGCCTGCCCCAGCCGCAGGGCGGCGACGGCGGCGCCGTAGCCGGAGCCGACGACGATGGCGGGTGCGTACTGGGCCGCTGGCGGCTCGGCCGGGGCAGCGGCGGCGGAGGACAGCCCGATCCGCGTGAACCCGAGCGCGGCGGCGGTCTGGAGAGCGCCGAGCCCCAGCAGGTGACGGCGCGTCAGATTTGGTGTCATGGCCGCATGATGGGCGGAATCCGGCCCTCCGGCCATACGCCGTCTTGACAGGCATCTGAGAGACAGTCACACGTGGCTGCGGCGTCCGCACCCGGCCGCCAGGCGCTTGAGAGCGCAGCCGCCGCACCCCTTCAGCCCCGCCGGTGTTTGAGGCGCGGGGTCTGGGAGCCCCAGCAGCGGCGCCGCACGCTTCGAACCCCGCCGGCGTGGGCGCCGCACCCACCTGAGCCCCGCCGGAGGCGCTAGGGAGTGTCGTCAAAGTAGCGTCGGCCGCCCGGAGGCCAGCCAGACGGGACTTTGACGGCACGACCTAGAGCAGGGCCCGGAGGCGGTCCGCCAGGAGGTCCCAGCGCCACTTCTCCTCGACCCACGCACGGCCCGCCGCGCCCATCCGCGCCCGCAGGGCGGGGTCCAGCAACAGCGCGGCGACCCGGTCCGCCGCCTCGTCCGGGGCGCCGCCCCGGACGACCCAGCCCGTCTCCCCGTCCAGCACCGCGTCGGGGGCCCCGCCGGAGTCGCCCGCGACCACCGGCAGGCCCGTCGCCGAAGCCTCCAGGTAGACGATCCCGAGCCCCTCCACGTCCAGCCCGCCCCGCCGGGTCCGGCACGGCATCGCGAAGACGTCCCCGGCCCCGAAGTGCGCGGGCAGTTCGGACCACGGGACCGCGCCCGTGAAGACCACCGAGTCCGCGACCCCCACCGACACCGCCAGCGCCCGCAGGTCCGCCTCGTAGGGCCCGCCGCCCACGATCAGCAGCACCGCGTCCGGCACCGCCGCCAGGATCCGCGGCATCGCCTCGATCAGCGTGTCCTGCCCCTTCCGCGGCACCAGCCGGGAGACGCAGACGACCACCGGCCGGTCGGTCAGTCCCAGCCGGGCCCTGACCTCCGCGCCGCCCGACTCCGGGTGGAAGGTCTTCTCGTCCACCCCCGGCGGGAGTTGCACCATCCTGGCCGCCGCCCGGTCCGTCACCGCCGAAGCGATCCGCGAGCGCGTGTACTCCCCCAGGTAGGTCAGCGTGTCCGTGCCCTCGCCGATCCGCCGCAGCAGCTGCCGCGCGCCCGGCAGCTGGGCCCAGCCCGCCTCGTGGCCGTGCGTGGTCGCCACGATCCGCCGGGCCCCGGCCCGCCGCAGCGCCGGGCCCATCAGACCGAGCGGGGCCGCCGCCCCGAACCACACCGACTCGCAGCCGTGTTCGCGCAGCAAGCCCACCGCCCGCCGCGTCACGCGCGGTGTCGGCAGCAGCATCGTCGTGCGGTCGCGCACGACCTGGAACGGCTGCTCGGCGTCGAAGGCAGCGGTGGCCTCACGGCCCTCCGCGCTGTGCTTCCACGTGGAGGCGTAGACGACGATCCGGTCGGGATCCAGCCGTAGCGCCATGTTGTGCAGGAAAGCCTGGATGCCGCCGGGTCGCGGCGGGAAGTCGTTGGTCACGATCAGCGTCTTGTGCATCGCCTGCCAACGTACCGGACGCCCTCAGCGCAGCTGCTCCCGCAGTGCCTCCTGCCAGGCCCGGGTCAGCCCGGCCGGGTCCACGCCCAGTGCCCCCTCCAGCGCCACCGGCAGCGGTTCGCGTCCCGCCCGCTCGTAGAGCCGGACCAGCGCCGCCTCCCCCCACCGGTCCGCGATCAGCCGGCAGGCCAGCCACGCGCCCTCGTACGCGCGGGCCACCGCGTCCGGGTCGCCGCCGAAGGCGAAGGCCTCCGCCGGGGGCAGCGCACCGGGCACCTCGCCCCGCCGCACGGCCCGGCCGAGGGCGGGGGCGCCCTGCGCCGGCGTGGTGGAGCCGCCCCGGTACGCCGCCCAGTCCGCGAAGCCCTCGGAGAGCCACAGCGGGGTCGTGGCGGTGGTCGCCGCCCGGGTGGCCACGTGGGTGACCTCGTGGGCCAGTACGACCCGCCGGCCCGCCCCGCCCAGCTCGGCCCATCCCTCGGGGTTGACCACGACCCGGTCCGCGGGGGCGGGTCCCGCGCCGACCCGGCCGGTGGTGACGGCGCCCAGCCCCCGGTAGGCGTCGGGCGTCCCGCCCAGCAGCTCCGCCATCCGCTCGAGGGATCCGGGGACCAGCACCACCACCCGCCCCGCCCAGGGCTGCGGCCACGCGGAGCTCGCCGCGGGCACCGCCCGGTCGGCCTCGGCGGCGATCCCGGCCAGGTCGGGGGCGCCCGGGCCGCCCAGGACCAGGGAGTGCCGGCCCCGGACCACCGAGACGGGCCCCTGGTCCCACAGCTGCGGCAGCGCGCCGGGAGCGGGCCGGTCCGCGCGGACCCGCCAGCTCCCGCCGTCCATGACCAGTTCGAGCTCGCGCGCCGAGCCGGCCGGGGCCGCGTCGTAACCGGCCAGCCGGTAGCGCAGCTCCGCCCGTACGAGGGCCCGTGCGCCGTCCCGCCGTACGAAGGCGACCTCGTACACCCGGTCCTCGACGGGGATCCCGGAGAGCTCCGCCGGCACGGCCCGCGACCATGCGGCCACGGCCCGGCGGACGTCCCGCTCGTCCGTGCCGGCCGGCCGTACCGCGCACCCGGCCAGCAGCACGCTCAGCAGGAGCGGCAGTACGCGGACGAGACGGCGACCCGGGAGCATCAGCCGATCGTACGCACGGCCCGGGTCAGGGGCGCGTCACCGAGGCCACCGGCATCATCCCGACCGGGTCATAGCGGACCCGGGCGCCGGGATATGGGGCGTGCACCACCTGGCCGTTGCCGACGTACATGCCCACGTGGCTGGCGTCCGAGCGGTAGGTCACCAGGTCGCCGGGGCGGGCCTGCGACAGCGGGACCTGGCGGCCTGCGTACCGCTGGGCCTGCGAGGTGCGCGGCAGGGAGACGCCCGCCTGGCGGTAGGACCAGACCATCAGCCCGGAGCAGTCGAAGCCGGAGGGGCCCGTGGAGCCCCACACGTACGGACGGCCGACCGCCGACCGGGCGGCCATCACGGCGGCCGAGGCGCGGCCGGAGGAGGGTCCCAGGGAGAACAGGTCGGGCAGCGCGTCGGGGCGGCCGCCCCCGCGCGAGGCGCGCTCGAAGGCGGCTCGTTCCGCGGAGGGCATGGCGGCCAGCAGCCGTCGGGCGGCCGCGAGCTTCGCCGTGACGGAGCGTTTGTGCCGGGCCACGTCGGCGCGCAGGGCGTCGAGTTCGGCGAGTTTGCGGGAGGCCTCCCGCCGCTCCTGGCCGAGTCGGCGCTGCTCCTCGTGGAGTTCGTCCAGCTGGCGGGCCTGGCGGCCGGTCAGCCGGTCCAGGGCGGCGGCCTGCTCCAGGTAGGCGTCGGGGTCCTCGGACAGGATCAGGCCCACGGTGGGGTCGATGCCTCCGCTGCGGTACTGGGCCCCGGCGAAGGTGCCGAGGATGCCCCGCATGGTGTTGATGCGCTCCTGGCCGCGGGCGACGGTGTCCTGGGCCCGGCTGATCTCGGCGCGGAGCCTGTCGGCCTTCTCGCCCGCCTCGTTGAAGTGCTCGGTGGCCTGCTCGGCCTCCTCGAAGAGCCGGTCGACCTGGGCGCGCACCCCGCCCGAGGGCTCCTGGGGCAGGCCCGGGGCCGCGCCCGCGGGTGCGCCCGTCATGACGGCCGCGGCGCCGGCCGCGGCGGCGGTGAGGACGGTGACCTTCGTGTTCCGGTCGAGGCCGAGCCCGGGCCGGCGATGGGATGCCACGTGAAACCGCTCCCTTCCGCTGTGCGGGGCCCGGGTCCGCCCCCCGTGGACGGCCGTGTGCCGGGTTCCGCGCTGGCAGACAGTAGCGGCGCCACCGGGCGCCGACCAACGACCGCCCTCGGGCACACACAGTGACGCCCCGCCGGAGACGCAGGTCACCGGCGGGGCGTGTGGTCAGAGCGGGTCCGCGCAATTCGCCCGGATGGGCGGTGTACGGCGCGTCAGGAGACGCGGACGCCGAACTGGAAGGGCATGTTGTCCATCGACTCGTACTTGATGCCGCCGCGCGGGTTGGAGGCGTGCAGCGTCATGTTGTTGCCGGCGTAGAGACCGACGTGGTGCAGGTCGCCGTAGAAGAAGACCAGGTCCCCGGGCTGGAGCTGGCTGCGGCTGATGCGCGTGCCGTCATTGGCCTGGGTGTAGGTGGTGCGGGTGATGGACACGCCGGCCTGCTTGTACGCCCACTGCGTCAGCCCCGAGCAGTCGAAGGCGCTCGGGCCGGTGGCGCCGGAGACGTACGCGCCGCCCAGCTTGGTCTTGGCGGCCGCCAGGGCGGCTCCGGCGCGGCCGGAGGCGCTCACGTTGCCGAGGTCGACGCGCTGGCTCTCGCTGCGACTGGCGCGGGACTCCTCGTCCTTGAGCGCCGCGCGCTCCTGCGAGGTCAGGGTGTTGAGGAGGGCCTGGGCCTCGGCGAGCTTGTCCTGCGAGACCTTCTTCTTCTCGCCGAGCTCCTTGCGGGTGGCGTCGAGGTCGGCGAGCTTGCCGGCGGCCTCCTGACGCTGCTGCGCGAGGGTGCGCTGCTTGGCCTGGATCTTCTGGACCGCCTCGACCTGCTTGCCGCTCAGGTGCTCCAGGGTGGAGGCCTTGTCGAGGTAGCTGTCGGGGTCCTCGGAGAGGAGGAGCGCGAGCGACGGGTCGATGCCGCCGTTGCGGTACTGGGCGCTCGCCATCGAACCGAGCGTGCTGCGCAGCTCGTTGAGGTCGCCCTGGCCGCGTGCGACCTGGTCCTGGAGCTGCCCGATCTCCTTTTCGAGCTTCTCCTGGCGTTCCTTGGCCCCGTTGAACTTCTCGGTGGCCTGCTCCGCCTCTTCGTAGAGCGCGTCGACCTGGGACTTGACCTCGTCCTTGCTCGGCTTCGCCGGAGCGGCGGAGGCCCCCTGGGAGGAGAGCACGACGGCCGCGGCCGCTGTCGCGGTCAGCACGGTCACACGAGCGCGGGTCGGCTGCTTGGGTCGACGGTGGGACGCCACGAAGGCGAGCTCCTTCTTCCTAGAGCCGCCGAAGAACGCAACTCGGCAGCACCTCCGCCGCCACCCCGAATGAGTGATCTACCGCACGAAGGTTTGAGCAGACCCTAGTGACCCATCTGTGATCAGTTCAAATCCTGTCGGCAAAAAACTCGCTCGCCGACCAGCTTCTTTACCTACAGCGCACGCTCTGTGCAGGGCAGTTGACGGTACGTTCCCCGAAGGCCCTGCCAATTCCGGCATTAGGGCCAGGAGTTACGAAACGCGCGAAAGCCGCTTCAGCAACAAAGCGGACGTCACGGGCCGCGCGCCCGCCGCGGCCACCCCGTCGGCGACCTCCCGGTCCGTGGAAACCACGACCACCGGCCGGCCGGGCGGCTCCGCGCGCACCAGCTGGCGGATCAGCTCGTCCGCCGTCACCCCGGCCTTGGAGAACAGCACCCGTACCCCGCGCGGCGGCGCGAGCAGCACCGGGGCCGCCAGTTCCGCCCCGTCGAAGACACAGGTCATCTCCGCGCCCGTCTGCGCGGCCAGCATCGACAGCCCGCCCAGCAGCCGCAGCCGCTGCTTCTCCAGCGGCATCGTCGGATAGCCCGTCTTGGTCACGTTGTAGCCGTCGACCACCAGATGGGCCTGCGGCAGCGCCAACAGCTGGTCCAGCAGCGCCGGATCGGTCTCCGACAGGGCGCGCGCCGCGATGTCCTTCGGCGTCATCCTGCCCGGCTCCACCGCTTCCACGGTGTCCGCCGGGCGGGTGGACACCGGCGGCAGCGCCAGCTCGCGGCGCAGCCCCGCCGCCGCGTCCAGCACGGTGTCCAGCAGCAGCCGCAGCCGCATGTCCTCGATGCTGCGTCCCTCGCGGGTGGCCCGGCGCGAGGTCTCCAGCGCCGTTTCCACCTCCGCCAGCCGGGACTTCAGCCGCCGGGTCTCGCTGTCGGCGGCGGCCACCCGCGCGGCCGCCTCGCCGCGGATCCCGTCGATCTCCGCGTTCACCTTGCGCAGGGCCGCCTCGCCCCGCTTGACGTCGCTGAGCGCGCTGCGCAGCTTGCGCTGAAGCGATTCCGCTTCCTTGCGGGCCTCGTCCAGCTCGGCCCGCACCTGTTCCCCGCCGGTGCGCTGCAGTTCCCGTACCTGGGCCAGCTCCTCGCGGAGCCGGTCCAGCTCGCGCCGGGTCTCCTCACCGACCCGCTCGGCGTCGGCGCGCTGCGCCTCCTCGCCCGCGGCGGCCACCAGCTTGACCCAGCCGACGGGCCGCAGGACGTACGCGGCGGCCGCCACGTCCAGCGGATCGGCGGCGGCGGGCGGGGCGCCGGACTCCAGCGCGGCGGCCATGTCGGCCTGCGCCTCGCGCAGCTTCTCGGCCACCCGGCCGCGGAAGACGGGGTCGGTCTCGACCGCCGCGGCCATGGCGTTGCCCGCGAACTTGGCGCGCCGGGTCGGGGTGAACCGGGCGTACTGGCGCAGCTGCGCCGGGAGGTCCGCGACCGTCAGTCCGCCGAAGGCGTCCGAGACGAGCGCGACGACCCGGCGCCGCACGCCTTCCGGCAGCGGGCGGTCGAGGACCTCGGCGGCGTCGCCGGCCGCATCGGCCGGCTCAGCGCCGCTTGCTGGCTCCACAATCCGTCACCCCTACCGTGATCTACCTGTGGGCACGGCTCCCTCAGGAGTCCGCGCCCGGCCTGTCCACGAGCTCGATCTGGTCCACCGCGTTGCACCAGCGGCAGCGGACCGACTCGATGGTCTCATTGACCACCTCGCGCTCCTCGACCTTCGGCTCCCCGGCGAGGTCCAGGTGGACGTACTCGACGACCTTCGACGAGCGGGTGACGTCGAAACGCGTGAGGTTGCCGCACAGGGTGCAGCGCCACCGGGTGGTGTCGGTCGGCAGGGGAACCGTCATCAGGCCGCTCACTCCTTCGTAGGTGTTGTAGCTGATTCAATTAAAGCCGTCTGCTGAGCCGTCTGCGCCGTTCGGGCAGACCGCAGCTCGTAACCCTACGGCCTGCCACCGCTTCAGGTGGGCCTGGTTGCGTCATGCTCTGTCACATGATCGTAAGGTGGCAGGCCGTTCGCGAGGCCGCCCGGGGACCGGTGGTCACCCATGCGCTGATCGCGGGCTGCGCGGTGGTGTTCGTACTGAGCCCGGCCTCGGGGCTGAACCCGGTCTACGGGACGGGCGACGGGCTGCTGGCCGCCGGGACGGACTACTTCCGGCGCTGGGGCGTGGTCCCGGACGAGTTCTTCACGGGCACCCCGCGGGCCTGGCTGACCCCGCTGACCGCACTGTTCGTGCACGGCAGTTGGCTGCACCTGCTGGGGAACATGCTCTTCCTCCACGTCTTCGGCGCGATGACGGAGGAGCGGATGGGCCGCCCGGCGTTCCTCCTCTTCTACGTCTGTACGGGGTACGTGGCCCTGGCGGCGTACGCGGCGGCCAACGCGGGGTCCTCGCAGACGCTGGTCGGGGCGTCGGGGGCCATCTCGGCGGTGCTGGGTGCCTTCCTGTACCTGCTGCCGCGGGCCAGGGTGACGAGCCTGTTCCCCTTCCTGTTCTTCCTGCCGCTGCGGTTCCCGGCGTGGATCGTGCTGCTGTTCTGGTTCGCGCTCCAGGGGGTGGCGGCGCACCGGGCGGGCAGCGGGCCGGGGGTCGCCTATCTGGCCCATCTGGTGGGCTTCTCGGTCGGCTTCCTGTACGCGTGGGCGCGCTACCGGCGTACGACTAGAGTGAGGCGACCAGCGACGGCCACCGAGGGAGACAGCCAGCCGTGATCACCGCGATCGTGCTCATCAAGACCAGCGTGGACCGCATCCCCGAGATCGCCGAGTCCATCGCCGCGCTGGACAGCGTCAGCGAGGTCTACTCCGTCACGGGGACGTACGACCTGATCGCGCTCGTCCGCGTGGCCCGCCACGAGAACCTGGCGGACATCATCCCGGGCCGCATCAGCAAGATCCCGGGCGTCGAGGCCACGGACACCCACGTGGCGTTCCGCACGTACTCCCAGCACGACCTCGAGGCCGCCTTCGCGATCGGCCTCGACGCGTAGCACCTCCGGCGTGGCCTGCGGGTACGACCCGGGCTTCGCCCCTGCCCCCTCCGCTGCGCGGCCCTGGCTCCGGTGCGCCTCAAGCGCCGGCGGGGCGGGGTTCGCCCCCCCGGGCGGGGTCTTGACCTTCGGCCCGGTCCGCGGGGTCCCTCCGGGACGTCTCCTCGGCTCGCGCACCAAGCCTTGTCACGGCGTTCAGCTTCGGTTGCGCGCTCGTCCTGCGGGGACGCCCCTGCGCGCCCCCGCTCCCCCCAGCCCCGCTCCGGTCCCGCCCGGGGGCACCACCCCAGCCCGTCGGCGTTTGAGGCGAACAGCAACCCTCAGACGGCGGGGACGCAGCGGCCTTCCTCCGTGCGGTACTGCCACTTCGCGCCGTCCGCGACGAGCTCCTTCACGGCGCGGACGAACCGTTCGACGTGCTCGTCGGGGGTTCCCGCGCCGAAGCTGACGCGGATGGCGTTGAGGGAGCGCTCGCCCGGGGCGGCTTCCGGGGCTCCGCATTCACCCTGGGCCTGGGGCTCGCTGCCCAGCAGGGTGCGGACCAGCGGGTGGGCGCAGAAGAGGCCGTCGCGCACGCCGATCCCGTACTCGGCGGAGAGCGCCGCCGCGAAGTGGGAGCTGTTCCAGCCGTCCACCACGAAGGAGATGACGCCGACGCGCGGCGCGTCGTCCCCGAAGAGGGACAGGACGCGGACCGCCGGGACATCGGCCAGGCCCTCGCGGACCTTGGCGATGAGGTGGCGCTCCCGGGCCACGAGGCCGTCGAAGCCGGCCTCGGTCAGGGCCTTGCAGGCGGAGGCGATGGAGTAGACGCCGATGACGTTCGGGGAGCCGGCCTCGTGGCGGGCGGCGGTGGTGTGCCACTCGACGTCCACTCCGCCGTCCTCGCGCCGGGCCACCTTCCGGGAGGCGCCGCCGCCCGCGAGGTACGGCTCGGCCTCCTGCAGCCAGTCCGCCCGGCCGGCGAGGACGCCCGAGCCGAAGGGGGCGTAGAGCTTGTGCCCGGAGAAGGCGACCCAGTCCACGTCCAGGTCCTGCACGGAGACCGGGTGGTGCGGCGCGAGCTGGGCGGCGTCCAGGACGATCCGCGCGCCGTGGGCGTGCGCGGCCGCCGCGAGCTCCTTCACCGGCCACAGCTCGCCGGTGACGTTGGAGGCGCCGGTGACGCAGACCAGGGCCGGGCCGTACGGGTCGCGGTCGGCCAGTGCCCGCTCCAGGGTGGCGACGGCCGCGTCCGGGGTGCGGGCGGCGTTGAGGTAGGTGACGCGCGCGTTCGTCCAGGGCAGCAGCGAGGCATGGTGCTCGGTCTCGAAGACGAAGACCTGGCAGTCGGCCGGAAGCACGGCGGCGAGCAGGTTCAGGGAGTCGGTGGTGGACCGGGTGAAGATCACCTGGTCGGAGGGGCGGCAGTCGAGGAACTCCGCGACCGTGACGCGGCTCTGCTCGAAGAGGTCGGTGGAGAGCTGCGAGAGGTAGCCGGCGCCGCGGTGCACGCTGCCGTAGTACGGGGCGTACGCGGCCACGTCGTCCCAGACCCGCTGGAGCGCAGGCGCGCTGGCCGCGTAGTCGAGGGCCGCGTAGGTGACCTCGCCACCGGTGACGAGCGGGACGGTGACGTCCCGGCCGAGGACCGGCAGCGGCTCGGCACAGGCGGGGTCGACGGCGGTGGCGGTGGCGGTTGCGGTTGCGGTTGCAGCGGTGGCGGCGGCGGCGTTCAGGGATGCGGACACGGCGGAATCTCCCGGCAGGCAGGGGTGAATGGCTTCGGTGTGCCCGTACGCGACGCGGGTACGGCTCGGCGGCCGGCCGGGGTACGGGAAGTCCTCGGACCGAAGACGGGTACACGGAAGTGACCCTGATCCGAGGGTTGAAGAAGGGGCGGAGTCGCCCTATCGCATTCGCTTGCTCACGGAAAACGCTCCTCGAGAGACCAGGACCCCTGGTGTCGAGGGATCCGCGCTTGCCGTAGACCTTTCTGCCTACGGCCTGGTCATCACCCGGGGCACCCCGCCACGGAAGGAGGGTTGCCGGACAGCAAGCCGGGGCCTAAACGCTGTCACTCGTGACCTGTCCAGCATCCTGCCACATGATCCCCCGTGCGCAAGACCCCGGTCCGAATGGCGGACCGGGGTCTTGGCCGGAAACGATCAATCGGAATCAGGCGCGTTACGCGTTGCTGGCCGTCACCCACCGCTCCAGCGCGGCCCGGGCCGCGCCCGAGTCGATCGACTCCGCCGCGCGGGTGATGCCCGCGGCGAGCTGCTCCTCCAGGGTCCCCGTGCCCGGGTCCAGCGCGACCAGGGCCGCCGCCGAGTTCAGCAGCACCGCGTCGCGGACCGGGCCCGTCTCGCCGGAGAGGAGGCGGCGGGCGACGTCGGCGTTGTACGAGGCGTCCGCGCCGCGCAGCTCCGACACGTCGACCAGGGCGATGCCGACGTCCCTCGGGTCGAAGGCCTGCTCCGAGACCTTGCCGTCCCGGACCCACCACACCCGCGAGGTCGCGGTCGTGGTCAGCTCGTCCATGCCGTCGTCGCCCCGGAAGACCAGCGCGGAGGAGCCCCGCTCGGCGAGCACGCCCGCCACGATCGGGGCCATCCTGGCGTCGGCCACGCCCGTCGCCTGGGACCGTACCTTCGCCGGGTTGGTCAGCGGGCCGAGGACGTTGAAGGTGGTCCTGATGCCCAGTTCCTTGCGCGCCCCCGCCACGTGCCGCAGCGCCGGGTGGAACTTGACCGCGAAGCAGAAGGTGATGCCGGCCTCCTCGGCGACCTCGACGACCCGCGCGGGCGTGAGGTCGAGGTTGACGCCGAGCTTCTCCAGGACGTCCGAGGCCCCGCTCGCGGAGGACGCGGCCCGGTTGCCGTGCTTGACGACCTTGGCGCCGGTACCGGCGACCACGATCGCCGACATGGTCGAGATGTTCACCGTCTTGGCCCCGTCGCCGCCGGTGCCGACGATGTCCACGGTCCGGCCCGAGACCTCGATCAGGTTGGCGTGCTCGTACATGGACCGTACGAGGCCGTTGATCTCCGCGACCGTCTCCCCCTTGGCCCGCAGCGCGACCGTGAAGCCGGCGATCTGGGCGTCGGTGGCCTCCCCGCGCATGATCTTGTCCATGGCCCAGGCGGTGTCATCGGCACTCAGGTCCTGGCCGGTCAGCAGGGCCTCGAGAACGCCCGGCCAGCCACGGGCCGCCACGCTGTCGCCGCCTGCCGGGGTCACAACGTTCATGGTCCGCTCCTGCTGCTCGTCTGGGGTTCCATCGTCGAATGGGAAGGGCTTCAGCCTATCCAGCCACGGAGACGGCAAAGAGCCCCGTCCCAGACACTGGACGGGGCTCTCGCCGTGGCGACACCAGGACTGACCGAAATCAGTCCCTCATGCGATCAAGCGGGATCAGTGGTGGCCGTGGCCGCTCTGGATCTCCTTGTACTCCTCCACCGTGGGCTTCGGAATCTGGTTGCCCTCGGCGTAGAAGCCCTTGCTGAGCTTCGCGCGCAGCTTCTCGCCGAGCTTCACCTTGCGCTCGACACCGTTCTCGTCGACCGTCGGGCCGATCTCGACCGGCTCGTACGTGACGTACGAGGTGAGCGTGTGCAGCTTGTCCTGCGAGAGCGGCTCGTGGACCTCGACGAACTCACCGTGCGGCAGGCGCTTGATGATGCCGGTCTCGCGACCGTGCAGCACCTTGTCCCGGTCCCGGCGCTGGAGGCCGAGGCAGATCCGCTTGGTGACGATGAAGGCGAGGACCGGGACGACGAAGAAGCCGATCCGGACGAACCAGGTGATCGAGTTGATCGAGAGGTGGAAGTACTGCGCGAACATGTCGTTTCCACCGCCGATCAGGAGCACGATGTACTCCGCGATCCAGGCGACACCGAAAGCCGTACGGGTCGGGACGTTGCGCGGGCGGTCCAGGATGTGGTGCTCGCGCTTGTCCCCGGTGACCCAGGACTCGATGAACGGCCAGACGGCGATCGCGCCCAGCACCAGCGGGAAGAGCAGCAGCGGGATGAACACGCCCAGGACGAGCGTGTGGCCCCACAGGTTGATCTCCCAGCCGGGCATGGCTCGGATCAGGCCTTCCGGCATACCCATGTACCAGTCGGGCTGCGCACCGGTGGACACGTGGTCCGGGCGGTACGGGCCGAGCGCCCAGATCGGGTTGATCGAGGCGAGCGCGGCGATGGCCGCGATGACACCGAAGACCAGGAAGAAGAAGCCTCCGGCCTTGGCCATGTAGACCGGCAGCAGCGGCATGCCGACGACGTTGTTGTTCGTCTTGCCGGGACCCGCGAACTGGGTGTGCTTGTGGTAGAAGACCAGGATCAGGTGGGCCACCAGCAGGCCCATCATGATGCCGGGCAGCAGCAGGATGTGGATCGAGTAGAACCGCGCGACGAAGTCGCCGCCCGGGAACTCTCCGCCGAAGAGGAAGAACGACAGGTACGTGCCGATGACGGGCACGGACAGGATCGCGCCCTCCATGAAGCGGACACCGGTACCCGACAGCAGGTCGTCCGGCAGCGAGTAACCGGTGAACCCGGTGAACATGCCGAGGACCAGCAGCAGGAAGCCGAAGATCCAGTTGACCTCACGCGGCTTGCGGAACGCGCCGGTGAAGAAGACGCGCATCATGTGCACGACCATGCCCGCGACGAAGATCAGCGCGGCCCAGTGGTGGATCTGCCGGATGAGCAGACCACCGCGGACGTCGAAGCTGATGTCCAGCGTCGAGGCGAAGGCCTCGGACATCAGGACGCCCTGCATCGGCACGTACGAGCCGTGGTACACGACCTCGTTCATGCTCGGGTGGAAGAACAGCGTCAGGTACACACCCGTGAGGATGATGATGATGAAGCTGTAGAGGCAGATCTCACCCAGCATGAAGGACCAGTGGTCCGGGAAGATCTTGCGCATGTTGGACTTGGCCAGGCTGTAGATGCCCAGGCGGCCGTCCGCCCAGTCCGCTACGCGCTCGCCGGCGGGCGCTTTGCGCGCCGTCTTGGACTCAGTGGCAGTGCTCATCCGCGCTCCCAGAAGGCAGGACCGACGGGCTCTTCGAAGTCGCCGAGCGCTTCGAGGAAGCCTTCGTCATTCACGCCGATCCGCAGCTGCGGAAGCGCGTGACCGGCCGGGCCGAAGATGACACGGGCGCCGTCGGAGAGGTCGAAGGTGGACTGGTGGCACGGGCAGAGCACGTGGTGCGTCTGCTGCTCGTACAGGCTGATCGGGCAGCCGACGTGGGTGCAGATCTTGGAGTAGGCCACGATCCCGTCGTGGGACCACTCCAGCTCCTGCTTGTCCTTGATGTCCTCCGGCTTGATGCGGACGACCATCAGGGCGGCCTTGCCGATCTGGACCTGGAAGTCGTGCTGCTCCTCCTCCAGGCCTTCCGGCATGGCGAAGGTGAGCGAACCGACGAGCACGTCCTCGGGACGCAGCGGCTCCATCGTGTTCTGGTTGATGAGCAGCTTGCCCTTGGCCCACAGGGTCGTGCGGAGCGACTTCTCGGGCAGCGGGCCGGTGTCGCGCAGGATCATGACGGCGGACAGCGGCAGCATGGCCAGGGCGCCCAGCATCGTGTTGCGGATCAGCGGACGCCGGCCGATGGCGGACTCGTTCGCGCCGTCGGCGAAGTCCTGCATGACCTTCGCCTTGACCTCCGGCGGAGCGGCGATCGGGTGGCGCTCGTCGGCGACCTCGACGTCGGACATCAGGGTGCGGGCCCAGTGGACCGCGCCCGCGCCGATGCAGAAGAGGGCCGTGCCCAGGGTCATGCCCAAGGCGAAGTTGAGCGCGCTCACCTTCCCGATGGGGAAGATGTACACGATCTTGCTGACCGGGATGGCCACGTAGGACGCGATGAAGGCGACCGTGGCCAGCATCGACAGCGTGAACAGCATCGCGACGGTGCGCTCGGAACGCTTCGCCGCCCGCTCGTCGATGTCCTGGATACGCGGCTTGTGGACCGGAAGGCCCGGGTCGGCGAACGGGTCGTCCGCGACCGCTACGGCACCGTGGTGCGCGTCGCCCTGCTCACTCGGCAGGTGCTTCTCTTCGGGAATCTCTTGGCTACTCATGACTTCTTGGCCTTAGCGGTGTGGGCCGCGACCCAGACGGCGACAGCGATCAGCGCACCCAGACCGAAGATCCAGCCGAACAGACCCTCGGAGACGGGGCCGAGGCCACCGAGCTTCAGGCCGCCAGGGCTGACCGACTTCTCGCCGTTCACGTTCTGGATGTACGCGATGATGTCCTTCTTCTGCTTCTCCGGCATGGTGCTGTCCGGGAAGGAGGGCATGTTCTGCGGGCCGGTGAGCATGGCCTCGTAGACGTGCTTCGGCTCGACGCCCTCAAGGTTGGGGGCGTACTTGCCGTTCGTCAGCGCGCCGCCCTCGCCGGTGAAGTTGTGGCACTGCGCGCAGTTGTTGCGGAACAGCTCACCACCCTTGGCGATGTCGGCACCAGCCGGGTCGTACTGCTTCTCGGTGGGCACGACCGGGCCGGCACCGAGGGACGCGATGTACGCGGCCAGCTGGTCGATCTGCGCCTGGTTGTAGACGACCGGCTTCTTCGGCACCTGGGCGCCGGGCTGCTGGGCGGGCATGCGGCCCGTGCTCACCTGGAAGTCGACGGCCGCGGAGCCGACGCCGACCAGGCTGGGGCCGTCAGTGGAACCCTGACCGCCGGTTCCGTGGCAGCTTGCGCAACCCACGGCGTAGAGCTTCTTGCCCTCCTCGATGGCGAGGGACTGGGCGGTTTCATCGGCCTGCGCCTTGCCCGCGGGGGCGAAGGCGGCGTACAGCCCCCCAGTGGCCGCCAGCGCGAGGAGTAGAACGACGACCGCCGCCAGCGGATGGCGTCGTCGTGCGGAGAGCTTTTTCACGGATTACCCCGGTGTCAGGATCTTCTGCGTCGGTGTGTCTGGATGGAGTGCCGGGTCGGGCCCGGTGACGTGTTCGCTACTTGATCAGGTAGATCGTGGCGAAGAGGCCGATCCAGACGACATCGACGAAGTGCCAGTAGTAGGACACGACGATGGCCGACGTGGCCTGTTCGTGGGTGAACCTCTTGGCCGCGTACGTCCGGCCGAGGACCAGCAGGAAGGCGATGAGGCCGCCCGTCACGTGCAGACCGTGGAAGCCGGTGGTCAGGTAGAACACCGAGCCGTACGGACCGGACGAGAGGCTCAGGCCCTCGTGCTTGACCAGCTCGGTGTACTCGAACACCTGGCCGCCAATGAAGATCGCACCCATGACGAACGTGATGATGAACCACGTCCGGAGCTTCTTCACATCACCGCGCTCGGCTGCGAAAACGCCGAGCTGGCAGGTGAGCGAGGAGAGCACCAGGATCGTCGTGTTCGTCGCCGAGAAGGGCAGATTCAGGAAATCAGCCTGTTCTGTCCAGTACTCGGTGCCTGTCACGGATCGCAGGGTGAAGTACATCGCGAAGAGGGCCGCGAAGAACATCAGCTCGGAACTCAACCAGATGATGGTTCCGACGCTGACGAGGTTCGGCCGGTTGACCGTCGGGTGCGTGTGCCCGGTATCTACTGTCGTTGCTGTCGCCACGACCGACATTATGTCGGTCGCTTATCCCGCCCTCACCCCGGGGGGTGCCGTTCGGAGTGTCCGGGGCGTGTGCAAGGCCCGAACGGCCCATCAGATGTCCCCATGAGCGTCTCGTACGAGGCTGTGCGAACCGATGTTGACAGCGCGTTGGGAGGAGTAGCATCCCGCGCAACATCAACGTGATTCACGTGACACGTGGAGGAACGAAATGCGGGCGACTGCGCGGGTTCTGGTCTACAGCGACGACGCGGGCACCCGGGAGCAGGTGCGGCTGGCGGCCGGGCGCAGGCCGGCCGCGGACCTGCCGCCGGTGGAGTTCCTGGAGTGCGCGACATTGCCGGCGGTCCTCACGGAACTGGACGCGGGCGGCATCGACGTGTGCGTGCTGGACGGCGAGGCGGTTCCGGCCGGGGGCATGGGCGTGTGCCGCCAGATCAAGGACGAGATCTTCCGGTGTCCCCCGGTGCTGCTGCTGATGGGGCGCCCCCAGGACGCCTGGCTGGCCACCTGGAGCCGCGCGGACGCCGCCGTGACCCTTCCGGTGGACCCGGTGGAGTTCGCGGACGCCCTGGCGGCCCTGCTGCGCTCCCGCCTGTCGTCCTCGGCCGCCTGACAGCCGCTGACAGCCGCTGACAGCCGCCTGACGGGGTGCTCACGGGCCCACGGGTTTCCGTGGGCCCGCACGGGGCCCGGGCTCGGACGGTGAACCTCAGACGGTGGGCCGCAGGCGGGCCTGGTCGACGGGGCTGCGGCCTTCCTGGGTGCCCTTGAGGAGGGCGCTGCCCTCGCGCCACTCCTTCCAGTCCATGTTCCAGTCGCCGTAGCCGTTGCCGAAGGTGTCCATGTCGTCGCCGATGCTGTTGATCACCTTGACGATGTCGCCCTCGGTGATGTTCTCGTAGAACCAGGCGGCGTTGCCGGTGCTCATGCCGGTGCAGCCGTGGCTGACGTTCTCGTAGCCCTGGGAGCCGACGGACCACGGTGCGGCGTGCACGTATTCACCACTCCAGGTGACGCGAGTGGCGTAGTACACGGGCAGGTTGTAGTACTCGCTGCCGCCGATGCCGACGGTGTCGCCGCGCATCTGGACGAAGTACTGCTTGCCGAGCACCACCTTGACCCCGTTGCGGGTGGAGAAGCCGGGCTTTCCGGTGGTCACCGGAATGGTGTTGATCACTTCTCCGTTACGCTTGAACGTGAGGTAGTGCGAGGAGGCGTCCGTGGTGACCTCGACGCGGTCGCCGATCTCCAGCTTCAGCGGCTTGGCCGCTGCCCCGTAGAGGTGGTCGGAGATCCTGACGCCCTCCAGGTTGCTGCGTACGGAGACCTCGCTGTTGGCGGGCCAGTAGTCCTTCGGCCGGTAGTGGAGCTTCTTGTCGTCGACCCAGTACCAGGCGCCCTCGACGCCGGCGGGGGCGGAGACGAGCAGGCCCCGCTCGACGATCGCGCGGGCGGCCTTGTCCTTGACGGGTTCGCTGAGTTCCGCCGTGAGGGGCTGTCCGACGCCGTACTTGCCCGCGTCCGGGCCGAATTCGACCTGCAGGACACCCTTGGCCGGGGTGGTGTCGAAGGAGATCGTGCGCTGCCCTGGAGCGCCCTTTCCGTTCTCGGTGCTGACGGTGACCGTGTAGCGGACGCCTGCGGCCATCGGAACCGTGTTGTGCCACCGGTCTCCCTTGGCGGAGAGTTCGCCCGCCAGGCGGCGGCCGTGGGTGTCCACGACCGTGACGTCGGTGATGCGTGCCTCACCCCCCTTCGTGGTGACTTCGAGGGGCTTGTCGGGGTCCACCGGGCGACCGCCGGCGGCCTGGTTGAAGGCGAGTTGATCGCCCGCGTCGTACGGGCGGGCTGACAGCGGGTTGTCGCCGGACCCGCATGCGGTGGCGCCGGCCCCGAGGGACGCGACCAGCAGGGAGCAGCTGAGTACCGTCCAAAGACGCGGTGAGTGGTTCATGGGACCAACGCTATGAAGATATGACTATTACTGCGCGCGGGGTGACTGCAAACGAGGGGCCCGGACTCCTCCGAAGAGGTGTCCGGGCCCCAGGCCAAGCGGTCCTGCCGGTGCTACTGGTTCTGGTTCTCACCGCGGTAGTACTCGTACACCCAGCCCCACAGGCCGATCACGATGATCGGGGCCGAGAAGTACATGAGCCACCAGCCGAAGATGACGCCCATGAACGCGAGCGCACCGCCGATGCCCAGCGAGAGCGGCTGCCAGCTGTGCGGGGCGAAGAACCCCAGCTCGCCCGCCTCGTCGGCGACGTCGGCCTCCAGGTTGTCCTGGGCCATCTCGTCCACGCGCTTGGCCGTGAAGGCCAGGTAGTAGCCGATCATGACGCTCAGGCCGAAGGCCAGGAAGAGCGCGGTGGTTCCGACGGGCTCCTTCGACCACACGCCGTACACGACGGCCATGATCAGGATGAAGAAGGAGAGCCAGAGGAACATCTTGCCCTGGATCTTCACTTGCCGGCCTCCTTGTCACCGGTGAGCGCCTTGGTGCCGCCGGCGGTGTGGTCCTCAAGGTGGTCGAGGGCCGCGATCTCAGGGTGGTGCAGGTCGAACGCCGGGGATTCCGAGCGGATGCGCGGCAGCGTGAGGAAGTTGTGCCGCGGCGGCGGGCAGGACGTCGCCCACTCGAGCGAACGGCCGTAGCCCCACGGGTCGTCGACCTCGACCTTCTTGCCGTACTTCGCCGTCTTCCAGACGTTGTACATGAACGGCAGCATCGACATGCCCAGCAGGAACGAGCTGATCGTCGAGATGGTGTTCAGGGCGGTGAAGCCGTCGGCCGCGAGGTAGTCCGCGTAACGACGCGGCATGCCCTCGGCACCCAGCCAGTGCTGCACCAGGAAGGTGCCGTGGAAGCCGATGAACAGCGTCCAGAAGGTGATCTTGCCGAGGCGCTCGTCCAGCATCTTGCCCGTGAACTTCGGCCACCAGAAGTGGAAGCCGGCGAACATCGCGAACACCACGGTGCCGAAGACGACGTAGTGGAAGTGCGCGACGACGAAGTACGAGTCGGAGACGTGGAAGTCCATCGGCGGCGAGGCCAGGATGACGCCGGTCAGACCACCGAAGGTGAAGGTGACCAGGAAGCCGATCGTCCAGAGCATCGGAGTCTCGAAGGACAGCGAGCCCTTCCACATGGTGCCGATCCAGTTGAAGAACTTCACACCGGTCGGTACCGCGATCAGGAAGGTCATGAAGGAGAAGAACGGCAGCAGCACACCGCCCGTGACGTACATGTGGTGCGCCCACACGGTCACGGAGAGGCCGGCGATCGCGATCGTCGCGGCGATCAGACCGATGTAGCCGAACATCGGCTTGCGGCTGAAGACCGGGATGACCTCGGAGACGATGCCGAAGAACGGCAGCGCGATGATGTACACCTCTGGGTGTCCGAAGAACCAGAAGAGGTGTTGCCACAGCAGGGCGCCACCGTTCGACGCGTCGAACACATGCGCACCGAACTTGCGGTCGGCCTCCAGCGCGAAGAGCGCGGCGGCCAGCACCGGGAAGGCGAGCAGGACCAGGACACCGGTCAGCAGCACGTTCCAGGTGAAGATCGGCATGCGGAACATCGTCATGCCGGGCGCGCGCATGCAGATGATCGTGGTGATGAAGTTGACCGAGCCGAGGATCGTACCGAAGCCGGAGAAGGCCAGACCCATGATCCACATGTCGGCGCCGATGCCCGGCGAGCGGACCGCGTCCGACAGCGGGGAGTAGGCGAACCAGCCGAAGTCGGCGGCGCCGTTCGGCGTCACGAAGCCGGCCACCGCGATGGTCGAGCCGAAGAGGTACAGCCAGTACGCGAACATGTTCAGCCGCGGGAACGCCACGTCGGGCGCGCCGATCTGCAGCGGCATGATCCAGTTCGCGAATCCGGCGAACAGCGGCGTCGCGAACATCAGCAGCATGATCGTGCCGTGCATCGTGAACGCCTGGTTGAACTGCTCGTTCGACATGATCTGCGTGCCCGGACGGGCCAGCTCGGCGCGCATGAAGAGCGCCAGGACACCGCCGATGAGGAAGAACACGAACGACGTGACCAGGTACATCGTGCCGATGGTCTTGTGGTCGGTAGTGGTCATCCACTTCACGACGACATTGCCCGGCTGCTTGCGCCGCACCGGCAGCTCGTTCTCATACGAGTCGGCGGCGGCACCCTGAGATTCGTTGAGGATGCTCACAGTTTGTTCGTCTCCGCATTCCGGGCCGGGTCGGTCTGCTTGATGCCCGCCGGCAGGAAGCCGGTCTGCCCCTTCTCGGCCAGTTCCTTGAGGTGCGCCCGGTAGGCCTCGGGCGAGACGACCTTGACGTTGAACAGCATCCGGGAGTGGTCGACGCCGCAGAGCTCGGCGCACTTGCCCACGAAGGTGCCCTCCTGGGACGGGGTGACCTCGAAGACGTTGGTGTGGCCCGGGATGACGTCCTGCTTGAACAGGAAGGGGACCACCCAGAAGGAGTGGATGACGTCGTTGGACGACAGGATGAAGCGGACCTTCTCACCCTTGGGCAGGAAGAGCGTCGGCCCCGGGTTGCCCGTCTGGGGGTTCCGGTTGCCCGGGACGCCCTTCTCGTAGACGCCTTCGGCGCCCGCGGGGAAGTCCTTGGTGAAGCGGTCCGGAATGTTGGCAAGCTCCTTGGGAACCTCGCCCGCCTTCGGGGTCGCCGCGTCGCCGTCGACGTTCTCGACGTAATTGAAGCCCCAGCTCCACTGGAAGCCGACCACGTTGATCGTGTGCGCCGGCTTGGAGAGCGCGAGCAGCTTCGACTCGTCACGCGCGGTGAAGTAGAACAACACCGAGACGATGATGAGCGGGACCACGGTGTACAGCGCCTCGATGGGCATGTTGTACCGGGTCTGCGGGGGGACCTCCACCTTCGTCCGGCTGCGCCGGTGGAAGATGACGCTCCAGATGATCAGGCCCCAGACCAGGATGCCCGTGACGAGCGCGGCCGCCCAGGATCCCTGCCACAGGGAGAGGATGCGCGGCGCCTCCTCGGTTACCGGAGTCGGCATTCCGAGGCGGGGGAAGTCTTTCCATGTATACGAGCAACCAGTGGCGGTCGCCAGGACCACGCCCGCAGTCAGCGCCTGCAGCAGCTTCCGCCGCATCGGGCGCCGCGGCGAGCGGTCGGAGCCGTAGGGACTCACGTAGCGCCTTCCCGAGAGTCTCGGCCCGCGCGGCCGGCCGCGGCCGTGTTCGGGTCGGTCGCCGGCCCTGACGCAGGCAGGGGTTTGGATGTTTATGCGGACCAAACCCTACTGGACGCTATTTGGGGTCGCGCGGGGAGGGTGCCCAACGCGCCGCTACTGCCCCCGAAGGGATGGATCCGCCGTACGGGGGACGGCGCGAATGGCCCTGAATGGTGGGCTCCGGGACACATCTGACGCCCCCTGACCTCGAACATCAGCGGGCTGCGGCTAGCGTGAACGGATGCCGTACTTCGACAGCGCGTCCGCCGCTCCCCTGCACCCCGTGGCCCGGCAGGCGCTGCAGGCCTCCCTGGACGAGGGCTGGGCCGATCCGGCCCGGCTGTACCGGGAGGGCCGTCGGGCCCGGCTGCTGCTGGACGCGGCGCGGGAGGCGGCCGCGGAGGCGGTGGGATGCCGCGCCGACGAGCTCGTCTTCACTCCTTCGGGGACGCACGCGGTTCACACGGGGGTGGCGGGGGTCCTCGCGGGGCGCCGACGGGTCGGCGGTCATCTGGTCGTATCAGCGGTCGAACACAGTTCTGTACTCCACGCGGCGGAGGCGCACGAGGCGCGCGGCGGGACGGTGACCGAGGTCCCGGTGGACCGTACGGGCGCGGTGTCGGCTGCGGGTTACCGCGACGCGGTGGGGGCGTCCACCGCCCTGGCCTGCCTCCAGTCCGCCAACCACGAGGTGGGCACGGTCCAGCCGGTGGCGGAGGTCGCCGAGGTCTGCGCCGAGGCGGGGGTGCCGCTGCTGGTGGACGCGGCGCAGTCGCTGGGCTGGGGGCCGGTGGAGGGCGCCTGGTCCGTGCTGGCCGGGAGCGCGCACAAGTGGGGCGGCCCGCCGGGGGTCGGCCTGCTGGCGGTGCGCAAGGGGGTCCGGTTCTCGCCCCAAGGCCCCACGGACGAGCGGGAGTCGGGCCGCTCGCCCGGCTTCGCGAACCTGCCCGCGATCGTGGCGGCCGCGGCGTCCTTGCGTGCCGTACGGGCCGAAGCCGACGCGGAGGCGGCGCGGCTGCGGATCCTGGTGGACCGGATCCGGCGCCGGGTGGTCCGGCTGGTCCCTGACGTGGAGGTGGTCGGCGATCCGGACCGCAGGCTTCCACACCTGGTCACCTTCTCCTGCCTGTACGTCGACGGGGAGACGTTGCTGCACGAACTGGACCGGGCGGGCTTCTCGGTCAATTCGGGCTCGTCCTGCACCAGCTCCACGCTGACCCCGAGTCATGTCCTCCGGGCGATGGGGGTGCTGTCGGAGGGGAACGTACGGGTCTCCCTGCCGCCGGGTACGTCGGCGGAGGAGGTGAACGCGTTCCTGGAGGTGCTGCCGGGGACGGTCTCCGGCGTACGGGAACGCCTCGGCGTGGTCGACCCGGGCCCGGCCGTGCCGCCGGTGGCGGACTCGCTGGAGCTCGACGCGCTCGGGCTGCGCTGCCCCCAGCCGGTGATCGAACTGGCCCGGGCCATCGTCCGGGTCCCGGTGGGCGGCACGGTCACGGTCGTCTCCGACGACGAGGTGGCCCGCCTGGACATCCCGGCGTGGTGCGCCATGCGGGGCCACGAGTACCTGGGCGAAGCCGAACGCCCCGTCGGCGTCGCGTACACGGTCCGCCGCCTGCTCTGACTCCGCCCCCCGGCCCCGCCGACACCCCGCGGCCTGCGGCCTGCGGACACCCTGGGCTCCGCCCCGAACCCGGCGCCTCCGGCCCGGGCGCGCCCTCGAACGCCGGGCGGGCTGAAATGCCCTACGGGCAACCAGCCCCGCCGGTGCGAGGCGCGGACCGAAGCCCCGACCCCCAACCTCACCGGGCCCAACCCGTCCCCGCCGACATCGAGGCGCGCGGAGCCCGGACCCCCGCCCTGGCCCGGCACAAACCAGCCCCGCCGGCGTTTGAGGCGCGGGGGTCCGGGGGCTGGTCCCCGACAGCGGCGCCGCACACTTCGAGCCCTGCCCGGGAGCACCGTCAGCGCAAGCTGCGCGGGGTCCGGGGCGGAGCACCGGCAGCCGCAGCCCGGGCCGGGGCGGGAGCCCGGGGTGCGGCGGCTGAGCGGCAGCGCAGCGGCAGCGCAGCGGCAGCGCAACGGCAGCGGCTACGCCGACAGGTGGGCGCGGACCTCCGCCGCGGCCTCGTCCCCGTACGCCTTCGTGAAACGCTCCATGAAGTGGGCCCGGGCCAGGGTGTACTCCTGGGTGCCGAGCGTCTCGATGACCAGCGTCGCGAGCATGCAGCCCAGCTGCGCGGCACGCTCCAGGCCGACGCCCCAGCTCAGCCCGGTCAGGAAGCCGGCGCGGAACGCGTCCCCGACACCCGTCGGGTCGACCTTCGCGGTCTCCTCGGGGCAGCCGACGACGATCGGCTCCTCGCCGGCCCGCTCGATCCGCACGCCCTGCGAGCCCAGCGTGGTCACCCGCGTGCCGACCTTCGCGAGGATCTCCGCGTCCGTCCAACCCGACTTCGACTCGATGAGGCCCTTCTCGTACTCGTTCGAGAAGAGGTACGTCGCGCCCTCCATCAGGGTGCGGATGTTGTCGCCGTCCATCCGGGCGATCTGCTGCGAGAAGTCGGCGGCGAAGGGGATCCCCCGCGTCCGGCACTCCTCCGTGTGGCGCAGCATCGCCTCGGGGTCGTCCGCGCCGATCAGGACGAGGTCCAGCCCGCCCACCCGGTCGGCCACGGACTTCAGCTCGATCAGGCGGGCTTCGCTCATCGCGCCCGTGTAGAAGGAGCCGATCTGGTTGTGGTCGGCGTCCGTGGTGCACACGAAGCGGGCGGTGTGCAGGACCTCGGAGATCCGGACGGACTCGGTGTCGACGCCGTGCCGGTCCAGCCAGGCGCGGTACTCGTCGAAGTCGGAACCGGCGGCTCCGACCAGGACCGGGCGGCTGCCGAGCTGCCCCATGCCGAAGCAGATGTTCGGGCCGACACCGCCCCGCCGGACGTCGAGGTTGTCGACGAGGAAGGAAAGGGAGACCGTGTGCAGCTGGTCCGCGACCAGCTGGTCGGCGAATCGGCCGGGGAAGGTCATGAGGTGGTCGGTGGCGATGGAGCCGGTGACTGCGATGCGCACGGCGTGGACGCTCCTGCGGAGGACGGCAAGGGGACAGTCAAAACTACCCGGTCGAGCGCCCCGGGCCGAACGGCCGAAACTACCCCGTAGTAGGTCTTTCTTCACGTGAGGCGCGGTGCCTACGGTGCCACCATGACCTTTACCGACGGCTTCGGCTACTCCGAGTACACCTCCGACGCGCGCGTCGCGGAAGGCGCGGGGCGGCCCGGCTTCGCACGGCTGCTCGGCGACTGCGCCCGGATGGCCCCGCACTGGGCGGTCCCCGCGGGCCCCCGCCCGGCCCGCGTGGCACCCTCGCAGATCCACGGGATCAGCGTCCCGCCGGCCTCGGCGCGGCTGATCGCCTCCACCGCGGCCTACGGCGACTGAGCGGACAAGGGAACCGGTTGCGCGTCTGTTCCGTCACACCCGCATCAGGCAGGACGGAACAGGTGAAGGAGCGATGCGGTGACCAGCGAAGAACCCGACACATCACGCGGCACACGACGGCGGCCGTCCTGGGCCATCGGCTCGATCGCGGCCGCCGTCCTGCTGGCCGGCGGCGGTACCGCGTACTGGGCGTCCACGGCCCACGGCGACGCGTCGGGCAGCCGTACGGAGAGCAGCACGGCCTCGGCGCCCCGTGACGCGGGCAGTCCCACGGCGCCCGGCATCGCGCCCGGGGAGCCGGACCCGTCAGGTGGCGGCGTGGTCTACCGGGCAGACGTCCCGCTGCCGGAGGCTCCGGCGTCCGCGCCCGGCTTCAGCGCGTCGGGGGAGGTCACCTCGGCGGAGGTGGCCCGCCTCGCGGCGGCCCTGGGGATCTCGGGCGCGCCACGGCTGAACGGGGACGTCTGGGTGGCCGGGGAGGCCGCCGACGGCTCCGGGCCGCGGCTCACGGTGACCCGTACGGCCCCGGGGACGTGGAACTTCAGCCGCTTCCAGGCGTCGGGCAACGGCGCCGGGGACGACTGCGTGCGCGGCAAGGACACCTGCGGCCCCGCCACCCTGCCCCAGGACGCGGGGAACGGCGGCTCCGGCACGTCCGCCGCCTCCGGCACGCCGGTGTCCGAGGAGGCCGCCAAGGCGGCCGCGCGCCCGGTGCTGGCCGCCGTGGGCCAGGAGCAGGCCAAGCTCGACGCCCGGCTCGTCCAGGGCGCGGTGCGGGTGGTGACCGCGGACCCGGTGATCGGCGGGCTCCCCACGCAGGGCTGGACCACCAAGGTGAGCGTGGCCGCCGACGGATCGGTGGTGGCGGGCAGCGGTGAGCTGAAGGCCCCGGTGAAGGCGGCCGACCAGCAGGTGGTCGGCGCCGTGGAGGCGCTGGCCCGGCTGAACGCGAAGTCGGGCGGCTCCGACGGCACCGGTACCGGTCCCAGTGGCTGCGCGACCTCGGTCCCGCTGGACCCGGACAACCCGCCGGGGCCCACGGACACGCCGCCGTGCAACCCGGAGCCGCGGCCCATGAAGCCGCCGCGTACGGAGACGGTCAAGGGCGCCGCGCTCGGCCTGGTCCCCGGGACGGTGGACGGGAAGCGCGGTCTGGTCCCGGCCTGGCTCTTCGAGGTGGCGGGCCAGGGCGGCGCCCCCGGCCACACGGTGGCCCAGCCGGCCGCCGCGCAGGAGACCACCCCCGGCCCGAAGAACGGTCGTACGGTGCCCGGATTCTCGTACGCGCAGGCCGACCGGAAGCTGACGGTGAACTTCTGGGGCAGCGTGTGCAGCACCTACGCGCTGGAGGCCCGTGAGGAGGCCGCGTCGGTCCTGGTGAAGATCACGGACACCCCGAACCAGCCCGGTCAGGCCTGCATCATGGTCGCCCAGGAGATGTCCCTGACGGCGACGCTCAAGGAGCCGCTCGGCGACCGGAAGGTGGTCGACGCGACCACGGGCAAGCCGCTCCCCCGGCAGTGATCCCGCGGACAGCGGACATGTGACGAGGGCCCGCCTCCGGTCGATCAGACCGGAGGCGGGCCCTCGTCGTGCAGCCTTGAGCCGGCTTAGCTGAACGAGTCGCCGCAGGCGCAGGAGCCCGTGGCGTTCGGGTTGTCGATCGTGAAGCCCTGCTTCTCGATGGTGTCGACGAAGTCGATCGAGGCGCCGTGCAGGTACGGGGAGCTCATCCGGTCGGTGACGACCTTCACACCGTCGAAGTCCTTCACGACATCGCCGTCGAGGGAGCGCTCGTCGAAGAAGAGCTGGTAGCGCAGGCCGGAGCAGCCGCCGGGCTGGACGGCGACGCGCAGCGCCAGGTCGTCGCGGCCTTCCTGCTCCAGCAGGGTCCTGACCTTCTCGGCGGCGGCGTCGGACAGGAGGATGCCGTCGCTCACAGTGGTCTTGTCGTCCTGTACGGACATCTGCATTCACTCCCGAAGTGGGCGGCTCCCCGCCGGAGGCAGGGAAACGTCGGACTCTTGCCGTCGGTGGCAACGAGCGGGACCGCGGATTCATTCCGGGACCCGACGCTTGTTTCAGACATTCATGCTCGCACACCGCGGGACGGGCGGACCGGTGGACCGACGGGCTGATGCGTCACATTGACACTATCGGCATCGTCAAAGTGACGTGAAGAGGTTATGATAGATAACGTCAAATAGACGAGAAGTCGAAGCGATAGCTCCAGAAGTCCCCAGAAGTCCTTGTCGCAGAACAGAAAGGGTGCGTGTCGTGACCACCGCCCAGCCTTTGGACGTCCAGCCGACGCCCCTTGCCCTGCTGCTGCTCGGCCGTGAGGCCGACCCCAAGAGCGAGCGCGGGGTGGAGTGCCCCGGCGACCTGCCCTCGCCGTCGGACCCGGACCTCGTGGCGCGTGCCCGCGCGGCGAAGGAGAAGCTCGGGGACAAGGTCTTCATCCTCGGCCACCACTACCAGCGCGACGAGGTCATCGAGTTCGCCGACGTCACCGGCGACTCCTTCAAGCTGGCCAAGGACGCGGCCGCCAAGCCGGGGGCCGAGTACATCGTCTTCTGCGGCGTGCACTTCATGGCCGAGTCCGCGGACATCCTGACCTCGGACGACCAGAAGGTGGTCCTGCCGGACCTGGCCGCCGGCTGCTCGATGGCAGACATGGCCACCGCCGAGCAGGTCGCGGAGTGCTGGGACGTGCTGACCGAGGCCGGTGTCGCCGGTGCGACCGTCCCCGTCTCGTACATGAACTCCTCCGCCGACATCAAGGCCTTCACCGGCAAGCACGGCGGCACGATCTGCACCTCGTCCAACGCGAAGAAGGCCCTGGAGTGGGCCTTCGAGCAGGGCGAGAAGGTGCTCTTCCTCCCGGACCAGCACCTGGGCCGCAACACCGCCGTCCGCGACATGGGCATGTCCCTGGACGACTGCGTGCTCTACAACCCGCACAAGCCGAACGGCGGCCTGACCGCCGAGCAGCTGCGGAACGCCAAGATGATCCTGTGGCGCGGGCACTGCTCGGTCCACGGCCGGTTCTCGGTCGACTCGGTCAACGACGTCCGCGCCCGCATCCCCGGCGTGAACGTCCTGGTGCACCCCGAGTGCAAGCACGAGGTCGTCGCGGCCGCGGACTACGTCGGCTCGACGGAGTACATCATCAAGGCGCTGGAAGCGGCCCCGGCCGGCTCCAAGTGGGCCATCGGCACCGAGCTGAACCTGGTCCGCCGCCTGGCGAACCGTTTCGCCGCGGAGGACAAGGAGGTCGTCTTCCTCGACAAGACGGTCTGCTTCTGCTCGACGATGAACCGCATCGACCTCCCCCACCTGGTGTGGACCCTGGAGTCCCTGGCCGAGGGCAACCTCGTCAACCAGATCCAGGTCGACAAGGAGACGGAGAGCTTCGCGAAGCTCGCCCTGGAGCGGATGCTCGCACTGCCGTAGCCACGGCACCGATCAGTGGAAGGGGCACCCCGACGGGTGCCCCTTTCGTTTGACCTCCCCGGCACGAAGGGGGAGTTGATTTTCACGGGACGGCACCGGAGGAGGACGAGGTGGGCGCCCACCTGTCGCTGGTCCAGGACGAAGCCGAAAGGGCGCCCCGCCGTTGCGGGACGCCCCTTCACCGTGCTTGCCGCCGGTCGGGTCAGACCGTGGCCGGGGTCTCGCCGTCCTGGGCGGACGACGGGGCCGGGACCACCGTCAGGCGGGCCTCGCTCTTGGCCGAGCGCTTGGCCCGGCGGCGCTCCTTGCGGAGTTCCACCATCGTGTAGAGGGTCGGCACCAGGAGCAGGGTCAGCAGGGTCGAGCTGACCAGGCCGCCGATCACCACGACCGCGAGCGGCCGGGAGATGAAGCCGCCCTCCCCGGTGACGCCCAGCGCCATCGGGAGCAGCGCGAAGATCGTCGCCAGGGCCGTCATGAGGATCGGGCGCAGGCGGTGCCGGCCGCCCTCGATGACCGCCTCGACGACGCCGAGGCCCTGGGCGCGGTACTGGTTGACCAGGTCGATCAGGACGATCGCGTTGGTCACGACGATGCCGATGAGCATCAGCATGCCGATCATCGCCGGGACGCCCATCGGGGTGCCGGTGGCGATCAGCAGGCCGAGCGCGCCGGTGGCCGCGAACGGGATGGAGACCAGCAGGATCAACGGCTGGACCAGCGAGCGGAACGTCGCGACCAGCAGCATGAACACGATCGCGATGGCCGCGAGCATGGCCAGGGCGAGCGAGCCGAAGGCCTCGTCCTGGTCCTCCGAGACGCCGCCGATGGAGGCCGTGGCGCCCTCCGGCAGGTCCAGGGCCTTGAGCTTGGTCTGGAGCTCGGCGCTGACCGCGCCCGTGTTGTCGCCCACCGGCTTCGCGGTGACGGTGGCGGCGCGGGCGCCGTCGATCCGGGTCATCGCGACCGGACCGGGGACCACCTTGACCTCGGCGATGTCACCGAGCTTGAGCGGGCCGACCGGCAGGGCCTGCAGCTGCGCCAGGGTGGTGGCCGGCTGCGCGGACTTGATGACGATGTCCCGTTCGGTGTTGTCCAGTACGGCCTTGCCCGCCGGGTTGCCCCGTACGGCCTGCGCGACGAGTCCGCCGAGCGCGGCCTGGTTCAGGCCCGCGTCCGCCGCCTTGGGGGTGGCGGTCACCGAGATCCGGGGCACGGACTGGGACAGGTCGCTCTGGACGTCGGTGACGTTCTTCAGCGTGGCCACCTCGGCCCGCACCTGCTCGGCGGCCTTGGCGAGGACCTCGCCGTCACCGGCCTTGACGACCACGCTGAGGTTCTGGCTGCCGAAGCCGTCGCCCGCCGCGATGCGGGTCTCGCCGATGCCGTCGAGCGCGGCCAGCTTGCCCTCGATCTGCTTCCTGACGCTCTCCGCCTTGCCGGAGTCCTTCAGGGTGACCTGGTACGAGGCCTGGTTGGAGCCCGTACCGCCGCCGAAGGCCGCGAGGAAGCCGGAGGAACCGACGGTGACCTGGTAGCTCTTGACGCCGTCGACCTGGGCCAGCGCACCCTCGACCTTGCGGCTCGCCTCGTCGGAGGTGGCCAGTGAGGTGCCGGGGGCCAGCTCCTGCTTGATGGTCAGGACGTCCTGCTCGCCCTGGTCGAAGAAATTGGTCTTCAGCAGCGGGGTCATCCCGAAGGTGCCGACGAGGACGACGACCGCGATCGCCACGCTCGTCAGGCGGCGCCGGGTGGCGAAGCCCAGGACACGGACGTACAGCTTCTGGAGGCGGCTGCGCGACTCCTTCTCCTCGGCCTCGCGGCGCGCCTTGGCGGCGCTCGCGGCGTCCCCGGCCGTCAGGCCCTTCGGGGCGCTCATGAACCAGTAGGAGAGCACCGGTACGACGGTGAGCGAGACGAGCAGCGAGGCCAGCAGGGAGGCGGTGACGGTCAGCGAGAAGGAGCCGAAGAGCTCGCCGATCATGCCGCCGACGAGGCCGATCGGCAGGAAGACGGCGACGGTCGTGAGCGTGGAGGAGGTGACGGCGCCGGCCACCTCCTTGACGGCGGTGAGGATGGCCTGTTCGCGCTCCTCGCCGTAACCGAGGTGGCGCTTGATGTTCTCCAGGACCACGATCGAGTCGTCCACGACGCGGCCGATGGCGATGGTGAGCGCGCCCAGCGTCAGCATGTTGAGCGACAGGTCGCGGGTCCAGAGCACGATGAGCGCGAGGACGACGGACAGCGGGATGGAGACCGCGGTGACCAGCGTCGAGCGCAGCGAGCCCAGGAAGACCAGGATCACGATCACCGCGAAGAGCAGACCGAGCAGGCCCTCGGTGGTGAGGCTGGAGATGGACTTGGCGACGGCCGGGCCCTGGTCGCTGACGACGGTCAGGTCGGCGCCGGAGCCGAGCGTGGAACGCAGCTCGGGGAGCTTGTCCTTGACGGCGCCGGAGATGGCGACGGCGCTGCCGTCCTTGTCCATGGTGAGGACGAGGGCGAGGCTGGGCTTGCCGTTGGTGCGGGTGAGGGAGACGGCCTTGGCGGCCTCCTGCTTCACCGTGGCCACGTCGCCGAGCCGGACGGCAGGCTTGCCCGGGCCGGGGCTCAGGCGCAGGTCCTCCACCTGGGCGAGCGAGGTGTAGCCGGCGCCGACGCGGACGGTCCGGTTCTTGCCCTCCTCGTCGAAGGAGCCGGCGGGCACGGTCGCACCGCCCGCCTGGAGCCCCTGGGCGAGGGCGGCGCCGTCGAGGCCGGCGGCCGCGAGCCCGGCGTTGTCGGGGGTGACGGTGACCTGCAGGTCCTGGACGCCGTCGACGGTGACCTGGCCGACGCCCTCGATGTCCGAGAGGACGGGGACGACGGAACGTTCCAGCTGGTCGGCGAGGGCCTGCTGGTCCTTGTCGGAGGTGACGGCGAGGATGACGGTCGGGATGTCGTCGGTGGAACCGGCCACCACCTGCGGATCCACCTCGGCGGGCAGCCGGACGCGGGCCCGGTTGACTGCCTGCTGGACGTCGGCGACGAGCTGCTTGGTCCCGCTGTCGCCGTAGTCGAAGGTGGCCATGATGAGGGCGTTGCCCTCGCTGGCGGTGGAGGTGATGCCGGTGATGCCGTCGACGCCCTTGAGCGTGGCCTCGATCGGTTCGACGACCTGCTTCTCCACCACGTCGGGCGAGGCGCCCTGGTACGGCGCGAGCACGGACACCATCGGCAGTTCGATGGACGGCAGCAGCTGCTGCTTGAGCTGCGGGATGGCTATGGCGCCGAAGAGGAGCGCGACGATCGACACGAGGCCGATCAACGCCCTTTGGGCAAGGCTGAAGCGGGACAGCCAGGACATGGGTATGAGATCTCTCTGCAGTGGCGAACGCGAGGGCCTTTTCAGCCTTTCGTACGCCGCGGCGCCGTTGCGTCGCTCGCAGGTCCCGTCCTTATCTGCGCCATACCGCGTCCGCAGTACGCCGCACTACTGCGTACTGCCGCGCGCTACTCCGCGCGCGGCCGGACCAGTCCCGATTCGTAGGCAATGACCACCAATTGGGCGCGGTCGCGGGCACCGAGCTTGGCCATCGCCCGGTTCACGTGGGTCTTGACGGTGAGCGGGCTGACCTCCAGCCGTCCCGCGATGCCGTCGTTGGACAGCCCCGCCGCCACGTGTACGAGGACCTCGCGCTCCCGGACGGTCAGCGCGGCGAGCCGCTGCGCGTGCGATCCGGCGCCGGCCGCGGCGGCGGCCGGGTCCGCGCCGCCGCCCTGCGCGAGGAAGGTGGCGATGAGCCCCTTGGTGGCTGCCGGCGAGAGCAGGGCCTCGCCGGCGTGTGCGACACGGATGGCGTTGAGGAGGTCCTCGGGCTCGGCGCCCTTGCCGAGGAAGCCGGAGGCGCCGGCCCGCAGGGCGGCGGCGACGTACTCGTCGACCTCGAAGGTCGTCAGCATCACCACACGCACGGCGGCGAGTTCCGGATCGCCGCTGATCATGCGGGTGGCGGCGAGGCCGTCGGTCCCGGGCATCCGGATGTCCATGAGTACGACGTCGGCGCGCGTCTGCCGGGCCAGCGCGTAGGCCTGCGCCCCGTCCGAGGCCTCCCCGACGACCTCCATGTCGGCTTCGGAGTCCACGAGCACCTTGAACGCGCTGCGCAGCAGGGCCTGGTCGTCGGCGAGCAGGACCCTGATCGGCGCGCCGGGCGCGGCAGTGGTCGGGTCCGTCGGAGTGTGGTCCACGGGGTGAGGGTACGCGGGCCCTTGGCGCCGGGCCGGGTCAGCCCAGGGCGAGGACGATCAGGGCGGTGGTCGCGGAGACCTCGGCCACGGCTCCGAAGACGTCACCGGTGACCCCGTCGAAGCGCCGGACGCAGCGGCGCAGCAGCAGTTCCGCGGCGAGCAGGGCGGCCAGGACCGCGGCCGCGTGCCGGCCGGCGGCCGGGAGGCCCAGCGGGAGGGCGGCAGCCGCGGCCACCGCCGCGGTCAGCGCCGCGACGGCGGCGGCCGCGGCGCGCGGGACCACCCCGGCGACCGCCGCGCCGAGCCCTTCGGGGCGGGCCGGCGGAACACCTTGGCGGGAGGCCAGGGTCATGGCCAGGCGGGCGGTCACGGCGGCGGTCACGGCGGCGAGGGCGCCGCGGATCCAGCTGTCGGCGTAGACGTCTGACAGGGCGGCCACCTGCACCATCATCATGATCACCAGGGTCACGACGCCGAAGGGACCGATGTCGGACTGCTTCATGATGCGCAGCGCGTCCTCGGCCGGTTTGGCGCTGCCCAGGCCGTCTGCCGTGTCCGCGAGCCCGTCCAGGTGCAGGCCGCGGGTCAGCGCTGCCGGCACCGCGACGGTGACGGCCGCGGCGAGCAGCGGTCCCCCGCCGAGCACCAGCAGGAGCACCCCGGGCACGGTGGCGAGCAGGCCGACGACCAGCCCGGCGAGCGGGGCGCAGGCCATGCCGGTACGGGCGGCGGGGCGGTCCCAGCGGGTGATGCGGGCGGGCAGCACGGTCAGCGTGCCGAACGCGAAGCGGACGCCGTCGAGGAACGAGGCGCGTTCCGGGGGCGGCGTCAGGAGCGGATCGTCGAACGAATCTTTCATCGGCGCGAACGCTACCGGCTCACCGCGGGCGGTAAATTACCCCATACGTTCCAAACAGGGAGTCAGTGGGATGGGTCACTGGTGGTATCGGAACATCCTCGAACCGGGGAAGCTGCCCTTGCTGCTCGCCCTGCTCTCGTTCGTGACCTCGTTCCTGGTCACTCGCGTGATCACCCGGATGATCCGGGCGGGGCGGGGGCCCTTCAAGAACGTCACCCCCGGCGGCGTGCACATCCACCACGTGGTGCCCGGGGTGATCCTCGTGATCATCGGCGGGTTCGGGGCGGTCGGCAGCGGCCGGTACAGCTTCGGCGCCCTGCTCTCGGCCGTCCTCTTCGGGCTGGGCGCGGGCCTGGTGCTGGACGAGTTCGCGCTGATCCTGCACCTCGACGACGTGTACTGGAGCGAGCAGGGGCGCAAGAGCGTGGAGATCGTGGTCCTGACGGCCGCGCTGGTGGCCCTGGTGCTCGGCGGGTTCCTGCCCTTCGGGGTCAACGAGCTGACCGCCGAGGAGCAGCAGAGCCGCGGGCTGGTCGTCATGAACACCGCCGGCAACTTCTTCCTGGCCCTGATCGCCCTGTGGAAGGGCAAACCCCGCACGGCGATCTTCGGGACGGTCATCCCCTTCGTGGCGCTCATCGGCGCGATCCGCCTGGCCAGGCCCGGGTCCCCGTTCGCGAAGAGGTTCTACGCCAAACGCCCGCGCGCCCGGGCCAAGGCCGGACTGCGGGCCTTCCACCACGACCGGCGCTGGGCGCGGCCTCGCCGCAAGTTCGAGCGTCTTCTTCGACGAGATGGAGTCCCTCTTCCGCACCCGCGGATCCGGCGTCAGCTCGGACGTGGAGAACACCATCGTCCCGCAGCTGCTCGC